>JBGTKD010000121.1:0-2566 GCA_041744795.1 Acidimicrobiia bacterium
CGGCATGGCCTTCGCCGCCTCGGTGTCGATCGACGTCACTGTTCCGTGCGGAACGCTGGACCGCACCACCGACATCCAGGCCTCCCCCTCGAAGTGAAGATTGGGGAGATAGGACCCCTGCCCTGTCACAAACCGGGGGTCTTCCACGCGTTTTACGGATGCACCGCGAATCGAACCTGCCCTGGGCTGCGAGGCTAAACCATTCGATCGGCCCCTCTGACCTTCGGGAGTCAATAGGCGGCCAATGTCTTGATCGCTTCGGCCACTATGTCTACCGACGGGCGGTATGTGTCTTCCAGCGGCGGGCTGAAGGGAACCGGCGTGTCCTGCCCGCCGATTCTCACGATCGGTCCGTCCAGGTACTCAAAGGCCTCCTCGGCAATGAGGGCGGCCACCTCCGCCCCAACCCCTGTGTTGCGGTTGGCGGCATGCATTACGAGGACTTTGCCCGTGGCGCTGGCGGCCTCGAAGATCGCCTCGGTGTCTAGTGGCTTGAGAGTCCGCAGATCGAGGATTCGCACTCCGACATCCGGCACCGAATCTGCCGCCTGGCCTGCAACGTGCACCATCGACCCGTACGTGATGATCGTCACGTCTGAACCCTCGCGTACGGTCGCTGCTTTTCCGATAGGAACGACGTGTTCGCCTTCCGGCACATGGCCTCGGATCGAGCGATATAGGGGTTTGGCCTCGAAAAATATCACTGGGTTGTCGTCACGGATCGCGGCTGTGAGGAGACCCTTGGCGTCGGCGGGCGTCGACGGCGCGATCACCTTCAGCCCCGGTGTGTGGACGAACCAGGCCTCAGGGTTCTGGGAGTGGTACGGACCTGACCGGATGCCCCCGTCGCTCGGGGCGCGGATCACCCACGGGATCTTGCCTCCCCACCGATAGTGGGCCGAGGCGGCGAACTGCACGATTGAATCGAAGGCGGTCGAGATGAAATCGGCGAACTGCATCTCGACTATCGGCCGCAGACCCATCAGCGCCATTCCGTTGGCCATACCCGTGAATCCCAACTCGGCGATCGGCGTGTTCAGGACGCGATCATCGCCGAACCTCTCAGCGAGACCCCGTGTGACTTTGAAGGCGCCCCCGAATTCACCTCCGACGTCTTCGCCCAGGACCAGGACGTTCTCGTCGCGCTCCATCTCCTCTGCGATGGCCTCCGAGATTGCCTCCAGGTAGGTGATGGTCCGCCCGCCGCTGGCTGGTGCCTCCGAGAAGCCGAAGTTGTCGTTCATGCGTAGACGCCTTCGTGCAGGGTGGAAGGGTCCGGCATGGGAGCTGCGACCGCAGTGGCGATTGCCTCCTGAATTTTGAGCTGTGCAGTCCGGTCGACGGCATCCAGTTGCTCGTCAGTTGCGGTTTCCTCTTCGAGTAGCCGGCGCCTCAAATTTTCCACCGGATCTCGAGCCTTCCAGGCCTCGAGCATCTCGGCAGGCACGTACTCGGCTCCGTCGTGAATCGCGTGGCCGAGCATGCGCATAGTGTCGGCCTCGATGACCGTCGGTCCTCCTCCCTCCCGTGCCCGGTCGATGCCGGTGAACACGGCTGCGTACATGGCGTCGAAGTCGTTGCCGTCGACTTTCACCGACGGAATGTCGTAGGCGGCGGCCTTCTCGGCGAAACGGGCTGATCGCATCTGCTGGTCTAGAGGGGTTGAGTAGGCGTACTTGTTGTCCTCGACGATGAGAACAAAGGGCGCCCGATAGAGAGAGGCCATGTTGAGGGTCTCGTGGGTGCCGCCGGAAGTGAAACCTCCGTCGCCGACGGTCGTCAGGGCCACTCGCCGTTCGCCGCGCAGCTTGAAGGACATCGCCACTCCAAGGGTGGTCGGAAGGGCCTGCGGGATGTGGCTGACGAAGCCGATGATCCCGAGGGTCAGGTCACCCATGCCGTGAAGGTTGGCGTCGCGTCCTCTGGTCGGTCCGGTGACCTTGCCGAGCAGGTTTCCGAATATCCGGTCCGGTGTCATGCCTCGCACCAGGTAGGTGCCGAGGTCGCGGTGCATCGGAGCGACCACATCGTCTGGACCGAGGGCCATGCCTGCAGCGACGGAAATGGCTTCGTGCCCCCGCTGGCTGAATGCCCCGCCCAAACCCCGGCCCTGTTTCCACATTGCCACCATGGCGTCGTCGAAGGCCCGGGTGAGGGTCATCCACGCATACGCCTCGATTCGCCGCTCGCTCGATAACTCCACGACCCGATGGTATCGGTCGCGTGGTGAGCGAAGCGACCCCGTCGACCACCTCTGAATCGGTCCGGCCTAACGGCCGGCCTGTTCCATTTTTTCGTTCCCTTCGGGACCGCCCCCCTCGCCCGTCACTGCGTGCCGGGCTGCTCCCCCCAGCACTCGCTCGCCTATGGCGAGCTCCCGAGGGGGAGAGATTGGAGGTCTGTCAGTCTGTCCCCCCAGGAGCGGAGCGACGTTGGGCTCTCCTATGTCAAGCCGTGGTCGCGGAGGGTTTTCCAGACTTGGCGGGCGACGTGTCGTTTGGCGGCTCGGATGGCGTTGCGTTTGTTAGCGGTGGTTGGTGTGGGGTCTCGACGGTTGAGGTATTCG
>JBGTKD010000122.1:0-13550 GCA_041744795.1 Acidimicrobiia bacterium
ACCGCACTTCCCTCCTCAACCGGCCGGCCCGGGCAAGCGCAGAGCCAAGTATTCCGACACGAACTACCAGCTTCTGGGAGCGGTCCTGGAGAAAACGACCCATCAATCCCTGGCTGAACTCTTCGACCAGATGATCTTTTCTCCCTTGGGCCTGAACGCAACCTCCTCCTACCCGCATCCGCCACGCGGTGGGCTATCAGCAGAGCCAGACGCCACGGTGTGGGCAAAGGACGTCGTGCTGAAGCCAGCCGGTGCCCTCACGTTCCAGAAGGCTGACGGCGGGATCATTTCGACAGTCGCCGACCAACTCCGATTCATGCAGGCCCTCGCGCTAGGTGAACTGTTTGATGACCCCGCCACGTTCCGCCGCATGGGAAAGCACACCAACAAGATCTTCTTCCCTGTCGAATACGGCCTGGGGGTCATGCGTTACGCCCCGTCGCGATGGATGTCACCGCTGTTCGCGATCCCCCCGATCGTCGGGCACACCGGTTCGACGGCAACCTGGGCATTCCACTGCCCCGACCTCGACATCGTTCTGGCCGGTGCCTTCGACGTGGCACAGCCCCCTCTGCCGTTCCGCTTCCTTCCCCATGTGCTCAGGGCAGTGGCGACGGAGTCGTAAACGCCGCGGTTCGTGACGTCGAACCCCATCATCGACACACATGATCGAGGATGCTCGTGGGCCTAACCAAGGGCTGACGGCGCTCACGGCCCCGCGCCCACGAGGCACACCTACTTCCCAGTATTGACCGCACCAGAACTCTCTGGTGACTCATATCTCGTCACTTTGCCTGGAGATCGGTCGTTTGAGTGTCACGAAACGGGGTAAAGGATTCCGACCGGCAGAGCACCGACGGCCATGATTCGGACGTCTCGCCGCCCGCGTAGCCATTCTCCCGAAGAACCACCCGTTGCTTACGTCGCGCTGATCGTGCTCCTACGGGTTTCGGCCCATCGAGGGGATTGCAGCGATGGGCGTCCTCGTGGTGGGCCAGTACATCGTCACCTGGCTGTCGGTCCGTAGCGACCTCGTCGAAAGAACGGTGAAAGCCGAACCGACGCTGAACGTGTTCGAGGGTCGTCCTCTGCCGGAAGCAATGCGCCGAATGCGAATCACGCGACGAGACATCGACGCCGCGGCACGTCAGGCAGGCGTCGAAGCGGCAGACGCCGCGGAAATGGCCCTTGAGCCAGACGGAACATTGTCCGTCGTCTTGAACGGAACTCGTAAGAACCAGTGAAGCCCGGTCTTGCTACCTCGGCCCAGAATCACTGACGACTCTCGGACGTTCCATCCCCGTGTCACAATGTCATCATGACCGCTCCGGTGTTGGGATGGATCCTCGTCACATGGGTGTTCATTAACGGCGTGCTCTTCGCGTTGCTGTTCGGCTACGCCTGGCGAGTGCGGCAGCGGTGGCAATCGGCTGCCGTCGGGTCCATCGGCACCGCCCTCGTGCTGGTCGCCGGTACCTTGCTTGTCGCTTCGATTCAGCGCCTCGGGATCCATGCAGCAAGGGCCGACCTGGTGCCCGTTGACTGGGAAGAATTCTTCCTAACCGGATATCAGGTGGTGTTGTCGCTCGTCGGTACGGTCACAGGCGTCTACGCCATCACGCGCCTCCGCTCAGGACTGCAACACCTCGAGAAGGCCGATCGGATGGTGAGTGTTCTCACCGAGGACGCTCACCTAAATGTGAGGGTGTCGGACTGGGGGCTAACAGCGCGTGAGCTCCAGGTGCTGGAAACGGTCGTGGCGGGACGGACGTCGGATGAGCAGATCGCGGAGACCCTCTTCATAGCTTCGTCCACCGCGGCCACTCACGTTCGGAACATCCTCCGCAAGGCCGGACTGACGAATCGGATGGATCTGATGCTGGTTGGAACTCGTTCGGAAGAGCGAGAAGGACGAGAATCACGCCGGCCACCCTCCCACCGGTCCTGACCTACCGGGTTCCAGGTAGGTATTTCACGGCGATCGGGTAGCCCCTTACCCGCGTCCGACGATACAGCCGGTCGGCGCGCAGCCGATGTCCTCGTATGCGCTTACTACAAGACTCAATCGATCGCCTGGCTCATCGCGGCCACCGGGAATCAAGCGACGCAACCAGAGAAGCGCCCGTCGGCAAACAACGGCGGAGCGACCGCGAGCGGGGCGCCGCCCTGGTGGAGGCCGCATTCGTCACGCCGATGCTGATCATGCTGCTGCTGGGCACAGTGACCTCCGCCCTCGCATACAGCGAGCACACATCTCTTCAAACAGCTGCCAGAGAAGCGAGCCGCTTCGGCGCGACTCTTCCCGTCAACGGAAATCTTGATGGCTGGCTCATCGGCATAATGGATGTGGCGGAGGCAGCAGGCGGTATCGACCTAGCGGACACTGCTCCCGGCCAGTACATCTGCGTCGCCTACGTCTACCCGAACGGTGCTGCAGCGAACGATCGGACGTCACGCCGAGTGCAGAGTGCCGGGGTGACCGGACCGCTCGCGTCGGGTCCCACGGCGACGTGTTTCGACGACGGGCGACCGGACAATGAACGCCGGGTACAGGTCGTTACCGAGCGAACCACCACCATCCAGGCAGTCTTGTTCGCGGTCGATGTGAACCTGTCAACTCCCTCTGCCGCACGTTTTGAGAGGGGCAACTCATGAAATCAAGATCCGAAGGCGGCTACACGCTGATCATGGTGGCGGCTTCCATGTTTCTGATCCTCGGCGGCGCAGCTTTTGCCATCGACCTATCCGCCGTCCGCCTCGACCGAGCGTCCGATCAACGAGTCACCGATACCGCGGCGGCAGCCGGCGCCATGGCAGTGGCATCCGGGACAGGGATAGCGGGATGCGAGACGGCTCTGGGATACGTAACAGTCAACACACCGGCGATCTCAGGCCTCGACACGGCCGGCTGCTCGACGTTTGCCACTTCCTGTAGCGCCACGGTGGCTCGCGAGTACACCCAGGTGGCGGGGCGGTTCACAGTCACGTACGTCCATCCAGTACCCGATGGACACGATCTGATGATCCCGGGTGCTCTCGGCTCTACGACGCGGGCGGTGGATGCACAGGATGGGAGCGGTTGTGAGCGGGTGGGGGTGCGGATCACCTCCGTCGCCGACGCTACCTTCGCCCGCATTCTTGGAGCGAACGATATGCCGACCACCGTCCACACCGTTGCCAGAGCGGCGATCGGCGGCGGGAGCGGGTCACCTGTGAACCTGTTGGTGCTCGACAGATTCGGCTGCCAAGGCTTCCTGGTGAGAGGCCAGGCAGTAGTTATCGTAGATGCGGTACTCAATCCCACTACTGGCGCATTCGAAGCAGGAGTAGCCGCGGCCGACTCCATCGGCACCAACCCTGTGTGCAACCAGAGCACGGGTGGCGTGGTCTCTATCGAGGGCAACAACGCTGTCTTTCGAGCGGATGGCCCGGCGGGATGTCCGACCCAGACTGGCACGCATGCCGAGGGAGCGCTGTCGGTCGGCGAGGGCTGCGGGTTCATCCAGACGCCGGCAGCCGGGACCCCCGGTTGCGCTGGCGGAGGAGTGAATGCTCCCGCTTGCACGCCGGGAGGAGGCGGCAGCAACCGCCCTAACCCAGTGCCCAACAACCTGCCCGTCGCGCTCACCCGAGCCCCGGTGGATCACAGGTACAACTGCAAGCTGGGCTACACCAGCATCCCTGCGTCGGTCGCCTGGGCAACTGATCCCCTTACGGTCGCCAACGAACAGAACATCCCGGCATGCTCGGGCACGGGGATGCCCCACATCCAAAACTGGATCGCCTCGATCGGACAGATGAACACCCCTATCGGGTATACCCGCTACGGATCGCCGCAATCTTGCAGCGTGGGTTCGATGAACTTCGCCAGCGGCAACTGGTACGTCGACTGTGACACTTTCAGCGTGACCGGAACCGTCACCTTCGGCACTGGCGGCTCCACTCCGACCAACGTCGTGTTCAAGGGCCACGTCTCGATCACGTCGAACGGAGGAGGACTAGTCGTTAACAACAGCTTGGCCACCCCTGGCACGGTCTTCTTCCGCGGTCAGGGGCCATTGAGCTCCGGATCGAAGGGTACGTTGACCAAGGGAGGCGGGTCCAACCTCGTGTTCAACTACTCGACGGTGTACATGGCTAAGGCCACCCGGGTCGCGCTGGCCGGCAACGGCAGTGGACATCTCAGATGGATCGCTCCTGACAGCGGCCCGTTCGACGACCTGGCGCTCTGGTCGGACTCGGCGCTGATTCAGGATTGGGCCGGGAATGCCTCACTGACGATGGAGGGTGTTTTCTTCACGCCACTAGCCATAGGTCAGTACACCGGCAACGGCGGGTTGGCTCAGGTGAACGCGCAATGGATCGCCGACAAGCTGTGGCTGGGCGGCAACGGCACGCTGGTCATCCGGCCCCAGTACGGACGAGCAGTACAGCCTCCCGGAGTTCCAGGCACGACCTTGATCCGCTGATCGCGGGAGAGCTCTTCTCCTGCCATCGGTAGCCCGAGGCTCTACCAGGCGGGGGCCAGTCCATCGCACGGAGGTTCCACGCGCTCCTCGGTCCATTGTGTTGTGGCAAAATCGCCGCGTGGATGAGCTGAGCCAGGAGCGCTACTACCACGGCACCCGCGCAGATTTGAAGCCGGGAGACTTGATCGAGGCTGGTTACACCTCCAACTACGGCAGCCGCAGGAAGGCCAACCACGTCTACCTGACTGCCACGTTGGACGCCGCCGTTTGGGGAGCGGAACTGGCGGACGGTCAAGGAGTCGGCCGGATCTACCTCGTGGAACCAACCGGTCCCATCGAGGACGACCCGAACCTGACGGACAAGCGGTTCCCCGGAAACCCAACGAAGTCCTATCGCTCTCGCGACCCATTGCGAGTCACGGGCGAGCTCAAGAACTGGGAGGGCCACGCCCCCGAGGACCTGCAGGCCATGAAGGACACCTCGAACACCTCAAGCTGCTCGGCATCGAGGCAATCGACGACTGACCGGCGGCCCTTATGGTCACGGGTGCAATGTGAAGCCACATCCAGGTGGGACATGACGACAAGTGGGCCATCCGATCCTCAACGTCGGGCGTTGATTCGAACGCTGGCTGTCTTCGGGGCGGCAGCGGCTTCCTCGATCGGAGCCGGGTTGATCTTTCGGCGGTCAAGCAGTCCCAGCAACTTGGCGACTCTTGGTTCAACTGCCCCGGCGGCCACACCCTCGATTACGACCACACCCGCAGTTGCCTCCACGACATCCTCGTCCACCGCGCCCACAACCACTACGACAACATCCACGGCGCCGGAGCCGATAGTGGTCGAGGTCATCTCGAAGTCGGGTTGGAACGCTCGACCGACCGGTGAGTTCCGATCACATGAGATAGGGCGGCTCACTTATCACCACACGGCCTCCAGCGGGTCGGACCCAGCGGGGGCACCTGACCGGATCCGTGGATACCAGCGGTACCACCAAGATCAGGGCTGGCCGGATGTCGCCTATCACTACCTGATCGATCAGGCAGGACGCATCTACGAGGGCCGACCAGTTGCCGCACCGGGCGACACGTTCACCGAATACGACCCGACAGGACACTTCTTGCCGTGTCTCGACGGGAACTTCGACGTCGAAGCACCTTCCCCCGAGTCGATCGACTCCCTCGTTCGAATCCTGGCGTGGGCATCGCAGACCTATGGGATCGCGCCGCAGACCTTGTCTGGCCATAGCGATCTCGCCGCGACGACATGTCCGGGCAGCTACGCCTTCGAACTCCGTGACGAGTTGGTCTCGAGAGTCGAGGCGATAGTCGCCGAGCACCGTCCAATCGAGCTACGACTCCTTGATGCAATTCCTTGAAGTCACAGGACCGCCAAGGGTGAAGGCGGCCTACAGAAGCGGGTGTCCCTGTGCACTAGGTTTTCGTGCGATCGTCTGCTCGCCAGACACCACATGACCGACCAGCGCGCAGCTAGCGTGCTGGCTCGCCGAGACGGGTAGGGGCAATGCTTAAACCGAGTGAGCTGCAACGCGACCTCGGGTTCTGGAGTGCGCTGACCATCGGGGCCGGAACGATGATCGGTGCCGGGATCTTCCTGCTGGCTGGAACTGCGATCGAGGCAGCAGGACCCGGAGCGATGCTGTCGTACTTATTCGCTGGCGTGGTTTGCGTCTTGACTGCGGCTGCGGCTGCCGAACTTGCGACCGGGATGCCGACTTCGGGAGGCGATTACTACTTCGTGTCACGGGCACTCGGTGCGGGCCTGGGCGCGATCTCGGGAGTTGGCATCTGGCTGTCACTGACAGTGGCGATCGCTTTCTACCTGGTCGGTACCGGCGAGTTTCTCGCCCAGGTGAGCCCGATACCCGAGGTGGCGGGCGCTCTCGGCGGTGCAGTGCTGCTGCTGGTTCTCAACGCAGTGGGTGCCAAGGTCTCTGGTTCTGCTCAGGTCGTAATCGTTCTCGCCCTCATGGCGATTCTGGGCGTGTTCGTCGTTGGGGGCGCGCTGCAGGTCGAAACGGCCAATCTCAGCCCGTTCCTGCCCGAGGGAGGCGGCGCGGTGCTCTCGACCACGGCGCTCGTATTCGTATCGTTTCTGGGCTTCGTCAAGATCGCCGCCGTCTCCGAGGAGATCCAAGAACCGGAAAAGAACCTGCCTCGTGCTCTGATCGGGTCGGTTGTGCTGGTGACCGTGCTCTACATCTTGATCGTCCTGGTCGTCGCAGGCGTCTTCACCCAGGAGACAATTCGCGAAATCCCTGATCCGCTGACCCGCACAGCTCGACTTGCATTCGGTGGCGCCGGAGCCACCGGCATAATCGTCGCCGGGCTATTCGCAACCCTGTCGTCGGCCAACGCTTCAATCCTCGCAGCGTCTCGAATCAACCTGGCGATGTCCCGTGATGGGCTCTTTCCCGTGCGACTTGCCGAGATCAGTAGCCGTTTCGTAACCCCGGTGAAGGCGATCGCACTGACGTCGCTGATCGCCGCCGTCCTCATCGTCGCGCTGCCGAACATCGAAGAGCTCGCCAAGATCGCATCGTCATTGCAGTTGTATTCCTACGCGGCGATAAACGTCGGCGCAGTTGCTTTGCGTGCCGCCGACCCACCGTGGTATCGGCCGAGCTTTCGCGTTCCATTGTCACCGCTTCCGCAGATGATCGGCGCGCTCGGGTGCCTGGCGATCATCGGATTCTCGGGCACCACCGCTCAACTGGCCGTGGGGGGATTGATCGTGCTCAGCCTCATTTGGTACGTCCTCAGACGCGACAGTGTTGAATTCGAATCCGCCGTGCCGCAACTGCGAACTCGGTGGAACCAGTTGGGTTTACGGGCGTTGTTCTCGCCGCCGACACGGGTGGAAGTGGAGGCAGCAGTCCGCCAGGCGGCACCAATGGAGCACATCGTCGGTGCCGAAGATCCGCGTCGGGTCGTCGTTGCTATCGCTAATCCGGCAACGGAGCGGTCCCTCTTACGCGTGGCACGCTTCATTGCCACCGGCTCCGAGAACCCCGGCGAGATTTGGGCTCTTCGACTCGTCCAAGTGCCGCGCCAGACTCCGCTAGGCGCTATCGGCCCTAGTTCAGACGCTGTCGTCGAAGCTCGCAAGGCGCTCACCGGCGCCCTCGAACAGATATCCGACCTCCCTGCAGTCGGTCGGCGACCGGTCGCAGCCACAACGACCGAAGTGGTGGTCGAACCGGCACGCGACGTGGCTACAGGTTTGGTCGAACAGACCGTCGCTCTTGGCGCAGATCTGCTTGTGCTCGGCTGGCACGGCGGGTTTTCTCTCCGGCGGATCGCGGACTCGCCCGTCCGAAACGTGATCGCTGGCCTGCCGGCGGATTTCGCGGTGTTGAGAGATCGAGGTTTGGACCGCGTTGAGCGCATCCTCATCCCCTGGGGTGGCGGGCGCCACGCCCGACTGGGCCTCGAAGTTGCCCTGCGCATCGCCGGCGCCACAGGTGCTCGGGTGGATCTGTTGCGCGCCGTACGCAGCGATATCGACCACGACCATGAGGCGGACTCGATCCGAGCCGAGATCGAGTCACTGTTAAGCCACGTCGACGTGCCGGTCCAGGTGTTGGTCGAATCGTCCGAGGACGTCGTGTCGACGATCGCCGCAGCGTCCTCAAATGGTGATCACGACCTGTTGGTCATCGGTGCGTCGGGCGAATCCGGCCTGCGCAGTGTCCTGTTCGGGACCATTCCAGACATCGTGGCCGACCGCGTGGAGTGCTCGGTGCTGCTCGTGCGCCGCTATGTGCCCGAGCACTGGGCATACCGGACATCGGACCGTTTCAAGCGCTGGCGTGAACGGGCCGGCCTCACCTCTTCGGCTGAGTGAGAGGCCTTCGCAGGGCATCCCCGGCAACGGGTTACACAATCGACCACCTTCGCGGCCCCGCTAACGCCCCTAGGGAGTCAGTCGCCGATGGGATCGAGCGCGGCGCGGGTGTAAACGGTGGCAGCGTTCCAGAGCAGGAAGTGGTGCACGCCTGCGTCGCGGGCCGCTTCGATCTGGGCGCGTACCTCGGCTGGTCCGTACTTGACCCCGAGGGTGAAGTCCTGAAGCCATGCGACGACGTGGGCGCCGGTTCCCTCGGTGAGGGCGACAAAGTCCGCGAGTGATCTAAACGTGATGTCATAGGGTTGGGAGTTGGGATCGCTCACGCCGTACTCCCCCGGGCCCCAATGAGACGGATACGTCATCGGCGCCACATAGTCGAGGTGTTCAGCCATGCGGGGGATGTCCTGGGCCACCTCCTCGGGGCGGGTGGCCGCGATACCGAACACCGATGCGCCCAGCCTGGCGCCCGCATCCCGGACCCTGGGACGGGACTCGGCGAGGAAGTCGACGATGGCGTCCTCGGGGGTGCCGTCCTGTCCGGGATAGACGAGATCTGAGAGCGTGTCCGGCCGGCGCACGTAGTCGTACAGCACGTCGTCTACCCCCAGCCGTGCCGCCTCCTCGGCGAGGGCGATGTTGTACTCGCGCACCGTCGGGTTGAACGGGTTGGTGAATCCGCCGTATTGGCCGTAGGCCGTGCCGTTGGGGTTCTGAATCACCCAGTCCATGTTGCCGGTCTCGATTGCGTAATTGGCCATGCGGGGGTCTCGAAAGTTGACAATCCGCGCAACCACACGGACCCCTAGCTCGTGCAGTTCGTCGACGACCTGTTTGAGGTCCCAGAGCACGGTGACTGCCCCGATTTCGTGAGCGAGCTGAACATCGGTGTCGTACCAGATGTCGCCTGCCTCGTCCTTGAGGTCCAGCTGGACGGTGTTGATCAGCCCGGCGTCGATCATCTCGAGGATCGGGTCTCTCAACTGGGGAGTTGCCCATGTCCATCCGGTGGCATGAACTCCGATCATCGGCGGACCTCCGGGCATTCCGGGAAGTGCCAGCACTACAACGACAGACTGCTCGCTCAGGTTTCCGACCGAGTCGACGGCCGACACCAGGATCGGTCCGTCGGGCGGTCTTGCATAGGTGCGCTCGAAGACGCCGGTCGGCCCCGCCTCGATCTGCTCGCCGTCGATGGTCACTGTCGCCGCGAGGTCGTCGACCTCGACCTGGATCGACACCTCCGAGCCGACCGGCACCGGCTCCACCGGCCCCAGTAGCCGGATCGTGGGAGGCGTCGTGTCGACCGAGAACTCGACCGACGATTCGAGCGCACTATGGGGGAACGGTCGCGAGACGACCACGTCGACTGTGTGATGTCCGTCGGAGAGATCGATCAAAATCACCGATGCTTCCCCCGCATCGCCTGGAGCGACAGTGAGCGGTCGGCCATCGAGGGTGACAGTCAGGCCGTCGAGCGATCGACCGGTGGAGATCTTGAGAGTCGGCTCCGTCTCGTCGGCACCCAGCACCGCACCGTCGACGATTCCGGAAACATTGAGCTCTCCGCCGCCGGTCAGCCCGAGATAGGTTCCTGCCACAGCCAAAAGCGCCAGCACCGTGAACACCGCCCAACCCCTGCGCGTCACCCGACGGCTCTGGCGGGGTGCACGGGGTCGTGGAGCGCGTTTCGGCGCCTCGGACGTGGGGGTCTTCGATGACATCGAAAGCTCGGTAGGAGTGGGCCAGAGCGTAACCGATCTGGGATGTGGGAGTCAGTCCGGCCCCTGGTTCGGTACGATCCGGAGCCGTCGCACGCTGGGTTCCCGTTGCTGTTTCCGACCATCCAATTTGCCCTCTTCTTCGTCGTGGTGCTGACGGCGAACTGGCTGTTACTGCCACACCGCCAGGCATGGAAGAAGTTCATGCTCGTGGCCAGCTATCTGTTCTACGGAGCGTGGGACTGGCGCTTTGTAGGGCTGATCATCTTGTCGACGCTCGTCAACCAGGCTGCGGCGACCGCGATGACCAGGTCAGATGCCCCCGATCGACGCAAACGGGCGATCACAGCTGCGGTAATAGCCAACCTCGTCATTCTCGGATGGTTCAAGTACTACGGGTTCTTCGCCAGCTCGCTCATCAACCTCTTCGGTCGGATCGGCATCGACCTCCCGCTCCCCCTGCTCCAAATCACTCTGCCGGTCGGGATCTCGTTTTTCACGTTTCAGGCGCTGTCTTACGTCCTCGATGTCTACCGGGGTCAGCAAGGTCGCGTCCCCTTCCTCGACTTCGCTGTCTATCTGGCGTTCTTCCCTCAGCTGGTGGCGGGGCCGATCGTCCGCAGCTCCGAGTTCCTGCCACAGCTTGGGGGCCGCAAAGATCCCCGCAATGTCGATGCGACGAAGGCTTTCGGGCTGATCGCCGGTGGTCTGTTCAAGAAGGTCGTCGTCGCCAACACGCTCGCCAGCGCCATCGTCGACCCGGTCTTCGCCAGTCCGTCACAGTTCTCAGCGATAGAGGTCCTCTTCGCTATTTACGGGTACGCAGTGCAGATCTATGCCGACTTCTCCGGGTACACCGACATCGCTATTGGAGTTGCGCTGCTTATGGGCTTTCGATTCCCCGACAACTTCGCATCCCCGTATGCGGCGGTGTCGATCCGCGACTTTTGGCGCCGTTGGCACATCACGCTCAGCCGGTGGCTGCGCGACTACCTCTACATCCCCTTGGGTGGGAGCCGATACGGTCGGTTTCTCACCTACAGGAACCTGTTCTTGACGATGCTGCTCGGTGGCCTGTGGCACGGAGCGGCGTGGACGTTCGTGACCTGGGGGGCGTTCCACGGTGGGCTGTTGGCGTGGGAGCGATGGCGCGACGAGACCCGTGGACGGCCTGCGTCGGCGCTTTCGACTCCGCTGGGCAGAGCGGCCGCCAGATTCACCACTTTCCACCTCGTCTGCCTCGGCTGGGTGTTGTTTCGATCGAGTTCTATGGCCGAAGCTGGGGACTTGCTCGGCAGGCTGTTCGAGCCGGGAGCAGCGCCGGCTGTCACCCCCGTCGTGCTGGGTCTGGTCGCCGGCGGAATCGCTGTGCAGTACGTGCCGAGCAACCTAAGACTGAAGCTCCAGACCTGGGCCTCGCGGCTTGGGCCAGTGCCAACCGCGCTGGGACTGGGCCTCTTCCTCCTCGCTCTCGACGCATTCGGCCCCGAAGGCGTGGCCCCATTCATCTACTTCCAATTCTGAGATCATGACTTCGATGACGACCGACTCCCGTCCACCGGACGCCGCAGACACGCCGCGTCGCACGATGCCCGCCGGCTACGTGCTGGCGATCATCGTTGCAGCGCTGACGATCGGACTCCTACTCAACGCGGCCGACATCCGCCAGACCGCCAATCGACAGGAACAGGGCTGGGTGCGCACTGTCTCGGTCACGTTGATCGAGCCGGTTTATGAGTTGAGCCACGCCTTGTGGCTCGACCGCCCCCGAGCAGCCCTCGACGCCATGCTGGGCAGGGAAACCATGACGGGCGAGCCGGAGCCCGTTGTCGTGGCGTCGCCGCAGACGACATCGACGACGTCTCCCGCGACCACCACCACGACCCAGCCCACACGGCGGGAGGTGACAGCCGCAGAGCCTCTCGTGATCTACATCGGCGGGGACTCGATGGTCGGTCAGTTCGGTCCAATGCTGGCGAACCGCGCAAACCGCTCGGGGATGGTGACGTCGGAGTTTGTCTATGAGTTCGAGTCAGGGCTCAGCCGGCCCGATTTCATCGACTGGCCCGCTCGCCTCGAGCAAGTCAGATCCGAGCTGAATCCCGACGTGTTCGTGCTGTTCTTCGGAGGCAACGACGCCCAGGCGATCTACATGCCGGACGGAACCTGGATTGCGTTCGACACCCCAGAGTGGGAAGCGGAGTACCGGGCTAGGGTTGACGGGGTGATGTCGGCAATGGAGGAGGACGGGCGTTGGGTGTATTGGATGGGCATGCCGGTAGTGCGTTCAGCCACCTTCCAGCCGCGCGTTGATCTGATGAACAGGATCTATGAGGAGACAGCTGTCGGGCACCCCAACGTGACGTTCGTTCCGAGCCGCCCGCTCTTCACCGGCGCCGACGGTGAGTACAGCGAGTATCTCACCAACTCCGAGGGCGACCTGGTGGACATGCGTCTGAACGACGGCGTCCACTTCACCACCGCAGGCGCTATTCGCCTCGCCGACCACCTCTTCCCCATCATCGCCGACGACTGGAACATCCCTTCAGGCTGACCGACGTCTCACAGGAGGGCGTGAACAACCAGATCGAAATCTGGGCGAGCGGCGTCTCTCAGCTCGGCCTACTAGCCCTGCTGGCCACCATGCGGGCTACCGCAGCCACGGGCACCACCGGCGGGGACGATTCGTCCTCAACGCTGAGATCGAGGCCGTCGCCCTCGCCAGCGCCATCGCCTGGACGATCCCGTTCCTGTTCGAGCCCGCCCGCACACCGGAATTCTGGTGGTGCTCGACGCCTTCTGGCCGATCAGCATCGTCGGTCTGATCGCCGTGGGCGTACAGACCATCCGCGCCAAGCATCTGTTCTCAACCGCTCCAGTTTCTGCGACGTCCCCCGCGATCGTCTTTCAAGCCGTCGGCGAGGCACCGGCCGTATCAGCCGCTTACAGCAGCTTCAATCCGGGTTGCGTGATCCGGGTGAGTTCCTCCATGACGCCGTAGTCGACGGAAACCACGTCGAGCATCGATGCGTCGTTGAGAACCTCGCCCCACAGCTCACTCGCGAGGAACGCCTCGTAAGCCTCGCGGTCCTGCCACGCATACAGACCGCCGTAGACCCCCTCGCCTGGCCCCTTCAGCCACACCTTGGCGAGCAACCCGGGGACGGCTGCCATCACCTCAGCGAAATCCCTGTTCGCCTCGATGAAGTCGGCGTCCCCGATGCCTTCCACGCGATAGGTCACGATCTGAATGTGCATTGCCGGCTCCTCCTCAGTTCGTCGTTGAGCCAGGGTATCGGCCGCGATCGGGGCGGGTTGGTTCGTTGGCCCAAACTGAGAAGCTGAATAATCACGTCCTGGTCCTCGACTCGCACGGCAGTGGTCCGGTCGGCTGGTCAACGGACGAAACCGACGCTGAAACGCGAGACGTGTCAATCTCGGATCCGCTGCCGATCATCGGTTTCGCAGCTTGGGACGGCCCCGAGCGGTTCGA
>JBGTKD010000123.1:0-3153 GCA_041744795.1 Acidimicrobiia bacterium
GGGTTCCGTCGAGAAGCCATCGCTCGCCGATGCCCCGTCAGATCTGGCACTGATCGGCCGCTACCTGTTCACATCGGAGATCTTTTCCATACTCGAAGATCTCAAGCCTGGACACGGTGGGGAGGTCCAGTTGACCGACGCAATCGACGTACTGGGCAAGCGGGGCCAACTGCGCGGCTACATCGACGATATCGACCTTCTCGACATCGGAAACCCGATAGGGCTACTCAACGCGTCGATGGTTCTCGGGCTTGCCCAGTTCGGCGACGAGTTCGAACAGCGCCTCCGTGACCTGATCACATGAGAGCGCTGCTGGACGCCCAGCGTGATGTTCTTGCGGGGGTCTCACTTCTCGAGCAGGTGGAGGTAGACCTCGAAACGGCGCTAGGGATGGTGCTCGCCGCCGACGTCATCGCTCCCCATGATGTTCCCCCGTTCGACAACTCCGCCATGGACGGCTTTGCTGTGCTGGGAGCCGACGTCCTGACCGCACCCGTCGATCTGCGTGTCACCGAAGACCTTGCAGCCGGTCATGTAGCTCACACTGCTGTCGAGCCCGGAACCGCGATTCGAATCATGACGGGGGCTCCGCTCCCGTCCGGGGCTGACACCGTCGTTCGAGTGGAGGACACCGAGTCAGGCAACGGCATCGTCACAATTCTGGCTGCCGTCAGTGAAGGCAATGCGGTGCGAAAGGCGGGCGGCGATGTGAAATCCGGTTCTGTCGTCTTCAGCGTCGGAACCGAGATGACGCCCCCGCACCTCGCAGTGCTTGCAGCGATCGGGGTGACACGCCCTCTCGTCTACCAGAACCCCCGAGTCGGGATCATGTCGACCGGCGATGAGGTTATGTCGCCCGACACAGACGACCTAGAACCGGGGGCCATTAGGGACGCCAACCGTCCGCTGCTCAAGGCTCTGCTCGCCGAAGTCGGTGTTGAGGTACGCGACTACGGGATCATCGGCGACGATCCGCACCTCCTGCGAACGGCCCTGGGAGACGCTGCCCGGGAGTGCGATGTCGTCGTCACCTCCGGAGGAGTGTCGATGGGAGACTACGACCTCGTCAAACAGATTCTCACCGAGTTGGGGACGGTCGAGCTGTGGAAGGTGGCCATGCAGCCAGCCAAGCCGTTCGCGTTCGGCTCGATCGCGGGAACTCCCTTGTTCGGCCTGCCAGGAAACCCCGTCTCGGTGATGGTTGCCTTCGAGAACTTCCTGCGTCCTGCCCTCTTGAAGATGCGCGGCGCTTCGAGGATCTTCCGTGCGGTCACCGCAGGAATCTGGGCCGAACCCGTCCAGACGGATCCGGCCAAGACGGTGTTCCTGCGGGTTGTGCGCGACGGGGACCGCGTGCGTCTCGCGGGTGGCCAGGAGTCGAACGTACTCTCTGCCACGGCGAGGGCTGACGCTTGGGCCGTCGTCGAGGCCGGTGTCGGTTCGATGGCGTTTGGTGACACGGTTGCCCTGTTGGAGATTCGCCGTCCGGCAACGCGCACCTATGAGGAGGTTCTTCAGTGACCGACTTTCCCCACCTCACTGGATCGGGCGAGGTCCACATGGTCGACGTCGGAGACAAAGACATCACGGACAGGTCGGCTGTGGCCGAATGCCTCGTGACGATGTCTGAGCGCACCAGCGATGCGCTCTTCGGTGGCTCGCTGCCCAAAGGAGACGCGCTGGCGTCGGTGCGTCTGGCGGGGATCATGGGGGCAAAGCAGACATCCTCGCTCATCCCCCTGTGCCATCCGATTGCGATTGACGGAATCGAAGTCCTGGTCGAGCGATCCGAAGTGGGAGCCAGGATCGAGGCAACGGTGCGCACCTCTGGCCGGACCGGAGTTGAGATGGAGGCGATGACGGCAGTGTCTGTAGCTGCGCTGGCGCTCTACGACATGGTCAAAGGAACCGAACGCGCGGTAGAGATCGGTCCGATCCGTCTCCTTGCCAAGGATGGCGGCCGTTCCGGAGGCTGGAAGAGATGACGTTCGTGCACGACTGGCACTAGTGTTCTATTACTGCTCGCGGACCGCGAGCAGCACCAAACATCATGTTTCAAGCACCATTCCTAATCGCCGCGCTAGTACTCGCCACCATCTGGGGCATCTATCTCTTTCCCGCCATCACAGGCGGTCGCAAAGAAGCACCGCTCAATTCGACCGAGGACTTCGATCGCTGGACCCATCTGATGGCCGATGTCCAGCGACGCGCCATGACGCCCACTCGCGTCACGGCCCGGGACGTCGTGCGGACTCGGCGGCGTAGGTCGATGGCTGCTCTGGTCGGCCTTGCGGTATTGACACTGGTCGCGGCATATGCGACTAAGTCGATCGGCTGGCTCTTGGTGCATCTCACGGTCGATGCCGTCATCGCCTGGTATATCGGAATGCTGATGCAGGTCCGACATCAGCAGGAAGCTCGTGCTGCTCAAACACACGGAGCGACTCGCCCCACCGACGCCGACGCCCCTCAGGTCCGCATCGTCGCTGGGCAGTGACAGTCTCCTGACCAGTGTCTGTTGTGTCCTCTGATGATCTGGACCGGGTCGCTTCCGAGATCCGTCCGGTCTTGGACGATCGGTTTCAGGCCAGAGAGCGGGGGATCACCGGCAGCCGCAAGGTGATCAGGGCTAGCGCCAACGCCATCCGCAGCCTCCACCGCTCCGAGTCAGATAATGCGGCGATCCTCATCGCTGAGGCGGGTTCGATTCTGGCGGACATCACCGCTGGACTCGCCGAACATCAGGACATCCTCCACGCCGGCTTCGTGAATGACGCCGCCAAGGAGTACGCCGAAGCTCGGATCACCGCTGCCATATTCAGTGGGGAAACGCTGCCCACCGTGGCCGACGTCGGCATCGATCCCGTTCCGTACCTGCATGGTCTGGGCGAAGCGGTTGGTGAGTGCCGACGCCGCATGCTGGACCGGCTGCGATCAGGCGAGATCGAGGAAGCCGAACGCCTTCTCTCGGCGATGGATTCGATTGTCGATCTTCTGGCGACGATGGATTATCCGGACGGGATGACGTCGGGTTTACGCCGCACGACCGATGTGAGCCGGTCACTCGTCGAGCGCTCACGCGCCGACCTCACGTCAACTGTCGTACAGGATCGGCTCCGCGCCGACCTGGAGCGCTTCAGGCCCGAATAGGCC
>JBGTKD010000124.1:0-2564 GCA_041744795.1 Acidimicrobiia bacterium
GGTGGTCTCTAAAGAGAAGCATCGCAGTCACCTGGAGCGTGTACATGACACGCCTCCTTTCTCTGGCTGGATCTTCCAGTCTGGGGAACCAGATCGTTTAGGTCCAGCGAATTGTTCTGAACCGACCATGCAGTTTTCCTACACAGTTACCAGTTTCGCTTGTGGTGTCGTGGTGGCGGCTGATAACGGTGCCGCTGGACCGAACGAACTACGTGCTGAGATACGAACATTTTCTTGCTCCTTGACGGGCGTCGCGAGACGCCGAAATTCGGTGGTGTTGACCGGGCCAACGGCCGGTCGGCGGAAGGCCGGGGGCCGTTGCGGCTAGAGGTCTGTCCGGCAGAGCGCGGAGGCAACCCCGCCGGGTGTGTGCAGATTCTTCAGCATGGGCTCACCTCCTTCTCGAAGCAATGGGACGCAGACCGTAGGGGTGTGGTTCCCGGAATGTGGGGGAAATAATTCCGGACCGAGTCGATTCGTGGGACGCATACGAGCATTCGCTGGTTGTAGCGTGGCACGGCATTCGAAACAGGGTGGGACGTTGACCGATAGCGAACTGGTAAAGGACGAAATTGAAGCCGCAGCTTCGATCGTCAGCCCTGTGACGATCGACGTACTGGCCGAGGTCCTCGGACAATCCGAAGCGACGATCGTCGAACAAGTCGAGGCACTCGAGGCCGAGCACCGTGTAGAGGCCACCCGGCAAGGAGTGAGCGCGAGTCAGTCTTCTCTGTCTGTCACCAGGCTCAGCCATATCGCTGGGAAGCTCGCCGAGGCCCTCCTGCGTCGTGATGCCCCATCGGCCCAGGTTGGCCTGGCTCGCTTTGCTGCTGGAGACGCCCGCGGCGCATACGGCGACTTCGTGACCGCCCTCGCTGACGAAGCCGGGACAGAGGACAGACTCACCCTCCTCACCCATGCGCTCGATTCGGGCACCGAGGCTCGCATTCCCGCCCGCGAACTCGCCCCTCTCCGGGTAGAGCGAGCCCGCGCCTTACGTAACCGGGGGGAGCAAGAGCAGGCCGTCGCCGATCTCGACGCCGCCACTCCGCATCTCAGCGGCGAGGAGCTCACCGATGCTCTCGGGTTTGCCGCCGCCCTGCACGACGACCGACAACATCCCGCCGACGCGGAACGCACGATCGGCATGGCTCTCCTTGTCGCTGCCCAGGAGGGACTCACCGCCAAGCTCGGATCACTTCTCACCTTTCAAGGACGCCTGCTCGCCCGCCTCGGGTTCGACGCAGAGACAGAGAGAGTCTTCGACCTCGGTACAGAACTGATCAACACCCATGGCAACGACATGCAGCGGTACTACGCGGCGATCAACCGGGCGTGGACCGACCTCGATCGGGGATGGGTGGCGCGAGCCGAACAGCGGTACACGGCGGCCAGGGATCGGGCGTTGCAAATGGGCGACCCGGTAGCAGTCGCCGAACTGAACATTGCCATCGCCCGCGCCAAGTTCGCCGGTGGCGACGCCTCCGGAGCACTTGACCTGCTGGCATCTGCCCGCGAAGTGGAATCCGAGACTGGGGCACCGGTTCTCCGGTTCCTCGGCACCCTCGCAGAGGCAGAAGGTGCGATCACCTTTCACCAACCAGTGGCGGCCGTCGAAGCATCCGAGCGGCTCACCGAGATCGTCACCGAGTCATTCCCCGCCTGGCGCAACCGGGCAGCCACTATCGAAGCGCGGGCACTCGTGCTCGCCCAGCGCAAGACCGAGGCACGCGAGGCCATTCGACGGGGTTTTGAGACAACCCCCCATGGCGCAAACGGCATCCGACTGAGGACCGAACTCGAAGCTCTTCAACTCGTGGTCGACGAACGCTGGGACGACGAAGGCGCCGCGGATGTAGCGGACAGACTTCTCCAAGGCGGCTGGCTGCTTGCTGCGGTGGCCATACTCACCGAGCGGGCGCGCAAAGAGAAACGACCCGAATTCGGAAGGGCCGCTGCCGCCCTCGCCCATCGCATCGGAGCCGCTCCGGCGGCAGCAGATGCGATCGAGGCTGCCGATATGTGGAAGGACCCAGCCTCAGGGTCGGTTTCGCTCGCCATCCAACGGACAGCCCACACCGTTCCTGAAGACTGGGAAGAGCGGTGGAAGGCCGTCCCGGCGATCGATCACGCCCTCCAAGCCGAAACCTCACAAGTCGACTCCCACGAAAACGAACTCCTCGACCACCTCGACGAGGTGCTGGCAGCGGCCGGACTGGACGGAGCCGGGGTGGTTCTCAGCCCAGCCCAGCGCCGGGCGGCGGGCCTGGTCAAATCCGGCAGCGCCATCATGTCGATGGGTCGCTTCGTTGCCTGGGTGGCCGCCGCGGCGATAGTGGCGGCGGTGGTGGCCATTGCCCTCCGCCCCGAGCCGGTTGTGATAACCACGACCGAAACGACACCAGCCACGGCAACGACCACGACGATTCCGCCCCTCTTCGCCCGGCTCGTGGACATTCCTGACAACCTCGGAGGACAGAATCCGTTCGCCGGTGGCGATGCCCGCAACGCCTACTTCGACGTGAGGCTTGGCGAACCAACCGGCGTATATCTGCAGAAACAAC
>JBGTKD010000125.1:0-11944 GCA_041744795.1 Acidimicrobiia bacterium
GCCGACTGTGACCGGATCCTCGACTTTTAGCGTTCCGTTCCTGGCCGGTGGGTCCATCTTCGGATGGCGCTCACCAGATGTGCTCGGATGGATGGAGCGAACAAACTGGTTCCTGGTCGGCGAGATCGGCGGGATCCTGCGTGGCTTCTTCTTCCAAATGTCATGGTTGACCTTGGTAGGGATCGTGATCATTCCCTTGTCCTGGTTCCTGCTGTGGCGAACCCGGTGGGGATTGCGGCTCCGCAGCTGCGGTGAAGATCCCGACGCTGCGGATTCCCTGGGCGTCAACGTCTACCTGTACAAGTACTACGGCGTTGTGATGTCCGGTCTGTTGTCCGGGTTTGGTGGCGCGGTGTTGGCCGTCCAGCTCTCCGGTCTGTACAGGGAGGGACAGACCAACGGTAAGGGATTCATCGGCCTGGCGACCATGATCTTCGGTAATTGGCGACCGGGTGGCACCGGAGCCGGCGCACTGCTCTTCGGATTTGCCGAGACCTTGCGGTTGCGCGACCCGAACGCTCCTCACGCTCTGTTGTTGTTCGTCACGATCATCCTCGTCCTGGTCACCCTGCGGGCGTTGTACCGGCGCCGGTGGACATCGGCGGCCTGGCAGGCGGCGGTCGGCGTCGTCGTCGGTGCGTTCTACCTGAATGTCGATCGGGTACCCAACCAGCTCCCGCAGATCACGCCGTTCATCGCGGTGATCGTGGTCTTGTTGTTCGCTACCCGCCGGCTGCGAATGCCTGCAGCAGACGGAAAGATCTGGATCAAGAGCTAGGGCGCTCGGGCTTCCTACTGTGAGCGGCGTGTCAGGTTTCGACGCATACGCTCCCGACTTCGTCGACGATCCATACCCCACTTACGCCCATTTCCGGGCCGAGTCCCCTGTGTTCTTCGACCCGCATTGGGATGTGACCTTCTTTGCGATGCACGCCGACGTGTCGGGCATCCTGCGCGACCGACGTTTTGGCCGTGACGTCCGCTCGCGGGTGTCGCAGGACGAGGTGGATCCTGAACTGCTAGCTCGCACCTACCCGGCCGACATCCCTACGTGGACCGAGTATGTGCGCGACTCGTTCATCGATCTCGAACCGCCCGCCCATACCCGTATCCGCCGCCTCGTCCAGTGGGCTTTCACCCGCAAGGCCTCGGAAAGTTATCGCTCGCGGCTCGAAGAGGTGGCAGAGCGTTCTATCGACGAAGCACTGGATAGCGGGTCGATGGAAGTAATCGCAGACTTCGCCACTCCGATTCCTCTCACGATGATCGCCGAACTGCTCGGGATCCCGACAGAGGATCAGCCGATGCTGGTCGAGTGGTCCCATGCCATGGTGCGGCCGTTCGATGCCGACTGTCCGGTGGAGGACCGTTTGGCAGCCGAGCAGGCAACAAAGGATTTCGTGGCGTATTTGACCGAGATGACAGCCCAGCGCCGCCGAGCACCGGGTACGGATCTGCTTTCAGAGCTTGTTGCTGCCGAGATCGAAGGTGACCGCCTGACCGAACAGGAGGTAGTTGCTACCGCCATTCTCACTCTGAACGCCGGTCACGAAGCGACCGTCCAGGCGATCGGGAACGGGCTGCTTGCTCTCGCCCGGAATCCCGACCAGTTCTCGGCTCTCAAGGCTGATCCGTCCCTGGCCGTCACCGCTGCCAGTGAGATCCTCCGTTACGACACGCCGTTGCAGATGTTCGAACGCTGGGTCCTAGAAGACCTCGACTGGAACGGCACTCCGTTGCGACGAGGAACGAAGGTCGGCCTCTTCTTCGGCTCGGCCAACCGAGATCAGTCAGTCTTCGAACGAGGCGAAGAGTTCGACATCCGTCGAGATTCCAGGGCCCACCTGGCGTTTGGGGCAGGCATCCATCACTGTGTCGGAGCTCCGCTGGCCAAGTTGGAGATGGAAGTGGCGATGGAGGCAATCACCCGGCTGCCACGGCTGGAACTCGCCGGAGATGCGACGTTTGACCGCGTTCCAAGCCTGGTGTTCAGAGGCGTGAAGGAACTGGCCGTTCGGGTTGTCTGATCAACCGCCTGCGGTGGTCTCGGTCGTCGTCGTGTTGACGAGATCTCCCGCAGGATATCCGACCACTTCGATTCCTCGGATGGCCAACTCGGTAAACACTCGGCCGTTCCGTTCTTCTGGTAGGTAGGCGGTGTTGATCTGGATCCGCAGGCTGAGGGTGCGCAAACTCACGTACTCGACAGCCTGTTTTCCCGGTTCGTCGTTCAACTCGTGAGCGAGGGGAAGCGAGTTCGGGGCATCGGTTGACAGCGAGATGCTCCGAGCGCGGTAGTTCTGATAGAAACGATCGCTGTCGGCGGGCAAGTTCTCCCACACGAAGCCGGTCACCACCATCGGCTCTGGAAAGATCAGGTCGATCGTGACGATGGCGCCTTCTTCCAAACTCTCCCAGTTGATCTGGTATTCGCGCTCGCCTTCGATGAGGTTCCGACACTCGAACGCCGACAAGCCGGAGATCGAACAGTCGGCGCTGAGGATGTTGATTTGTTCCGGAATTCGGGCGATGGTCGTCGTGGTGGTCGATGTCGTGTCCGAGGCGAGTGGTTCTTCGTCGTCACCGTTGAAGATGTTGAACAACAGGGCGATCACGACTACCGCGAACAAAAGGCCCGAGATTGCCATCGCTGCTCTGACGCCTGCCGTTGCCTGGACGGCCGGACGGGGAGCAACCGGCAGGGCACCCTGGGACAAGCGAGCACCGCACTCTTCGCAATGGCGATTGGTATCGGGATTCGGCGTGCCGCAGGACGGACACGACAGCGTTTGGGAGGCGACCTGGAGAGGAGGGCGAGGGGCATCAGCAGGAGGAGGAGTGCCCGCCAGGGAGAACTCCTCGTACTCGACGCCGTCGTCCACGGTTTCGGATGTTGGGTCGATCCAGGCGCCACAACTCGAACAGAACTGTTCGTCGTCTGACACCACCGATCCACAGTTGTCGCACACGTGACGAGCCAAGACGCCTCCTCCGGGGCAATTCACTCCGGGGAGTTATTGTGCCACGGTGTTGGCATTGTTCGCTGTCAGGCAAGCTGAGGGGTGGACCGGAGGGTCGATCGTGTCCGGAGTTCTCCTGGCGCTCCTCGCATTTGCCGCTCTCGCCTGGGTCATAGATCGTGCTTCGCGACGCTGACGGCCCACACATTCCGTCGCAGGCATTCCCTACAGTCGGACCTCGTGTCATACGTATGTGAAACCTGTGGGTACCGGTCGGGAAAGTGGCTGGGCTTTTGCCCGCAGTGCGGGCGCTCCGGAGAACTGACCGAGGTCAGCGACGCACCGAAATCAACCAGACGGGGACCCGCTCCTGTCGCTGCCCAACTCTCTTCGGCCGTGCAACTTGAACGCCGCACTTCCGGTATTGGGGAGGTCGATCGGGTCCTCGGTGGCGGTCTGGTGCCCGGATCTGTTGTCCTGTTGGGCGGCGAGCCTGGGGTAGGAAAGTCGACCCTTCTGCTTCAACTCGCAGGCAGCATCGCCGAGTCGGGGGGAACAGTCCTCGTCTGTTCTGCCGAGGAGTCCGCCCAGCAAGTCGCGATGCGGGCAGAGCGGGTAGGTGTCGCATCTGACGGCGTCTTGGTCCTGGCAGAAGACGATGTCGATGCGGCCATTGCGTCGGCTGACTCGGCACGGCCCGACGTGCTCATCATCGACTCGATCCAAACCGTCGGCGTGACCGATTTGGGCTCGGCACCTGGTTCGGTGTCCCAGGTGCGGGAGTCTGCTTCTCGGCTAGTCCGCCACGCCAAGGACACCGGCATGGCGACGATCCTGGTTGGTCACGTGACCAAGGACGGCGGTTTGGCTGGCCCGAAGTTGCTCGAGCACATGGTCGATGTCGTCTTATCGCTCGAAGGCGATCCCGACAGGGGGTTCAGGGCGTTGCGCAGCTTCAAGAATCGTTTCGGGGCAACCCATGTGGTGGCCCTGTTCGATATGCGCAACGAGGGGATGGTCGAAGTCGCCGATCCGTCCGAGGCTTTTCTCGCCGAGTGGCAGTCGAACGTGCCTGGCACTGTTGTGTTCCCTGCCGTGGAAGGACGCCGGTCGGTGCTGGTAGAGATACAGGCCCTCGTCACCGAGTCCAGCCAGCCCCAGCCGCGTCGTTCTGTTCGAGGGGTGGAGGCTTCTCGGGTTCATCAGCTTCTGGCTGTGTTGGACCGCCACTGCGGACTTCCGCTCGCCAACTACGAGGTGTACGTCAACGTCGTCGGTGGTTGGACCCTGGACGAGCCTGCGTGTGACCTCCCTGTCGCTCTCGCTCTGGCCTCGTCGCGGATGGACCTGCCGCTGGGATCGGTGGCCGCCTGGGGGGAGGTCGGGCTGGCAGGTGAGGTGCGCCCCGTGCCTTTCGAAGCGCGCCGCAGGGAGGAGGCGGACAGGTTGGGTATTGAGACGGTCGTGGCGCCTTCCAAGGGCCAGAGGCTGTTTCTTGCCCTCGTCGAGGCGGGGTTGGTCCCCTCTTCCTCCCATGGTCGGTGATAGGTGATAGATTGCCGACGTGGCTCGGAACGGCAGTTTGGCGCTCGAGGCGCTTGAGCGTCTCGCTCCGGGAACCCCGTTACGACAGGGTCTCGAGCGCATAATCCAGCAGGGAAAAGGGGCGATCATCGTCATCGGTGACTCGCCCGAGGTGCGCGAGATCTCAAGTGGAGGTTTTCGCCTCGCCCAGCCGGTGCCATTCACGCCTCCCAAACTGAGTGAGCTGGCCAAGATGGACGGGGGGATAATCCTCGACGCGGAGGCTGGCCGCATCCTCGCTGCCAATGTCCACTTCGTACCTTCCAACGACATCCCGACAGAAGAGACGGGGTCGCGTCATCGGACGGCGCAGCGGATCGCCGTACAAACCTCGGTTCCAGTCGTGGCAGTCTCGGAGGGTCGTAGGACTGCTTCGATCTACGTGGACGGCACAAAGGTCGAGTTACGTTCGCCCACTGCGGTGGCCGCCAAGGTCAATCAGGATCTGCAAACTCTCGATCGGCTCCGTCGCCGGCTCGACGAGGCTGAGGGTGGTCTCACTGCTCTTGAAGTGTCCGAGCTGGTCACCTATCGATCGGTCGTCACGATGCTCCAGCGGACAGAGCTCGTACGGCGGGTAGGGCTGAGCATCGAGCATCAGGCGATTTCGCTCGGCGACGAAGGAAGGCTCGCATACATCCAACTGGCCGACATGGTCAGGGGAGTCGAATTTCTGCGGGACGTGACATTGCGCGACTATCTCCCTACTCGGCGTCGCGCCTCACTCGTCAAAACCCGTGACGCATTGAGTGCTCTAGAGGAATCAGACCTCGAAGATCCGTTGCGCATCGCCCGGGCTGTCGGTTTCGAGGACCTCGATCTGCCGGTGAGCGCTCGCGGTTACCGCCTCCTTTCCAAGGTCGCTCGTCTTCCCGAATCGGTGCGCGAGGAGTTGATTAGGCACTTCAAGGAGCTTCCGCGAATGCTCAATGCCACAGCCGCTGACTTCGAGCAAGTAGAAGGCATAGGAACGGCGAGGGCCGGCCACCTTCAGCACTACTTCGGAAGGGTCCGTTCCCTGGCCCAGGAGTGGACCCCGCAGGTGCTGTGATCGGAGGGGGGTACACTCTCTGAATTCATGGCTACCAAGAAGACAAGTTCATCCACCAAGTCAACGCCTGAGCCCAAAGAGCCGGCGCCCAAGAAGAGGGCCTCCTCCAAGGCGGCTACTTCGAAGTACTCGGTAGGAGACAAGGTGGTTCATCCCCAACATGGGGCCGCCACCATCGCAAAGAAGATCAAACAAGAGTTCGCAGGCGAGAAGAAGGACTACTTCGTCCTTGACATCGCGACCGAACAGCTCACCGTGAAAGTGCCCGTCGAGTTCATCGACGACCTGATTCGCCCCATCATTTCCAAGGCCCAGGCCAAGAAGGTGCTGGCGGTTCTCAAGGAGGAGCCCCAGGAGGCCGGATCGAACTGGTCCCGGTGGTACAAGGTGCTCACCGAGAAGATGTACTCAGGTGACATCTTCCAGGTGGCTGAAGTCGTCCGCGACCTGAACTTCGCCCAGCAGACCAAAGGCATCTCACCGGCCCTCAAGCGCATGCTGTCCAAGGCGCGGGTCACGCTCACTTCTGAACTCGAGTTCTCGCTGGGCGTTGACGAGGAAGAAGCGGTTAAGAAGCTCGACCGGGCGCTGCCAATCTTCGAAGTACCCGAAGACTGATCTCCGTGTCCGAGCCACGGATCGGCCTCGGCTTCGATGTCCACCGCTTCAACTCGAAACCACCGATCGTCTTAGGCGGAGTCATCGTCGACTCCGAGCGCGGTGTTGAAGCGACCTCGGACGGCGACGTTGTCTGCCATGCCATCTCCGATGCGGTTTTGGGCGCGGCCAACCTGGGTGATTTGGGGATGCACTTTCCGTCGTCTGATTCCCGCTGGGACGATGTCGACAGTCGCGAGATTCTGAGAAAGTGCATTGCTATGGCTGCGGCGAAGGCCATCACGGTGTTGGCCGCAGATGTCACGGTCATCAGCCAATCGGTGCGAATTGGCCCCTTCAGAGATCAAATCAGGGAGTCGCTGGCCGAGACTTTGGGACTCGATGTCGACCGGGTTTCGGTCAAGGCCACGACCACCGATCAATTGGGTGCCATCGGCCGCGACGAGGGCCTGGCGGCGATGGCGGTGGTCACTGCACTTGTCGAGGACGGCGGAATCGGCGTCTCGTTGGCCTCCTCCTAGCATCGGCTCCCGATGCAACCCGTCAACGAGATACAGGTCTACAACACTTTGGGCCGCCGCCTCGAGCCGTTCCGTCCCATCACCGACGGCAAAGTTGGCATGTATGTGTGCGGTCCGACTGTGCAGTCCGACCCTCACCTGGGTCACGGGCGCTTCGGTGTGGTTTGGGATGTGATCCACCGATACCTGGAGTGGCGCGGATTCGATGTCACCTATGTCCGCAACATCACCGACGTCGAGGACAAGATCATTGCCGCGGCAGCCGAGAACGGCGAGACCACAGACGAGCTCGCTTCCCGGGTCTCGGCCAGGTTCGCTGAGACCTTCGAGGCGCTCGGAGTCGCGCCTCCGGATCACGAACCCAAGGCGACCGAGCACATCCCAGGGATGATCTCGATCATCGAAAGATTGATCGACCGGGGCCTCGCCTATCCCGAAACGAACGGCGACGTCTACTTCTCGGTCCGCACCTTGGAGGGTTACGGCAAGCTGTCGGGCCGCAACATCGACGATATGCGTTCCGGAGCGCGAGTCGATATCGACGAGTTCAAGCACGACCCGCTCGACTTTGCCCTCTGGAAGGCAGCCAAACCGGGCGAGCCCTCATGGGAATCTCCGTGGGGCCACGGTCGTCCCGGATGGCACATCGAGTGCTCGGCGATGTCTTCACAGTTCCTAGGCGACTCCTTCGACATCCACGGTGGAGGCAACGATCTGATTTTTCCCCACCACGAGAACGAGATCGCCCAGTCCGAAGGAGTGACAGGCGAGACGTTCGCCCGCTACTGGATGCACAGCGGGATGCTCAATCTGGGTGGGGAGAAGATGTCGAAGTCGACCGGTCACATTGTCGGTTTGCGGGAGGCGATCGACACTTTCGGCGGGACCGCCGTTCGTCTCTTCTTCATGCGGGCGCACTATCGGTCGCCTCTCGAGTTCTCTGAGGATCTGCTGAAAGATGCCAAAGCCGCCCTGGACAGGATCTCGCGGGTATTGGAGAGGTCAGAACCAGGCGCCGATCCGGATGCCGTCCTCATGGATCGTTTTGTCGAGAAGATGGATGCCGACTTCGCAACTCCGGAGGCTCTGTCAGTCCTGTTTGACGCGGTACGGGAAGCCAATCGTGGCTTGGACTCGGGGGATGACGTCTCAAGCGTGACGGCGGCCGTGCATGAGATCGTCGATGTGCTCGGGCTTCGCCCGCCCACGATCGGCGTCGATGACCTGGCAGGCTCGATCGGGGAGTTGGCGGATCAGGTTGGAGCGATTCGAGGTGCGACCGCCGAGCAGACTCTCGACTCGCTGTTGGAACGGAGGTCGGTGGCGAGGGGAGAGAAGGATTTCGCCACTTCGGACGCGATCCGCGATGGATTGTCGGCGATCGGTGTCGTAGTCGAGGACACGCCTGATGGCGCCCGTTGGTCTAGGCAATAACGTCGAGGGCTTCCACGCGGTAGCGGCGGCGCTGCGCGCAGGGAGAGTGGAGACGTTGACTGTCGAACGGGGAAGGGCAGCCAAGGACGACCTGGCAACCCTGATCGAAGAGGCGCGGTCGGCTGGTGTCTCGATCAAGACCGTCGACGATGTGAGGGTCGTGGCCGAAACGACAGCACCGCAGGGCGTCGTGGCAGCCTGTCGTCCGATACCTTCCTTCGCTCTCGACGAACTTGTCGCCCAGGCGAGTCCGGCTTCGCTTCTGGTCGTCGACCATGTCGAAGATCCGCACAACGTGGGCGCCATCGCCCGCTCGGCGGTGGCAGCCGGAGTCCCTCGGATTGCCGTGCCTGATCGCCGAACGGCCCGTCTAGGAGCCGCAGCCTTCAAGGCCGCAGCAGGCGCCTTTGAGCACGTCTCGCTGGCGGTGATCGGGTCTGTGCCCGATGCGATCCGTCGGCTGTCTTCGATGGGGGTGTGGACGGTGGGGTTGGATGCAGGTGGTGACCAGAGTCTGTTCGGACTCGGTCTGCTCACCGAACCTGTCGCCATCGTCGTGGGGGCCGAGACCGGTCTGCACAAGCTCGTCCGGGAGCGGGTCGACGTTGTGGCGTCCATCCCGATGGCGTCTGAGTCTGAGAGTCTCAACGCTTCGGTGGCCGCCGCCCTGGCATGTTTTGAGTTGATGCGAGTCCGTGCGGGGACCGGCTGACCGGCCGGTATCCTCACTCCTCTTGCTGGCGTAGCTCAGATGGCCAGAGCAGCTGACTTGTAATCAGCAGGTCGTGGGTTCGAGTCCCACCGCCAGCTCCCAACCGAAGAATTCCCGTCCGCGGCGCCCGCCAAGCCGCTGTATAGGGGCGTACCGCCGTCAGCGCTCAAGCCTCAGTAGCGCCCGTTGGGCCTCCGGAGTCGGGTCTGAGTAGACCACCCGGCACCGCTAAGGAGGTCGTTACCCAGGAACGTCACGGGCACATCGTTGCCGATATGGAGTTCTACATTTCGATCCGGGTCGACTGGAGGGTCGATGGACACCGCGGTGAAGCTGCAGGGCATTCGGCCAGGTGTCCACCGGAATCAGCCGGATTGCTCCGGCCATACACCCTCGAACCGATTGCCAGCCAGAGTCAAAGTCTTCGACGTGACCGAGGCGGTCGAAGTTCGTTGGAAACGACGCGCATGGGGTACAACAAGGGTCTGTGGAGTACGTGCGTGGGCGCGCTTGAGGTCAAGGCACTAGCTCGAGCTTGTCCTTGCGGGACTCGCACGCCAAATAGTCGCCGCAGGAACAGCTGTGATTTCTATATGGCGGACTCGAGCAGGCGGTGACCAAGACGGATCTTTGCCCGGCCTGATGGGACCCACCTACCAGTCGCCCGGAGACGATTGGCAGTGGAGACCCAGCGATGGTCGACTCGGCGGGGATCGAAGGATTCGCAACCTACCGGCTGAGGCTTACGCGCGGAGCACGGCGCTCGACCGGACCGAGAACCGGCATGCGGTCCAGCCGTTCGGGCGGCACCACAGCCGGCGAAAGCCGACGGCGAGGCGAGAGCGCAATGGTGCTCAGATGGTCTTTGGATGACTCGGCCGCCTGCTCGACCAGTCAACATCGCCCGCATCGATTGCGAACGGGGCAGTCCCGGTGGAGTATTGTTCATACTTCATTCGATCGATGAGACCGGACCGCGGGAACGTGGCGAAGCGAGGCGACAATCGCCAAATCCGCGTCCGTCAGGATTCGACGTACGTCCGGTACACGACAGGCAACGTCAAAAGGAGCACCTGTGAGCGATCCCAAGACAGGCAAGTTCAGGAAGTGGCTCGGTGTCTCGGCTCTGGTCGCCTTCGTGGCTGGCCTCGCCGCAAAGCTGCGACGCGGCTCCAACGCAGCTGACGAATCCACCGTCGAATCCGAACGAGACTGACCCTCGACAACGTGCAACTCGCGATTCTGTCCAGGGCTCCACGGGCTTACAGCACACGGCGACTCCGTGCAGCCGCGATCGACCGGGGCCACAAGGTTCGGGTGATGAACACTCTGCGGTTCGCAATCGACCTCGCCTCCGACGAACCCGACATGCAGTACCGGGGCAAGCCGATTCCGGACTTCGATGCGGTGTTGCCGCGCATCGGCGCATCGATCACATTCTTCGGGATGGCCGTGGTCCGTCAATTCGAACAGATGGACGTCTACACGCCCAGTACCTCACATGGGATCGCCAATGCGAGAGACAAGCTGCGGGCGATCCAGATCCTTTCCCGCCACGAGATCGGGATTCCGGCGACGACCTTCGTCCGCGACCGGGCCGACGTGCTACCGGCAATCGAACGGGTGGGCGGGGCGCCGGTTGTGATCAAGTTGCTCGAGGGCACCCAGGGGATCGGTGTGATCCTGGCACCGGATACCAAGGTGGCGGAAGCGGTCATCGAGACGTTGCAGAGCGCCCGACAGAACGTATTGATCCAGCGGTTTGTCTCGGAGAGCAGAGGCCGCGACATCCGGGCGATCGTGGTCGGCGACCGGGTGGTGGCGGCGATGCGTCGCCGAGCCAAGGGAGATGAGTTCCGGTCCAACGTCCATCGCGGTGGCTCGACCGAGATGGTCGAGCTCGATGAGGAATACCAGCGGGTGGCAGTCCAATCGGCGCAGATTATGGGTCTACGCGTCGCCGGGGTAGACATGCTGGAGGGAATCGATGGGCCGCTGGTCATGGAGGTCAACTCGTCTCCAGGCCTGGAGGGTATCGAAGGAGCCACTGGGCTCGATCTGGCGGGCGCCATCATCGACTACATCGCCAATCAGGTGGCGTTCCCCGAGATCGATGTCCGGCAACGGTTGACCGTCAGCACTGGGTACGGGGTTGCCGAGCTGCACGTCAGAGAAGGGGCCAGCATTGTTGGCAGGACCATCATCGATTCTGGTCTTCGTGAGAGCGACATCACCGTCCTCACCCTCGTCCGGGGGTCAAAGGTCATCCCCAATCCGAGGGGGAACCGCGTACTGGAGCCCGATGACCGCCTGCTCTGCTTCGGGAGGCTGGAGGCGATGCGCGACCTCGTTCCAGAACGTCGACGGCGTCGCCAGCGTCCCAAGATCCAGGCCCTCGAACCCATCTTGCATCCTGAACCGGCGGCCGCCGGAGAGCCCGACCCCCGCTGACGGGTGGAGCGTTCAGTGACCAAACGGGAGAGCATCCATTTCGCCGGCTTCGAGGCGCGCGCGGGACGAAAGACCAAGATTGAAGTTCCGGTGGCGAAGCTGATGTCCGGTACGCCGGTCGCTCTCCCATTGCTGGTCCTGCATGGGAGGAGCGAAGGACCGACCATCTGGCTGAGCGCAGCTATCCACGGTGACGAGGTGGTCGGGGTCTAGATCATCCGACAGGTTACCGCCACCCTCGATCCCGTGACCATGGTCGGCACTGTTATCGCCGTTCCAGTGGTGAACGTCCACGGCTTCAACACGGGCGATCGCTACTTCCCAGATCGTCGCGATCTCAACCGCAGCTTCCCAGGATCAAGGCGCGGGTCACTCGCCTCGCGCGTCGCCCATCTCATGATGACCGAAGTCGTGAGCCGATGTGAACTCGGCATCGATCTCCACACAGGCTCCGATCACCGGACCAACCTCCCACAGATCCGAGCCGATCTCGACCATCCCGACACGCTCGAGATCGCCAAGGTCTTCTCGGCTCCGGTCATCGTCCACGCCCGGCTCCGCGATGGCTCTCTTCGGCAGGCCGCGACCGAAGCTGGTGCAAGAGTCCTCGTCT
>JBGTKD010000126.1:0-1720 GCA_041744795.1 Acidimicrobiia bacterium
GCCGAGGCCAAGTGGTGGTGCACCGAGATGCAGGTGCGTCTGATCGATCGCGGCGTGCAGATGCATGGCGGCTACGGGTACATGCGTGAGTACCCCATCGCCCGAGCGTGGATGGACGGCAGAGTGCAGACGATCTACGGAGGAACGACGGAGATCATGAAAGAGATCATCGGACGCGGGCTGGGGGTCTGAGATGGCCAAGTCACTGGTGTACGACGAGAACCACGACCTATTCCGCAAGATCGTCGCCGAGTTCGTAGCGAAAGAGATCACTCCATTCGTCAACGAATGGGACGAGGCCGGGACATTCCCTCGCGAGCTGTACGCGAAGGCAGGCGCGCTGGGACTTTTCGGGATCGGCTTTGACACTGAGTACGGGGGAAGCGGCGACCACGATGCCCTGGCATTTGTAATCCTGTCCGAGGAACTGGCCCGATGCGGAGCAGGTGGAGTGCCTGCCTCTTTGTTCTCCAATTACATCGGAGCGCCGCCGATCCAACGGGGCGGAAGCGATGAGGCCAAGGCCGAGGTCCTCCCGGCGATGCTCTCTGGCGAGGCGATCTGTGCTCTCGCCATCACCGAGCCAAGCGGAGGCTCGGACGTCGCCAACCTCACAACAACTGCTGCACGCGAAGGTGAGCACTACGTCGTGAACGGGTCGAAGACCTTCATCACGTCGGGGATGCGAGCCGACTACGTCACGACTGCTGTACGTACAGGTGGTCCTGGTGCGGGCGGAGTATCGCTGCTCGTGATTCCGAGCGACCTGGAAGGGTTCTCGAAAACACCTTTGGACAAAATGGGGTGGTGGGCGTCGGACACGGCAACGCTCTACTTCGACGAGTGTCGGGTGCCGGCCAAGTACCTCCTGGGGGCTGAGAACGGCGGGTTCGGTTTGATCATGGAGAACTTCAATTACGAACGGTTGTTCATGATCGCCGGGATGACTCAATCGTCCCGCGTCTGCTTCGACGAGGCGCTTGCCTGGGCCAGGGACCGCCAGACTTTCGGGTCGCGACTAGCCGATCATCAAGTAATCAGACACAAGCTCGTGGACATGGATCGTCGCATCAACGCCACGAAGGCTTGGCTGGAACAGTTGGCCTGGAGGGTCAACCAAGGCGATGCACCGGCGGCCGAACTAGCCGAGTGCAAGGTGCAGGCCAGCCTGACGATGGAGTTCTGCGCCAGGGAGGCAGCCCAGATCCTCGGCGGAGCGTCGTATCTGCGAGGAAACCCGGTCGAGCGGATCTATCGCGAAGTCCGGGTGAATGCGATAGGCGGCGGTTCCGAAGAAATCATGCGCGATCTGGCCGCCCGCCAACTCCGCATCTAGGGGTGTGTCGCTCAAAGAGCCCATTGTTGTGCGACGCGCGGCTAGCTGGCCGGTAGTTCAATGGGCGATTCTCTAAGTGGAGGGGTACATGGACGTGGTGTCGCCCATGGTGGGGACGGTCCTCGCTTTACCGGTCGACATAGGCCAGCCCGTGAAGGCGGGGACGCCAATCGTCGTACTCGAGTCGATGAAAATGGAGCATCCGGTTACTGCCCCAGTCGACGGGGCGGTTGAGACCATCGCGGTGACTGTCGGTTCGGTCGTCGCCAAAGGAGACCTGCTCGCCAGCTTCTCCCCCGGTGAGGTCGCCTCCCCTACTGACGCAACCGCCAACATCGATAGCCCACGGCGCGGTCTCGACGAGGTTATCGACCGCCACGCTCG
>JBGTKD010000127.1:0-6791 GCA_041744795.1 Acidimicrobiia bacterium
TCGATCGGAGCACCCGAAGGCGAAACGGTCGTGGTGGGCGGCACTTTGCTTCCTGGGATGCGAGACGCCCACATCCATCCTCTGGGCATCGCCGCCGCTGGCGATCAGATCGACCTTTCGGCTGCATCCAGCCTGTCGGAAGTCGGAGATGTCATAGGACGAAGAGCGGTCGAGATGCCACCCGGCGAACCAATCATCGCCATCCGGCTCAACGACAACAGACTCGATGGCGAAATGCCCACCCGCTGGGATTTGGATCAGTTCATCGCCGACCGGCCCGTGCTCGTTTACCGGCACTGTTCTCACATCGCCTCGGCCAACTCCATGGCCCTGGCAAGCGCCTCCGTCGATGACCGGCAACCCGATCCTGCCAACGGCCGCTTCCGCAGGAGGGGGGACGGAACAATCACGGGAGTTCTGGAGGAGGGAGCCGTGGGAGTCGTCTCCTCCCACCTCACCTCGCTGATCACACCGCCAGACGTCGCCTCTGTTCGATCAATCCTCGCCCAGCTGATGAGTAGAGGCATCGTCGCGATCGATGCGATGGTCTCGATCGGTCCCTCGATGTGGTGCATCGGCGGTGATGAGCTCGATGTGATTGCCCAGGTGGAAAGCTCTGTCGTTGTCGACGTATACGTCATCGCTGACACGCCCGAATCCCTCCTCGCAGCCAAAGACAAACTGGACCGAGCACCCGCCAACGTCCGATTCGCCGGTTGGAAGGGGTTTGCCGACGGTTCTCTGGGCGGGCGAACCGCCGCCCTCCGCTCCCCGTACGCCGACGCCCCTTCTACAGCCGGTCTCGATCTCGGTGGCGGCCTCTATGAGATGGCTGCGGCTGCCGTTGAGCTAGGTGGGAGAGCAGCCATCCACGCCATCGGTGACCTGGCGCTAGACCGGGTCCTGGACATAGCCGAGCGACTCGGTCCTGGCATGGTCCGTGTCGAGCACGCTTCGGTGGCAGATCCCGACCAGATCGCCCGAATGGCCTCGACGGGTGTGATCGCATCGGTGCAGCCGTCGTTCGCGACATCGGACGCCGCCTGGGTGGAACAGCGCCTCGGACCGGACCGCGTTGCCTGGGCGTACGCATTCGCCTCGATGCTCGAAAGGGGCGTGGCGATGCGTGGCGGATCCGACGCTCCGATTGAGGCGGCGGACCCTTTCGTCGGGATCGCCGATGCCTGCCGCCCACGACCCGAGTCCTTGCAGTTGGACGAGGCAATCAGCATGTACGCCGCGACCCCGCTCACCGTTGGTGAGCCCGCCACGTTCGTCATATGCGACGAGGACCCTGCGGAAGCCGCCGAAGTCGTATCCGTGGGCGTCCGCCAGGTTTGGATTGACGGGGAACGGACCCCGATACTGTTCCAGCATGATTTTTGAATACACGACAGTTACGCCCGAGACCGTGAATGCAGGCGTCGACGAGGCGATCGCAGAGGCCCAAACGATCATTACGTCGATCGTCGAAGGAGACTGCAGTTGGCAGTCCACGATCGCCCAACTCGAGGAGATCGCCGACATCCTCCTCCACGCCTACGGAAGAACAGCGTTCATGGGATACGTCCACCCGGATCAAGCCACCCGGGATGCTGGAAAAAGCGCAGAAGAACGTCTGTCCAAGTTTGGGATCGAGATGTCATTTCGTCGCGACCTGTACGAAGCGGTAGCGGCCTACGCCGCCAGTGAGGACGCGAGAGCTTTGGAAGGCGTCGAAGCCCGACTGCTCGAGTTCACAATGCGTGACTTTCGCAACGCAGGCCACGAACTTGAACCTGCGGACCGCGATCGGCTGCGCACCCTGTCCGACCGACTCGTCGAACTGGGTATCGCGTTCGAACGAAACGTGGCTGAGAACGACGACGGTTTGGTCGTCACGGCCGCCGACCTCGAAGGTCTGCCGGAGGCCTACATCGAGACACTCGACGAGGGCCCCGAGCCCGAAACGTTTCGGATAACCCTCGCCTACCCCCATGTGGTCCCTTTCCTCGACGGAAGTCCGAGGCGCGATCTGCGCAAGGCGCTTTACGGAAAGTTCAACAACCGAGCGGCCGAAGAGAACCGACCGATCCTCGAGGAGGCCGTGGCCATCCGAAAGGAGGTCGCCGGACTCTTCGGTCTGGCGTCTTGGGCTCACAAGGTCCTAGAGGACCGAATGGCAGAGAATCCCGAGGCCGTCGCACGTTTCTACGCAGACCTGGAAGAGCCCTTGCGGGTAGCGGGGACGGTTGAGAAGGACCGTATGGCGGAGTTGTTGGCTCGCGACACAGGCGACGAGGTTCTGATGGCCTACGACACGCGCTACTACGACACAATGATTCGCCGCACGGAGTACGGAGTAGATCCGAACGCCGTCGCAGAGTTTTTCCCGCTCGATTCGGTCCTGGACGGGCTGTTGTCGATCACAGGTGATGTGTTTGGGGTTCGATACACCGAGATCGACGTCGAGGCCTGGCATCCCGACGTCCGCACGTTTGCGATTCACGACTCGGAGGACGGGCGCCTCATCTCGCACTTTTCGATGGATCTATTTCCTCGGCCTGGTAAGTACAGCCATGCCGCCGCTTTCCCTTTGGTGGCCGGTCGAACACAACAAGATGGGACATACCAGGCGCCATATGCGGCAATCGTCGCCAACTTCACCAAGCCGAGTGCCAATCGACCGTCCCTGCTGCAACACACCGAAGTGGAGACGTTCTTCCACGAGTTCGGACACATCCTCCATCAGACCCTGACGACCTCACCGTACGTTCGGTTCTCCGGAACCAACGTCGAGCAGGATTTCGTGGAAGCTCCTTCCCAGATCATGCAGCACTGGACGTGGCTGGCGGATGTGCTTTCGACGTTCGCCCGGCATCACGAGACAGGTGATCCGATTCCTACCGAGCTTGTCGGGCAGCTGACTGCCGCCCGACAACTCAATGTCGCCATCGACAAGTTGAGACAGATGACGTTTGGCATGCTGGACCTGGAGTTCCACGGTCCGGACGAGTCCAAGGACCTCGACGCCATTCTTAGGCAAACCTGGGAGGTGACCTTGTTGCCGCTCCCTGAAGGGACGTTCTATCCGGGCTCTTTCGGACACCTGTTCGGCTACGACGCCGCCTATTACGGCTACTTGTGGTCGGAGGTGTATGGCGATGACATGTTTTCTCGCTTCGAATCTGAAGGTGTTCTCTCTCCGAACGTCGGAATTTCATACCGGCGCGAGGTCCTCGAGCCGGGAGGCACCAGGTCGGGTCTGGGCCATTTGCAGGCGTTCTTGGGGCGAGAGCCCGATTCGGCCGCCTTCCTCCGCAAGCTGGGAATCACCGCCTAACGGGATTTCTGGCTCTCGGTCCTGGTCATGGGGAACGTCGACGATTTCCTGATTCTTGGTTTATCGGGCCGCTAGGCGGGGAACCGTACGATCGAGAAGAACGTCCCATCCATAGGAGTCTTCGGCTCCGAACAAGACACGAGTGTCGGCCACCCCGGATGAGGGGAACAAACAGCCGGACTCAAGTGTTGAAAAAATCACGCAGGCTTCTCGAGAAAGGGGCCCGAAATGTCCGACATTATGAAGGGCGCATCTATCAAGGGTGTGACCCGTCCCTCGAAGGAATTCGGTGGCGGCAGGGTGTGTAGCGACCGGGAGTGCGAAACGAAACTCTCCCGCTACAACCGGCGCGAACACTGTTTCGCGCACGCTCCGGTGAAGTATCCGAGAGTTCGCGGCCGGATCATCACCACTTGATCGACAGGTCAACCTTGGCATCACAGTCTGGATCTCTCCCTCCTCCTGGCCAGTGATGCCAAACCCAGACGGGGCCTCAGCCGCTAAGGCGAAGGGCCCCGTCTTTCGTGCTTGTACACCCCACCCCAGGTGGGGTAGAGTAGGTGTCGAGAAGAGGGTCCAAGGATGAAACCGGAACACAAGCAGTCAGCCCTGAACCGATTGAAAACGGTACGCGGCCATCTCGATGCCGTTCTCGGCATGGTCGAGGAAGAGCGCTACTGCCCCGAGGTCATGAAGCAAATCTCCGCCCTCCAGGCTTCCCTGGAACGGGTCAATCGGATCCTGTTGCAGAATCATCTTGAGACTTGCGTCACCCATGCGGTGGCCGAGGGCCGGGCGGGCGAAATAGTCGACGAGCTGATGGAAACGATGAAGTACACCGCGGCAGTCACCGGACCGTCGTACCACAAGGAGGTAACACCATGACCACGACCACCCTGAACGTTCCCACGATCTCGTGTGGGCACTGCAAATCAAGCATCGAGGGAGCCGTTTCGGAACTCTCCGGCATCAGCCGCGTTGAGGTCGAAATCGATGCAAGGCAGGTCGCCGTTGAGTACGACGACACATCGATTGAGCTCGAAGCCATCATCGAGACGATCGAGGCGCAAGGCTACGACGTAGCTCGATGACTGACGTTTCGGCGCCCACCGCGCTCAGCTTCGACGTCGAAGGCATGACGTGCGCTGCGTGTGCAGCGCGGATCGAACGCGTGCTTAACAAGTATGACGGTGTCGACACTGCCGTCGTCAACTACGCAACAGCCCGCGCCCAAGTGAGATTGCGCGATCCGAGCGAAGTCGCCGGACTCCAAGCGGCCGTCGACCGGATTGGGTACGCCATAACCCCCAGCGTTGCCAGCGATCCACTCCCGCGCAGGCAGTGGGAGGAAGAGCAACTCCAGTGGAAGAGATTCCGGATAGCCGCTGTCTTGTCCGGCATCGTGGTAATCCTCGCAATGTTCGTTCAGGCCGCGCAGTGGAACACCGCACTACAGGCAATCCTGACCGCCCCAGTCATCTTCTGGATTGGTGCACCGTTCCACCGAGTAGCGCTGAAACAACTACGCAGCTTTGGCGCTTCGATGGACACGCTCATCTCTATGGGGACGCTGGCCGCATTCGGATACTCACTCTGGGCCCTGGCCCAGGACATGCATCCCTACTTCGAAACCGGGGCGGTGATCGTCACCCTGATAACCCTGGGCCGAGCTTTTGAGGCACGCGCCAAGGGTCGCGCCACTAACGCCCTCCGGAGTCTGCTCGAACTTGGTGCCGATCGGGCAACCATTCTCACTCCCGACGGTACGAAGCTGATCCCCGCCCGCGACGTGATGCCGGGTGACCGGATGGTCGTAGACCCAGGGGCGAAAATTCCCACCGATGGCGTAATCCTTTCCGGTGAGAGCAGTCTTGACGAGTCCATGCTCACCGGTGAATCGCGACCGATCGAAAAGGGTGTGGGCTCCGAGGTGTTCGGCGCGACGATCAACCAGCACCGCCGACTCGTGGTCGAAGCAACGCGCATCGGGGCCGACACGGTCCTTGCCCAGATCATCAAAATGGTCGAAGACGCTCAGGCGAGCAAAGCTCCCGTCCAGCGCCTGGTCGATCGCATCTCATCGGTATTCGTACCGGTCGTCATCGTCATCGCAGCCGTGGCGGTCGCGACTTGGCTTGCACTAGGCCACCCCGCCGAGGACGCTTTCCGTGCAGGTATCGCCGTTCTAATCATCGCCTGTCCGTGTGCCCTCGGACTGGCGACGCCCATGGCCATCCTCGTCGGTTCGGCTCGTGGGGCTGAGATGGGAGTCCTATTCAAGGGGGCCGAGGTGTTCGAGCGGTCGAAGGCCATCGACGTCGTCGCCTTCGACAAAACGGGAACTCTCACCACTGGCGTGATGACGGTCGCATCCGTCCTCGCGCTGGAAGGCGAGGCGGAGTTTCTAAGGAGGGTCGGATCGGTGGAGGCGGCATCAGGACACCCGATCGGCAAGGCCGTGGCCCTGGGAGTCGAACAGCGCGACATCGAACTAACAGAGGTTGACGACGCCGAGGCGATCGCCGGAATGGGAGCAACCGGAACTGTCGATGGTGATCTGATCGTCGTCGGCAAGTCCAAATTGCTCGCCGACCACGGGATGCAGATCGCTCCGGTGCTATCTGACGAGATGGAGACCCTCGAACAACAGGGCATCACAGCGTTCGTAGCCGGATGGGATGGCGAAGCCCGTGGTGTGATCGGCGTATCGGATACCGTGCACGACTCGGCGGCAGCCACGATCGCCACGCTCCACCGTCTTGGACTCGACACGGTGCTCGTAACAGGAGACAACCGCGGTACTGCAGAGGCCGTCGCCGAACAAGTCGGCATTCGCCGAGTTGAGGCGGAAGTACTTCCAGGGGACAAAGCCCAGGTCGTACAGGCACTGCAACACGAAGGGTTGACTGTTGCCTTCGTCGGCGACGGCATCAACGACGCCCCTGCCCTTACCGCAGCCGACCTCGGCTTGGCCATCGGAACGGGTACCGGAGTTGCGATCGACGCCGGGGATGTGGTGCTGATGAACGGTGATCCGGCTATGACCTCCACCGCCGTCCGGCTCGCGAGACGCACATTCGCGACAATCAGAGGGAACCTGTTCTGGGCCTTCATCTACAACGTGGCAGCGATCCCGCTGGCCGCTTTCGGCCTACTTGATCCGATGATCGCCGCCGGAGCCATGGCCTTCTCGTCGGTGTCGGTGGTGCTCAACTCGCTGAGGCTCCGCCGCTTTAGCTGATCAATCCATTACCGTTGCGACCCGTGATCTCCGCACTAGCGAAGACCAGGCACACGAGACGTCATTCGGGCGGCTCGCTCTTTCCCGACCTTCGAGTGACTTCGTGACGTCGACCGAAAGAGAGGCTCCAGAGACCAGCCATGTGTACCGATGAAGTGAAGACCATGACATACACGTTCGTCGTCAACACCCAGCACGGACAGCGGGCCTATACGGGCCATGTCTCGT
>JBGTKD010000128.1:0-5107 GCA_041744795.1 Acidimicrobiia bacterium
AGGGACAGCGATGTCCGCCACCGCAGGTCGGCTCCTACGAGCCTCCCGTGTCGCGCATGCCGGGGGGCCGTTTTTCATTAGAAGGAGGAGCTGAATGCCGAGACCTGAGAAGGTCCAGGCGGTTGCAGACATCAAGGAGCGAATCGAGGCGGCCCAGGCAGTCTTCGTGACCGAGTTCCGTGGTCTCACCGTGACCCAACTGCAGAAGCTGCGGGCGTCGCTGCGTGATTCCGGGGCTGACTACAAAGTCGTGAAGATGACACTGGCTCGTCGGGCAACCGACGAACTGTCGATCGAAGGGATTGAGGAGCATCTCGTAGGGCCTACGGCTCTCACATTTGCCAACGTCGATCCCGTGGCCACCGCTAAGGCGTTGCGCGACGCTGGTGAGGGCAACGACAAGCTGGTTATCAAAGCAGGCATCCTGTCAGGCGAGGTTCTCCTCCCCGAGCAGGTAAAGAAGCTGGCTTCGATCGAACCACAGGAAGTGCTGCTGGCGAAGATCGCAGGCGCGGCGAAGGCGCCGCTCTACAAGGGCGCAGGCATGTTCGCCTCGTTCACCCGCAACGCCGCAACGATGATGTCGCAACTGCTCGAGAAGAAAGAGTCGGGGCAGACCGCCCCGTCGGGCGAAACCCCGGTGGAGACGGCTCCCGTCGAACCGGCCGCAGTGGCCGAGGAGGAATAGACACATGGCAAAAATCGGTACCGACAAACTGTTGGTCGCATTCGAGGAGATGACCGTTCTCGAGCTCAAAGAGTTCTTGGATGCATTCGAAGAGCGCTTCGATGTGACAGCTGCCGCCCCGATGGCGATTGCTGCAGCTCCGGCTGGTGGCGATGCGGGTGCTGCAGCCGTTGAGGAGCAGGACGAGTTTGATGTCATCCTCACCAGCTCAGGTGCAGAGAAGATCAAGGTCATCAAGGAAGTCCGGGCTATCACGAGCCTTGGACTCAAGGAGGCCAAGGACCTCGTGGACGCCGCTCCCAAGGCTGTCCTCGAGGGCGTGGACAAGGAAGCTGCCGAGAAGGCCAAGGCTCAGCTCGAAGCTGCCGGAGGAACGGTCGAGGTCAAGTAGCCCGACCCGTTCCCAAACAAATCGAGGGCCCCGGACTTGTCCGGGGCCCTCTTCTATTGCTGGTGGCCACGCACCACTAGGTGCGTTCGTTCAGGTACCGGGACAGTGCTCCGGCCTCCCGTTCACGCAGCATCACGTTGGCTCGGAGCTTCTCGAGGTTCTGGACGGATGCCTTTTCTGCGTGCGGCACCTTTGTTTCAGCGAGGAATGACTGGACATCGTTTGCCACCTCGTGTCGCGAGAGCGCAGGAATCCCCTCCACGAGCCGACGCAGAGTGAGCGGTGGCATCAGGCCCGTTAATGCCGACCAGTCTTCGCGCAGCCTGCTCCAGACGTGTGCGCCGCTCTTGCGGCCACCGAGAAGCCTGGCAGCAACCCAAGACCCGTCCTGGTTGCGGATGGACCCATCCTTGATGGACTGGAGAGTCTCATCAGCCCTCGCCGGGTCGTCGAAGAACGTGACGGCTTGGAGGAGGCGCAGTTCGACCTGCGGAGTACGAGCCGCCTTGTAGGCCGCGAACACCTCCCGATAGTCGTCTTCGTCTCCATTCGCTGCGAGCGTAAAGAGCGACGTCTGACCGACGTCCGGATCGGTGGACTTGGGATCCGCCATCCACGCCCGTCCCACATCGCGGGACTGTTCGATCGTGTCAAGGTCCCCACCGGTTCGACCGAGGGCTCCGATGGCTAAGCCACGCAAGCTGCGAGTGAGGTCCGACTCGTCCGCCCTCGACTCCCATCCCAGCCTCGTCACTACCGGTGCGACGATGCTTCGCACCATCGTTTGGAACGCGGGCAAGTCATCGTCAGCTACGACGTGGTGCTTCAGCGAAGCCAGTCCACCGATGACCGCCTGCCAAATGGCGAACTCGGTCTCCTCCCGATAGGCGGCTGCCAATTCGAGGAAGTCGGCCGCCCCGACTTGACCGGACTCCACCATCGCCCATGTGTCTGAAATGAGGATGTACCGCTCGTTGTCATCGAGCTGATCGATGTTGGCGCGCAGAGATTTGGCTAACGGCTCGGCGTAGGACACCCGGTAGAACCCGTGACCTCCTGCGTTGACTATGAGCCAGTCGACCGGTCCGTCGATCTGCACTGTCTGGCTGGGGTTCTCCAGGAGCAGCTTCTTCATGAAGGGCTGGCCGTCTGACGTGCCGCGGATCTGGACAGGGATCTTCCATTGCGTTTGGTCCGTCTCGTCGGGGATAAAGAGGAATCTCCGTTGCTCCAACCGCACGCCGTCTTCTATCGGCGTGACGTCGAGCTGCGGAAAGCCCTCCTGCAGGATCCAAGTGTCCATTATCGAGCCCACATCGACGCCCGAAGCTCGGTCGAGACCCGCCCACAGGTCCCTCGTCACGGTGTTGCCGTAGGCGTGCGTGCGTAGGTAGTCGCCCACCCCCTGGCGGAAGACGTCTTCGCCTAGGTACTGCTCGATCTGTCTTAGGACGGAAGAACCCTTGCCGTAGGTGAGGGCGTCGAACATCTCGTTCGCTTCCGCTGGCGAGGTCACCTCGAACTCAACTGGACGCGAGGTCTGGAGACCGTCGGTGTCGTAGGCCCATGGTCTCTCTACCGCGCTGAACGACAGCCACCGCTTCCATTCGGGCTTCATGGCATCCGTGGCCTTCATCTCCATGAAGCTCGCGAACGCCTCGTTGAGCCAGATGCCGTCCCACCACTTCATGGTCACAAGGTCGCCGAACCACATATGCGCCAGTTCGTGGGCAACGACGTCGAGTATGCGGACCAGTTCAGCCTGAGTCGCAGAGTCGGGATCGACGAGCAGGGCAGTTTCGCGGAATGTGATGCAGCCGAGGTTCTCCATGGCGCCAAATGCGAAATCGGGAATGGCAATCATGTCGACCTTGTCGCCCGGATATGCAATGTCGTAGTACTTCGCCAGGTAGCGCAGACAGAACTCGCCACACTCGAGAGCGAAGGAGGTCAGGTGCTCTTTGCCCTTCGGAGCAATGACCCGCAGTGGTACCCCGTCGACATCGATTGGTTCGGTGGCCTCGAAGGGACCGACCACGAACGCCACCAGGTAGGTCGACATTTTCATCGTCTCGGCGAAGGACACGGCCACCTTGTTGCCGTCCAGCGGAAGCCGTGCGATCTCAGACCCGTTGGAAACGGCAAGGAGATGATCGGGTACGACCAGGGTGATGGCGAAGGTCGCTTTCATGTCGGGCTCGTCAAAGCACGGGAACGCCCGTCGTGCGTCGGTTGCTTCGAATTGGGTGGTGGCGATCACCTGGTTGTTTCCGTCGACGTCGGTGAACGTTGATCGATAGAACCCGACTAGTTGGTCGTTGAGGACACCCTTGAAACGGATCTGCAGCTCGCCGGATCCGGGAGTCAGCTGGCGGTCAAACGACAGGATCACCCGCTGCATCGGCTCGTCATAGGCGACGGTGGCGATAGAAGCGCCATCCTCGTCGGTGACGACGGCATGGTTGACCTCGATCTCGAGGGCATTGAGGACGATCGTGTCGGTGGCCTCGATGATCTCCAGGTCGATCGACTCCTCGCCCGTGAAAGTGAAGGCTTCGAGATCTGGCTCAAGCCTCAACTCGTACCGGTTGGGGAGGACGGTACGGGGAAGTCTGTACGGGTTGGGGCTCACTAGATCCTTCTCTTTCCGCTTCTCGACCGCAGATCGTACCGATGTCAGAGCCTTCCGGAACCAGCGGTAGCCTCTTTTGGGTGTCATCCACTGTTCTTGTCCGGGTATCGGCTTTGGACCGTCCTGGCATCACCGCAGGGCTCATGCGGGTACTCGGGGCGGGCTCTGCGAATCTGCTCGATGTCGAACAGATCGTCGTTCGGGGCCGACTCACCCTCGACATCCTCATCGACGTCCCGCCAGGCAACACGATCATCAAAGATCTCCTGTTTTACGGCTGGGAGAACGACTTTCGCCTCGATTTTGAAGTCGTTGAGGACGCTCCGAGTGAGTACCGGACCCGATCGGCGGTGACGGTGATCGGCCGTGAAGTGGGCCCCAATGTCTTTGGGGCGGTGGCCGCGGCTATCGCTTCGGGCAACGGCAACATCGACCGTATCTTTCGCCTCTCCCGGTACCCGGTGATTGCCTATGAGTTGGCGATAACAGATGGAGACATCGACCTGATGCGGCGCGCCCTCGTCGACGTCGCTGCCGCCAATCCCGTTGACATCGCTATCCAGGCTGAAGGTTTGCATCGAAGGGCGCGGAGGCTGGTCGTCCTCGACGTCGATTCGACCTTGATCCAAAACGAGATGATCGACTTGCTCGCTGAGGAAGCGGGTGTGGCGGATGAGGTTGCGGCGATAACCGTGCGGACGATGAACGGCGAGCTTGACTTCGAAGCCGCGTTGCGCTCCCGAGTGCGCCTGTTGGCGGGAACCCCGGCCGCGGCCATCGATGCGGCCGCAGGTCGGATCAAGCTCACGCCCGGAGCGCGGACCTTTGTCGCAACGCTTAAACGGCTCGGCATGCGAGTGGGAGTCGTCTCGGGCGGTTTCACTGTGTTCACAGATCGGCTCATGGAGCAACTGGACCTAGACGGTGCGGAAGCGAACGAGCTGGAGGTCGTCGACGGCGTGATCACAGGAGAACTGACGGGCCGGATCGTTGACCGACAGCGGAAAGCAGAGGTGCTTCGCGAGATGGCCGAGATGAACGGGATCCCGTTGGAGCAGACCGTGGCGATAGGGGACGGGGCCAACGACTTGGATCTTCTGGCAGCGGCTGGCCTGGGGATCGCGTTCAACGCCAAACCCGTGTTGCGGGAAGCCGCAGACACCGCGCTGAGCGTGCCGTACCTAGACGCCGCACTCTTCCTCCTGGGAATCCCCCGAGAAGACGTGTCCGGCACAGACGACACCTAGCCCGACAACGCGTACCCAGACACCCCTTGGTTGTAAGTGTCAAGCGGCTTGTGTTTGTTGATGTGCCCAGGCGGTGTCTTCGTCGTAGAGGGTGCGGTGTTTGAGGCAGCCGTGGAGGATGCCGACGAGGCGGTTAGCGAGGGCTCGTA
>JBGTKD010000129.1:0-2918 GCA_041744795.1 Acidimicrobiia bacterium
ACCTTTGGCGCGTCTGCTCATTGATCCGCTTCTTTCTCGCCCAAGAGCGTCTTGAGTTCCGTGATCAGTTTGTTCTCTCGGTCGGCCTTGATCTTGTTGATTGTTTCGACGTGCTTCAGATCGAAGTCGGGTATTCCGACAAGTAGCTCCGCAAGTCTTTGGCGGTCGTCTTGCAGCCAATGCGCCTTCATTTCGTCGGAGCCTTCCGCTTCCACTACTGAGGGAATCGTCAGCGTCAGGTTTTCCCATCCAGCGGGAACAGACCGGTACCCCTTCTCGGGTAGGACCAACTCGAAGATGGTCACGTTGAATACCCCGCAGAGGTTCACGATCTCCTGCCAGAGGAAGGGCCTTTGTTGCGCTCCCTTCCGTGGCCGTTCGTAGTCATAGACCCGATGCCGGCTCACTCCGAGCAACTTGGCCAGCTCCGCTACCGACCACCCCCGAGAATCATCCTCGCGCAACCGGGTCACGTTCTGAGCGACGATCTCATTGAGGTTCATCAATCCCTACCTGCCCTATCTTGTTGCAGCACCGTAACAGTTCGTTGCGCGTCTGTAAACCCTCCGGTACGTTCGTAGGCATGGTTGAACGAGCCGCATATCCACTAGATGAGGCCAGCAAGCTCGCCGGCGGCATCACAGCCGCGGCACGTGGTACAACCTCGAAGCTCGCGGCGAGGTTCGGTTGGTCCGCATCGGTCGTCGGGTCCTCGTACCCGCCAGCGAGATTCGCCGCCTCGCCGGGGAAGACCCAGACCCGGAGCCGGCCGCACCCGAAGGCCCGAGTGCAGCATGACCCGCCAATACGAAGAGCCCGCCATCGTGATGACGGGCTCTCCCACCGTTTCGCCCTTGCGGGCCACCTGTCAACGCTTGGGGACGCGACGTGCCGCAGAGTAACCGACGCCCCGCATCCGTCCGGGAACTCAACGACGGATATGTCGGAGTCTGGGTCGCGTTCGAGCACAAAGACCAGGCGAAGGCGATTCCCGGTGCGCGATGGGATTCGGGCCTGAAGTGCTGGCGCGTCCCAACCCAACTACGTGCCGACGCTGACCGACTTGTCGACCGTCTCAACGGATCGGTGGATGGGCTCCTCGAATCGGCGCTGGAGACGATGTTCTCTCGTATCCCACCGACATTGCGGGAGGCAACGTTCAAGGCGTTGGTCAAGTGCTGGCATCCCGATGCCGGTGGCGACACGCGAGCTGCTCAGGCGCTCAATCAGACGTGGGCGAGGTTGCGATGAGCGACTTAAAGCCGTGTGTCAAGTGTCAGACCCCGACAGCCGGTCGCAGCGGAGTAGGCGTCCCGACGTGTGAGAACTGCCTACATGCAGACGAGTCTGGCGATCGGCTCGCAGCCTGTCTCGAGGCGTTCACCAAGTGGTTGTGGCTTCCCGACACTGACCATGTTGTCGCTGCCCTCGGTGCTGTCGCCGGGAACATCCTCGAAGGCGATCCCGTCTGGATGCTGTTCGTCGGTCCACCAGGATCCGGGAAGACAGAAGCCATACAACCGCTGGCGCGACTCCCCTACGTTCACCAGGCCGCCACGCTGACCGAACCGGCGCTGCTGTCGGGTGTCCCGAAGAAGTCCACCGAAGCCGACGCCACTGGTGGGCTGTTACGCCAGGTTGGCGACTTCGGAATCATTCTCACCAAAGACTTCTCTGGGGTCCTTTCGATGCATCGGGACCAACGGTCCGCGGTGCTCGCCGCCCTCCGGGAAGTGTTCGACGGGGAATGGTCCCGGCCGGTCGGAACCGGCGGCGGGAAGGTCCTCCACTGGAAGGGCCATGCCGGCCTAATCGGAGCCGTCACCCCGTCAGTAGACCGACACTCCGCGGTCATGGGCGCTCTCGGTGAACGGTTTGTGCTGTACCGGATCAACGACCTCACTTCGGAGAAGAAGGCCGAACGGGCCCTCGCCAACTTCGGAGACGAACGCGCCATGCGCGATGAGTTGGCCGCAGCGGTGGAGCATGTTCTCGAGGTGGTCACTGTCTCCCAACCGGCCCCACTAACCGCAGACGAAAGGCTACGTCTGGTGAAGGTGGCTTCGTTTGCTGTGAAGGCCCGAACCGCTGTCGAGCGGGATGGCTACTCCCGGTCGATCGCCACGATCCCCGAGTTCGAGCATGCAACCCGACTCGCCAAGCAGCTCGCGCAACTGCGTGCCGGAGTGCTGGCTGTCGGCGCAGGCGAGGAACTCGCGTGGCGGATCGTCACCAAGACGGCCCTCGACTCGATCCCCCGACTTCGGTGGCGTGTCCTGGTCGCACTTCGCGACGCCGAGCACCCGATGAAGACCTCGGACCTCAGTGAAGCGACCGACATCCCAGCGAAGACGATCCCCGAACACCTCGAAGACCTCGCCTTGTTGCGGCTCATCGACCGTGAAAAGGTCGGGGCTGCTGCCAACGCACCGTGGGTCCACCGTCTAGCCGCCAGCGTCCGCGATGCATGGCCCGAAACAGTGGATGAGAAATGTCAGGGGTCGGGTGTGTACCCCTCCGAAACCCAACGAAAACAAGAGAATCCCCCCTCCATTAATTCCCCCAACCCCCCTTGGGATGACATTTCTCAGGAGCTACGCGCCGACGGGAAATGCGCGGTTTGTGACGGGACCGACAACCTCGACGTGGTTCGGGGCGAGACGACGCACGCCGACTGTGCTCCGGGCGGGTGGGTCGCATGACTCCGTGGTCTTGTGGTCGTTGCAGTCGGTCGGGGGCAGTACCCGGAGATGTTGTGGCAGTCGTCTTCCACTACTGCGCTTCGCTCGACCTCGCCCCGGATCTCCGGCCTCGCCGTCGGTACAGACCCCCACCCCGCCAGACCCGCGAAGAGATGCGCAACGCCGTCTGGGATGGACTCGCAGAAGCGATGGACGCCCTCGACCCCGAATGGAACC
>JBGTKD010000130.1:0-16465 GCA_041744795.1 Acidimicrobiia bacterium
TCGGCGGGATCGCCGTACCGCCCGGTGACACAGTCTGGGAGCAGTCGCGGTGGATCGCCACCGACGGACGACTTCGCCAACTCATGCTCAACGAGCCCCGAGGTGGCGTGTTCCGGCACGTCAACCTCCTGGTTCCTCCCACCGACCCCTCCGCAGACATCGGCTTCGTCATCATGGAGCCCGAGGACACTCCCCCGATGTCCGGCTCGAACTCGATCTGTGTAGCAACCGTGGTCGTCGAAACCGGCCTCGTCCCGATCGTCGAACCGGTCACGACGGTCGTCCTCCAGGCACCGGGTGGGCTTGTGACAGCGACGGTCGAATGTGAGAACGGCAAGGCAACCCGGGTCACGGTGCGCAATGTGCCCTCTTTCACAGTCGAACTGGACGCCCAGCTCGTCGTCGACGGAGTAGGCGAACTGCGGGTCGACACCGCGTTCGGGGGCGACAGTTTCGTGATGGTCAATGCCGAGGCGCTAGAGATCGACCTCGTCCCCGACAACGCACGCCAGTTGGCAGAACTCGGAAGCCGGATTACCCGGGCGGCGAATGCCCAACTTGTGTTCTCCCATCCGACCACCGACTGGGACCACTTCTCGTTCTGCCAGATAGCCGGGCCACTCTCCCGTGAGACTGACGATGTGTTCACGATGACCAACACCGTCGCCATCGAACCGGGCAAACTCGACCGTTCCCCAACCGGAACAGGTCTCTCGGCGCGGATGGCGGTGCTACGGGCTCAAGGGGTCATGGAGGTTGGCGATCGGCTGCGAATGCGTTCGATTATCGGCTCCGAGTTCGAGGGTCTGATCGAGTCCGACACCACGGTCGGAGACCGCCCCGCCATCGTGGCGCTCGTTTCCGGCCGTGCCTGGCAGACCGGCCGGTTCACCTACTCGGTCGACCCTTCCGACCCGTGGCCATTGGGCTACCGGCTGACAGACACCTGGCCGCGCAAGAGTCACTGACCCGCTCCTCGCCGGCATCGAGCCAGTTCGTATGCAACGATGAGAACCGTGCTGACAAAAGGATCAAACCAGTGAGAGACACCGCCAGAGTCGTGGTGATCGGCGGCGGAGTCGTCGGCGCCTCGGTTCTCTACCACCTGACGAAGAACGGATGGACCGACGTCGTCCTCCTGGAACGTAAAGAACTGGCCGCAGGGTCGACCTGGCATTCGGCCGGAGGAATGCACACCCTGAACGGCGACCCCAACGTCGCCCAACTCCAGCAGTACACCATCAAGCTCTACAAGGAGATCGAGGCCCAGTCCGGACAGAGTTGTTCGATTCACCTGCCCGGTGGCCTGACGCTGGCCAGCGACCGCGAGCGCATGGACTGGCTGAAGATGGCCGAGGCCCGCGGCCGCTATCTCGGCATGGAGCTCGAAATGATCTCCGTGAAAGAGGCCCACGAGCTGTTCCCTCTATTCGACCCGCAGTACTTCATCGGGGCGATGTGGGATGCGGTAGAAGGCCACGTTGACCCGACCGGAGTGACCACCGCTTACGCCATTTGCGCCCGTCAAGCTGGAGCCGAAGTGCACCGCCACACATGGGTGCACAAGCTCGAACAACGCCCTGACAGCACCTGGACTGTCGTCACCGACAAGGGAGAGATACACGCTGAACATGTGGTGAACGCCGGAGGGCTGTGGGCCCGCGAGGTCGGCCGCATGGTTGGACTCGAACTGCCGGTGCTCGCCATGCAGCATCACTACCTCGTCACTGAGGAGATGGACGAAGTAAAGGCCAACATGGCAGCCACCAATCGGGAGCTGCCGATGTTGATGGACTTCGCTGGTGAGATCTATATCCGCCAGGAGGGCATGGGCATGCTCATGGGCACCTACGAACAGGACTCCCGGCCTTGGTCACCGCATGAGACTCCATGGACCTTCGACATGGAACTCCTTCCACCGGACCTCGACCGCATCGCGCCGGAACTGGACGTAGCGTTCAAGCATTTTCCTGCGATGGCGACTGCTGGGATCAAGACCGTTGTCAACGGGCCCTTCACCTTCGCACCGGACGGCAACCCGCTGGTCGGGCCGATCCGCGGACTGCGTAATTACTGGGTGGCATGCGGTGTCATGGCCGGACTGTCTCAGGGAGGAGGAGTTGGGCTGACACTGGCCAACTGGATGACCGAAGGCGACCCCGGCTACGACATCTGGGGCATGGACGTCGCCCGATTCGGCGACTACACGACGCTGGCGTACACCAACGCCAAAGCCCAGGAGAACTACCGGCGCCGGTTCCGCATCACGTTCCCCAACGAGGAACTGCCTGCCGGACGACCGCTCCATACGACACCGATCTACGACCGGCTCACCGAGCACAACGCCGTATGGGGTGTCGGTTTCGGCCTCGAACATCCCCTGTGGTTCCAGCGTCCCGGTCTAGAGCCGACCGAAGACGTCACGTTCCATCGGTCGAATGCCTTCGAAGTGGTGGCCGAGGAGTGTCGGGCCGTCAGGGAAGCCGTCGGTCTGACAGAGGCCTCGAACTTCGCCAAGTATCGGGTCGATGGACCGGGCACTGCTGACTGGCTGCAGGGCCTCTTCACGAACCGCCTGCCGGCGATCGGACGCATCAACCTGACCGCCATGCTGAACCGGTTCGGCAAGATCGTCGGCGAGTTCTCCGTGGCGCGCATCGGCCCGGACGACTTCTTCCTGTTCGGTTCTCAAGCCGCCGAAATCCATCACTCGCGCTGGTTCCTCGACCACCTGCCCGCCGAAAGCCAGATCAACTTCGAGTTACTCGGATTGTCGATGGTGGGGCTGTCCGTGGCAGGCCCACGCGCCCGCGACGTACTTCAGCAACTGACGATCACTTCGCTCGCCACCGAAGACTTCCGGTTTATGGACTTCCGCCGAATGGACATCGGGATGTTTCCTGCCTGGGTCGGACGCATGACCTACACAGGGGATCTTGGATACGAGATCTGGGTGGCACCCGAATACCAGCGAGCCATGTTCGATCTCCTGTGGGAGACGGGCCAGCAGCACGGGATGAAGCTGTTCGGGTTCCGGGCTCTCATGTCGATGCGCATGGAGAAGATGTTCGGGACGTGGTTCCGGGAGTACCGGCCCATCTACACCCCACTCGAGGCGGGCATGGATCGTTATATCAAGTTGGATCACGACTTCATCGGCCGGGAGGCTGTGGAGGCCGAGATGGAAGGCGGCCCCGCCCGACGGATGGTTTATCTGGCGGTCGAACCCGATCCGGACGAACCAGCGGACGTGATCGGTGACGAACCGATCTGGCATGGCGAGGAGGTCGTCGGGTGGGTCACCTCCGGCGCCTACGCCCACTACGGCGGCGTGTCGTTGGCCCTCGGATACGTGCCTTCCGCCTTGGCGGAGCCGGGGACGGAGGGCTTCGAGATCGAGATCATCGGTCACCGGCGACCAGCTCGACTGCTCACCGAAGCGGTGTTGGACCCGATGGGCGAACGGATGCGCACCTAAACGAATCGGGCCGATTCGCGGTTGACAGGGGTATGGAATCTGTCACTCGGGTTTGGTATCATCGAACGTATGTTCGTTGTAGTAGATCCCGCTGACATCACGGCCTGGGAGGCCGAGGAGGCACTGATCGAGAAGCTCTCCTGGGTGGACGACTCCGAGCCGACCCGCAAGGCGCCGTCGCTGCCCGACATCGAGAGTCTGCCGGCCGGTATCGCGCTGTCATTGGTCCTCGCCACAGTCGACGTCCGGCAACTGTCCGGGCGTGATCGGGTCCGCTATCTGCAGGCGCAGCACCGGGCCAACGCCGCAGCCAACGGTGCGCTGCTCGATGCGATCAATGCTGTCGCAGAGGCGTATGACGAGTTGGCCGAGGACATCGAGGATCCTGCCTCTGGCGCTTCGTTCGAGATTCGGTCGGCATTGCGTTGGACCCGAAAGGCAGCCGAGAGCGAACTGGTTTTCGCCCACACGCTCAAGGTCCGCCTCCCCCGCCTCTTCTCTGCCCTGAACCAGGGCCTAGTCGACCGGAACCGTGCTGGCGTAGTGGTTCGCCACACCGATCATCTGTCGGTTGGCCACGCCCGGATCGTCGTCGATCGTGTGCTGGACGATGCTGGCCGGCTCACTACCGGCCAGTTGTCCGAGGCGGTGCGCAAGGCCTGTCTGGAAACCGACCCCGATTGGATGCAGCAACAGCGCCGCGAGGCGGTCAAGGACCGGAGGCTCGTCTCGTGGGCCGAAACAGACGGCACTTTGTCGCTCCTTCTGGCCGGTATCGACCCGGTGACCGGGCGTTCGCTGCTCGACGGGATCCATCGCCGGGCGCTTGATCTCAACACGAAGGACGAGTCGCGAACCATGGATCAACTCCGAGCTGACGTAGCCGTCGACATGCTCACGGGCGGTCGGCCTGTTACCAACGGGCGGGTTCATCTCTTCGCCAACCTGACCGACCTCATCGACCCCGAGGTAAAGGCTGCCGCCGAACTCGCCGGTTACGGACCAGTCCTGGCAGACATCGCCCAGCAAGCCTTCCGCCAATTGACCGACGCCGGTTGGGACTGGTCTGTACTGGACCCCGACAGCCGCATGCCTATCGCCGATGGGACCACCCGCCGACGCCCGAACGCATCACAGCTCCGCAAGCTCCGCACGATGCATCGCGCCTGTGTCGCCCCCGGATGCCGCGCCCCGGTCATCGACTGTGACATCGATCACACCAAGCCCTGGGCATCGACCGGGCGCACCGCAACCGAGGACTCGGCGCCGCTGTGTCGTCACGATCACTGCATTCGCCATCAGTCCGGGTGGACCTATGAACCCCTGCCCGACGGGGACTTTCTATGGTCCGGTCCGCTTGGCACGTCTTACACGACAAGCGGCCGCGACCCGTAGGCCAAGCTCAGCCTTCGTAGGTCCGAAGCACGCAGAATTCGTTTCCCTCCGGATCGGCCATGACGACCCAGCTCACATCGCCCTGCCCGATGTCGACTTGTGTCGCCCCGAGGCTCTCCAGGCGCGCCACCTCCGCGTCCTGGTCGTCTGGTACGAGATCGAGATGCAGGCGGTTCTTCACAGTCTTCGGGTTTGGGTCCTGGAGGAACAACAGAGGTATAGCCCCGGGGAACTCCGAAGGGTCGCTACCCGGAGCAACCCACACGTCCCCGTCATCGTCGAACCCCACGACCTTCCAGTCGAGCGCCGCCGCCCACCATTCGGCAAGCTCACGCGGGTTGCGGCAGTCAATCGTCAATGCATTCACGTGCAGGGACATGCGGGCTTCCTTGGTCGGCAACGGCTGCGCGAGGACGCTAGCGAATGAGCGCTCGGCAACGGATAGTGCAAGCCCAGAACCGCTCGGAGTGAAGTTGACGTTCTACGCGTGAACATCGCCAGGCAGGTGAACAGTGAACTGGGTGAGTCCAGGGTGGGACTCGACCTTGATGGCCCCCCGTGGCGGTCGACGACTATCTGGTGTGCGAGGTTGAGCCCCAGCCCGGTGCCCTCGCCTGGCGGTTTCGTGGTGACGAACGGATCGAAGACAGCCGAGATCAAGTCCTCCGGAATACCCGGGCCGTCATCGATCACATCGACGCGCACTCGGCTCCCCTCACACATTGCCGACACGGTGACTGTTCCGCTCCCATCCAGGGCTTCTGCGGCGTTGGCGATCAGGTTGGTCCACACCTGGTTGAGTTCACCGGCGTTGCCGCTAACTCTTGGCAGATCCGGATCGAACTTTCGCTCGACGGCTATGCCGGGCAACTGGCTGCGGAGGATCACGAGCGTGTCGTCGATGCCAGCCACGATGTCGACAGGTCCAACGGCCGCCCCGTCCATGTGCGAATAGCCCTTCAGGGCCTTGACGATCTCGCTGACCCGACCGGTGCTGGTTCGGACCTCGCTCAAGAGCCCGCGCGCCCTGGCAACGTCGGCGATCCAATGGAAGGCGCCCACGACCTGGCGTTCGGTGAACCTCTCGGTGGCCTGATTCAGAACCGCGGCATCGAAGCCGAGCGCCGACAGGGCGTGAGCGAGTTCCCACGGATCGTCTACGGATCTGGCGGCGAACCAGGCAACGAGCGCCTCCTCCCGATCGGCGATGTCGAGTGGGTTGGTCGATGGCTCGTCTTTGACCATCGACCAAAGCCAGGCGAGTCCTTCGGACCCCACACCGAGGCTGAGCAGAGAAGCAGCATCCTCCACAAGCCGGTCGACCACCTCTTCCAGGTGTCGAGTCGCCCGGCCGGCGGCTGCCGCGGGATATGAACGCAACGAAACCAAGGAAAACCCCGAGGGCGAAGCGACGACCGATTACGAGTATGACTCCGATAGGAGCGAGGAGGGACCAGAGGCCAACGAGCCCCGAGGAGACTTGGCCGCCAAGGTGAACAGTGAGGAACGCCGGAACCAGCAGGATCGCAAACATCTGGAGGCATGCAAGAAGCTTGAACCGCTGATGCTTCCGGTAGAAGGCAACGTTGGCGGCCGAAACTACCGAAAAGGCGAAGGGGTAGATCGCAGCGAGCGGAAGACCGAGAACAGGTAGATCGATCCCCCCACCAAGCCAGCAGCCGTGACAGCCCAGGCGAACCCGGACACGAACGCTTCCCTGACTCGCTGGTCGCTGGAAGTCCCGCCCTCAGTCTCCACCCGGCCCCAAAGAGGCTCGAACGCCGAAGACATGAGTCAAACGGTACTGCGACTCCCGCCCGCGCGATCGGCGAACCGATACGAGTTTATGGACGTATACGTCCCTTTTAACCCTGGGTTGCCGACTGAAGTGTCTTGCTGATCGACCCGACAAAATCTTCGGACTGCACAGTGATGCTGCCGCAGATCATGCAGACATCCCGACGGAGACCGGAGTTGACCGTTGAGATCCACTCATGGGTTTCGCATTCAGTCTGCCGGGAGAGGGTGCTGAGAAGCTTCATCTTTGATATCCGCGGTTGGTGTCCATACCTGAACACGTTGACAGCCGCGCTGTGCGGGTATATGACCAAACCCCTTAGGACCCGAGTGACTAGTCCTCGGAGGCTGCCGTCCGATCAGGCTGGTACGGAGTGCAACTGGGTGGTGGTGAGTTGGAGGGATCCGACTTCGCGGACGACCCTCCGGATCTCGCGAGTCTGCTCTTCGGCCACAGGGACCGACAGGACGAATTGGGTCTCCCCGCGGATACGACGGTACGAGACCTCCCCGCCCATGCGAGATGTGAGCTCGGCCACAACGGAGAGCCCGAGTCCGACTGATCCAGAGAACTGCCCGCCGAAGGCCGAAGAGGCAAAGCGAGTGAACATCTGCGAGTGGAGGTCGCTGGAAACTCCTGGGCCCTGATCGACGACGTGCAGGAAGTACACGCCGCTCTTGGCGGCACCGCGCACTGTGACCGCCGTCTTGCCATGGCGATGGGCGTTTGCAACGAGGTTGCGCAGAACCTGGGCGAAGTGCTCCCGGTCAGCCATCACGTCCATGTCCTGAATATCGAATCCGACCTCGGCGCCAAGTAGGTCCATGAACTCGCACATCTTTTCGACTTCTGCGAGAACTGAGATGGGCTCGATGTTCGTAGTGAGCAAGTCGGAGTCCATCTGGGCGGCGGTGACGAGGTCATCGACCATCCGGCTCAACTCGGCAGACTCGGCGATGATCGTGTTGACCGCTTCGCGCTCTTCCTGAGCGATAGGCGAGTCACCGAGTATGTGAGCGAACCCAACGACGCCGGTCAATGGCGTACGCAGACCATGGGAAACGTTGGCAATGAAGGTGTCCTTGGAAACGGCGAGCTCGTCCTCCAGCGATTTACGCAGAGCGGCGGCGCTCGTGTCGAATCGCTCCTGCAGGGCCATGCGATAAACGAACGCACCCGCGAGTACGAGGGTCAGCACCGTGAGGACGCGAAGTCCGTCGACGGGATCACGGCCAACCCGGGTGCCGACCAACTCGCTCAGAGCAACCCCCAAGATCGCGACGACCACGATGACCGACGTCCCCAATCGGCCCAATGCAAATTTGGGAGTCGAATCGCTGTTTGTGCGTTCCATAGTGCGTTCATCGGTCGTTCACAGAGGCGACTGGAGAGGAATCACGTACCCTTGCTGGCCTAATGAGTGAACGCCTCGAACGGCTCACCGCTGGGATGGAGATCCCCTACGGTGGCAATCGCCTGGCCAGCGTCCCACCGGAACTAGCAGACGCCTTTGTGAACGGCGATCGGCTGATAGTCGTTCAGGAGGATGGGACGCTCCTGCATGTGCCCCAAGCCGACTGGAATACAGCCACCGAGGCAGTGGATCGCGCCTGGCAGGCGTTCGCCGCTATGGGTGAGGTGAACGACGGTCAGATTTCGGCTTTCTACGACAAATTCGCCGACTTACTGGAAGACAAGACGGTGTTTGCCGAGATCACTGCGGCAAACGCCCTGGACATCGAAAAGGCCCAAAGCGCAGGTCGCAGCATCACCCGACTCGTTCTGTCGGAACCCATGCTCAGCGACATGGTGGGTGGACTTCGCTCTTGGGCCGAGCGCACAGGGGGCCGCAACGAGGTCGTGGAATCGGTGAGCCACACCGGGTGGACGGTCGACCTGGTGCGTTCGGGTCTTGGAGTCGTCGGATTCGTCTTCGAAGGACGACCCAACGTGTTCGCCGATGCCACCGGAGTTCTCAGGGCAGGCAACACCGTGGTGTTCCGGATCGGATCTGACGCCCTCGAGACCGCGCGAGCGATATCCCGCCACGCCCTCGAACCGGCTTTGCGGGATTCCGGCTTACCCGAAGGGGCCGTCTCGCTGGTTGACATACCCAGTCGAGCCGCAGGCTGGGCGATGTTCTCGGATCCTCGGCTCTCACTGGCCGTCGCACGTGGTTCCGGTAGAGCGGTGAGTCAACTGGGCGCGGTGGCCCGTCAGACCGGGATACCCGTCAGCCTCCACGGCACAGGCGGAGCCTGGATCATCGCCGACCACGACGCGGACGACGAGACCTTCTCCGCCGCCGTGTACCACTCCCTTGATCGCAAAGTGTGCAACACGCTCAACACGTGTGCAGTAGTGAGCCAGGCGGCGGAGAGACTCATCCCTCTGTTCCTCGAAGCGTTGCAGCAAGCTGCTACCCGCAGGGGAACACAGCCCAAACTCCATGTCACCGAGCGCGCCCGACCCTTCATTCCCGACGCTTGGTTCGAAGAGGTGGTGGTTGATCGGGCTGAGGGCAAAGCATCTGAACCGCAAACCGAGATCATCGCCGACACCGATCTGGGGATCGAATGGGAGTGGGAGAACTCACCTGAAGTGACCCTCACCGTGGTCGCAGACACCGAGGAAGCAATCGAACTATTCAACGTCCAGAGCCCCCGATTCGCTGCCAGCCTCATCTCGCGTAGCCCTGCTAGCCACGAACGCTTTTGGAACCGGATCGACTCTCCATTTGTCGGAAACGGCTTTACTCGCTGGGTCGACGGCCAATACGCTCTCGACCGTCCTGAGCTGGGGCTTTCCAACTGGCAGTTCGGCAGACTGTTCGGTCGGGGCGGGGTGCTTTCGGGAGATTCGGTCTTCACGATTCGGACAAGAGTCACTCAATCGGATCCTCGAATCGGCCGATGAACTAGGGAAAGCGGCCACAACGTGGGAGAGTGGTCTTGTATTACCAGGAGAAACTGCAAGTGACAGCCAGCAGAACGGAGATCGTGGACCTGTTCCTCGCCAAGCATGGTGGCGTGCTTCCGGGACATGTCATCGACTTCGCACTCGACATCCGCTTGGTTATCGCCGAGCTGGAAGAACAACTCGTACCCGTCTCGGTCTGAGGCCTCCCGATGGAGAGGCTCGGCGCCGCCATCGATGTTCTCGTTCGTGCCGAACGGATCCTGGCCTACACCGGCGCCGGATGTTCGACCGAGTCCGGCATCCCCGACTTCCGCGGTCCCAACGGTTTGTGGACCAAAGTCGATCCGGACGACTTCACCATCAATCGCTTTCTCAGCTCTCGCGAAGTACGAGTGCGCAGTTGGCGAATGCACCAAGAGGGCTCCCTATGGGGAGACAGGGCTGACATAAAGCCAAATGCCGCCCACCTCGCCCTGACAGATCTCCTCCACCGGGGCCGGATATCAGGAATCGTCACCCAAAACGTCGACGGCCTCCACCAAGCCTCGGGGGCATCGAACGACTCAGTGGCAGAACTGCACGGGAACGTGCGCAAATCGATGTGTGTGGGTTGCGACGCGCGGTGGGCCACCGAAGAGGTGCTCGGTTGGGTGGATGCCGGGATGGAGGACCCGGTATGTCCTCACTGCGGGGCGACGGTCAAGACGACCACTGTGATGTTTGGAGAGTTGCTCCCCGACGATGAAATGGAGAAGGCGGCAGCCATGGCAGCCATCTCCGATGCGGTGTTAGTGGTGGGTTCGACGATGGGCGTCTACCCGGCGGCCAATGTCCCGTTGTCGGTGGTCGCTCGCGGGGCTCCTCTGGTCATCGTCAACTTGGGGCCAACCGATCATGACCCTCTCGCCACAGTGAAGATCGAGGCGAGCGCAGGTGAGACGCTACGCGCGCTTGCCGACGCTATCTGAGAGAATCAGAGGCCCTTTGCCCGAACGAAGAAGCTAGCCATCTGGGCGCGTGTCACGGTCTCGGTCGCGCAGTACAGCGAAGGCTCAATCGAGCAACCGATAGTCACGCCGGCACTAGCCAAGGCGTTGATGTCGGCTTCGAACGGATTGCCTGCATCGTCGACGAACCAGTCGACGTTCGAAGGCGGCAGGTTGAAGGCCCGCACCAGAAGGGTTGCCATCTCTTCTCTCAATAGCGGCGCATCAGCGCAGTAGGCGGTGTCGCTACAACCGAACCCGATACCGGCGCTCATCACTGCGTTGATGTCGGGTTCGAAGAGAGTGCCGTCGTCGTCGGAGAACCAGTCGTGAGCCGAGGGCGGGAGTGCCAGGGCCCGGTTGATAAAGGCTGCGATCTGACCGCGGGTTATAGAGGTTTCCGGGCAGTACTTCATCGGCTGGGTCTCGCAACCCTTCGTTATGCCGGTAGCAACCAACTTCTCAATGTCTTCCTGGTGCACCGAGAAGTCGTCGTCAACGAAGGTTCCCGTATGCAACCGGGCTACCGGCACGGTGAGACGCGGAGCGGCTAGCAAGTACTGATAGGGATTGATCGCCGCGCCGTTGTTGAAAATCTGGAAGTGAAGGTGGGGAGCGGTGCTCTCGGCGTTGCCCGAGTCACCGACCCAGCCGATCAGCTGACCCTGATATACGGGAGTGCCCCGTTCGATGCCTGGGGCGATCCCCCATGCTTGCCCGTCGTCGGTGCCGGGAGTGTCATTGTTGAGGTGGATGTACCGGGTCTCCCAGCCGCCGCCATGGTCGATGGACAGGTAACAACAAGACGAGCCGATCCACCTGACCACTCCATCGGCCACCGCCACCACCGGCAACATCTTGGGACCCATGATGTCGGTCGCATCGTGAGAACGGCCCCCTGATCGGGGTTGGTGGAAGTCGTCGATGAACGTGACTTCGCCGATCACGGGAAAGACGATGTTCGACGGGTCGAAGCCGTCCGCCTGAGCCGGCAACGGATAGGCGAACACCCCAACGAATAGGACGAGAGCCGTGAAAATTGACGTAGCGATGCGCTGAGTCCCCCTGAATGCCATGTCTGTGTCTTCGGTCACAAGGCCCGGAACCTTTACCGCTGATCGTCGAGAACCAAAATCCACAGACGGCCGCTCGGTAGAATCAAGCGGTACTCGTTCAGGAGACAGATGTCGGATTACACCCCACCTCTCGCCGACTTCAACTTTGTGCTGAACCACGTGGCCGACCTGACATCTGTCTCAAAGCTGAACGGTTTCCAGCATGCCGATCCGGACACGGTCACGGGAGTCCTGGCCGAGGCGGGGCGCTTCTTTGCCGAGGTCGTGGCTCCTACCAACCGCACTGGGGACCTCGAAGGTTGTCGTCTGGAGGAGGGACTGGTCCGCACACCACCAGGCTTCAAAGAGGCGTTCGATAAGTATCTCCAGTCCGGCTGGGCTGGCGTGCACCTCCCCGAGGAGTGGGGCGGCGGCGGGATGCCCCTCTTGGTCGGGATGTGCGTCCATGAAATGTTCAAGAGTGCCAATCTGGCGATGTCGCTCTGCACAATGCTCACCCAGTCCTCGATCGATGCTCTGATGGAGCACGGATCAGCGGACCAGCAGGCGCTTTACCTAGAGAAACTCGTGACTGGCGAGTGGTCGGGAACGATGTGCCTCACCGAGCCCCAGGCCGGTTCGGATGTCGGGGCGCTGACGACCAAGGCCGTTCGCCAAGACGATGGCACCTACCGAATCACCGGCCAGAAGATCTTCATCACGTGGGGCGACCAGGACCTGACCGACAACATCGTCCAGTTGGTTCTAGCCCGCACTCCGGGTGCGGCGCCGGGGACCAAAGGTATTTCGCTGTTCCTGGTCCCGAAGTTCCTTCCCGACTCCGCCGGCAGACCCGGCGCGAGGAACTCGTATGAGATCGTGTCGATCGAGCACAAGCTTGGGATCCACGGCTCCCCCACCTGCGTTATCGAATTCGACGGAGCCACTGGGTACCTCGTCGGAGAAGAACAACAGGGGATGCGGTACATGTTCACGATGATGAACACCGCCCGTATCGAGGTGGGCGCCGAGGGCCTGGGAGTTGGTGAGCGGGCCTTTCAGAGGGCTTTGGCTTTCGCCAACGAACGTCCCCAGGGACGGGCAGTGGGCGCGGGACCCGGAGAGACATCGCTGATCATCGAGCACCCTGACGTGCGCAGGATGCTGCTCACGATGAAGGCGCTGCTGGAGGCGATGCGGGCTCTGTTGTATATGACAGCCTCTGCCGTGGACCATGCCCGCCATAGCGAAAGCGCGTTTCACGCCGATCGAGTCGCGGTGTTAACCCCGATCGTCAAAGCGTGGCTCACCGACCGGGGCGTCGAAATCGCCTCGTTGGGAATACAGGTGCACGGCGGGATGGGATACGTCGAGGAGACCGGAGCCGCCCAGTTCTACCGGGACATACGCATCTCCCCGATCTACGAGGGCACCAACGGCATCCAGGCGATCGACCTCGTGCTTCGCAAGGTCCAACTGGCCAGCGGGAAGCCACTCCGCTCTCTGCTGGAGGAGGCGCGAGCGACCGCCGTCGAACTGACCGCGGCGGACGCAGCCCTCGGAGAAGCTCTACAACGCAGCCTGGCCGACGCCGAGCAGGTGACGGATTGGGTGGCGGCCAGACTCGAGCGGGGCGAGTTCCCCGATGCCCTGGCCGGGGCCAGCCCCTACCTAGAACTCATGGGCTACGCCCTGGGAGGCTGGCTAATGGGCCGATCATGGCTGGCAGCAAACGCGCTAGCGGCCGCCGGAGAGGGAGATCCCGAGTTCCTGGCAGCCAAACAAGTCACAGCCCGGTTCTATCTCACTCAGCTGCTCCCACGCACCCGAGGGTTGGTGCCCGCCTCCACCGAGGGCGTGGATTCACTGGTCGGGGGCATCTGAGCGGACCTCTCCGGCGAGGCGAACTGCATGACCGGGGGGTGAGGCTTGCCTCATTTCGCACGCCGTTGGCAGATGTGCCAGGCAGCGGGTTCGCAGACATCGCCTCCAGCACCCACAGGGAAGCCATCGACTGCGCAGCCTGGTGGGGTGTGGTCAAGGGATTCTCAGCGACGACCTTCGGTCCCAATGGTGACGTGACGCGAGAACAGGCAGCCTCGATGATCCTGCGCGCTGTGATGGCTTCGGACGTCGCGCTGATCCAAGGCGCAGCGGATGCCTTTACCGATGACGACGGGTCACCGCACGAGATGGACATCAACATCCTGGCGGCAACCGGTGTGATCCTTGGGCGGGCCGATGGAACCTTCGACCCGAAGGCCTCCATCACAAGGGCCGAGGTCGCGGCGCTGGTCGCCCGGGCGTACAAGCTGATCACCGGCGATCCGCTGGCGACTGGCCCGAACGCCTTCACCGACGACAACAATTCGGTGCACCTGGCGGACATCAACGCCGTGGCAGCCGCCGGCTGGGTGAAGGGAGTTGGTGTCGGGTTGTTCAATCCGGACGGCGACGCCACGCGGGCCCAACTGGCGACGATCCTGACAAGGATGCTGTCCACCTGGTCGATGAGGGAGCGGCTACGCAGCCCAGCTAGTCGGATAGGCGACAGGGGCGGGTCAACACAGGCCCGCCCCTGTCGGTTGGCACTGTTGCGCGATGAGATCTGAGATACGCCAGGTAGCGGCGGGGTTCAGTTACCTCGAATCGCCCCGATGGCGGGACGGTCGGGTCTGGCTGTCTGACTTCTACACCCATCAAGTAGTTGCCGTCGACCCTGACTCGGGTCGGGTCGAGACCGTATGTGAAGTCGAAGGCCAACCATCCGGCATCGGCTGGTTGCCTGACGACACGATGCTGGTCGTATCGATGCTCGACCGCCGGTTGCTACGTCTCGTCGACGGGACCCTGACTGAACACGCCGATCTGTCCGGCCACATTCCGTGGCCCGCCAACGACATGACGGTCGATGACGCCGGTCGCGCCTGGGTAGGCAACTTCGGATACGACGTGATGTCGAACTCGCCACCCCAACCGACTCAGCTCCTGCGAGTGGACCCTGACGGGTCGATTGTTGTGGTGGCCGACGGACTGATGTTCCCGAACGGCACGGTGATCGACGAGACCACCCTTGTGATCGCAGAAACGGTGGGTCGGAGGCTGACTGCATTCACAATCGGAGACGATGGTTCTTTGACCGATCGCCAAGTCTTGGCAGACTTCAATTCACCTTCCGTGCGAGAACGAACCGGCCGACCGGTGCTACCAGACGGCATCGCGCTCGATGCCGAAGGGTGTATCTGGGTGGCAGACAGCCTGTCAGGTCGCGTGCTCCGGGTAGCCGAGGGTGGAGTGGTGTCCGAAGAGATCGCAGTAGGCACAGGTACTTTCGCCTGCATGTTGGGCGGACAGAAGGGAACGACGTTGTTCATCTGCGCGGCCCCTTCATACATTGAACACGAACGGCGCAATACCCGTGAGGGCCGTCTTCTGGCGGTCGAAGTTGATGTCCCGAGAGCCGGACTGCCCTGAGACCGCCACATTGGGGCAGAATGGTGTCTATGGAACGCAGACGAGTCGTGATCACGGGCCTCGGAGTCATCTCTGCCGCAGGAGTCGGCACCAACGACTTCTGGAAGGGCCTCGGGTTCGCACCAGGAGCCGGCCCGCGAGAAGTGGCTGCCTGGGATCCCGAACCGTGGATCCCCAAACGGGAACACCGACGCATGGACCGGTTCACCCAGTTCGCTCTCGTCGCAACGATGGAGGCACTGGCCCAGTCAGGCGGCCTTGACCACGTCGACCCCGACAGGGTGACCGTGGGGGTCGGTACGGGAATCGGAGGATTGCCTTCGCTCGAAGAGTTGATCACGGAGGCCTATTCGGAGGACCCACGGCCGTCGCCGATGCTGATTCCGATGATGATGTGCAACGCCGCTGCGGCCACGATTTCGATTCGATACGGGTACGGCGGTCAGGCAACCACGCCAGTTGTGGCGTGTGCCGCTGGTGGACAGGCGATCATGGACACGCTCCGTCAGATTCAATGGGGCTACGCCGACGCCGGCATCGCAGGAGGCGCGGAAGGGGCAGTCCGCGAACCGACCATGGCCGGCTTCCGTTCTGCGAGAGCGCTCTCCCCTTCGATGATCGCCCGACCCTTCGACGCCAACCGCGACGGTTTCGTGCTCGGCGAAGGAGCAGGAATCCTTGTCCTCGAAGAGCGCGAGATGGCTCTGAAGCGAGGCGCACCGATCATCGCCGAGATCCTCGGCGCAGCCGCAACCGCAGATGCCCACCACATCACCGCACCCCACCCGGCCGGCCAAGGTGCCGAACGAGCGGTGCGGCTAGCCATGGCTGACGCTGGAATCGAGCCTGCCCAGGTCGGATACGTCAATGCCCACGGGACCGGTACAGATCTCAACGACAAGACCGAAGGCGACGTGATCGCTCGGGTTTGGCCCGACTCACAGCCGGCGATCTCTTCCATCAAGGGAACGACCGGGCATGCCCTCGGTGCCTCTGGAGCGATCGAGGCGGTGGCCTGCGCTCTCGCCATCGAGAGAAGCGAACTGCCTCCCAACGTCGGGATGACCACGCTCGATCCGGAGATTCCGCTGCGTGATGTAGTCGAGACGCATCGACGGTGGACACCGTCGGCCGTGGTGTCGAACTCCTTTGGTTTCGGCGGCCACAACACCGCCGTTGTACTGGCTCCTGAGGGCTTAGTCGGGACTGCCAACTAGAGTCCCGGTCACGGGAGCTCGGTGTGACCGGGCTGAGAGGGAGCCTGCCCAGGCTCCGACCGTTGAACCTGATCCGGGTAATGCCGGCGCAGGGACTCAGCTCATCCCCCCGTCCGCTCCCGACGACGCGACGGAGGAGACGG
>JBGTKD010000131.1:0-5484 GCA_041744795.1 Acidimicrobiia bacterium
TCCTTCGCCCCCTGGTACGTCCAGACGGTGGCGCCACCCACCGACCCGCACCTGCTGTACGACACCCACGCCGAGCTGGGCGGCTACGGCATCCTTCACCCCGAAGAGGTCGAGACGGTGGTGCGGCTGCTCTTGGTCGACGTCGCCGCCAACCATGCCCGCATCCACGGGGCGTTGTCGCCGGCCATCGACCGGTTCCAACATGATCTCGAAACCGACGAGCAGGACGCCTTCCGGGATGGGTTGCACCGGTTCATTCGCATCTACTCGTTCCTGTCCCAGGTGGTGTCGTTCGGCGACACCAAACTGGAGCGCGACTACCTGTTCGCACGGGCGCTCGCCCCGTTCATCCGCGCCGACGCCGAACCGGGAGTCGACCTGGGCACCCAAGTCGACCTCACCCACCTGGCGTTGGAGAGGACGTCCGAAGGCTCGGCGTCACTCGACCCCGACGTCGAAGGCGAAGTTGTGACCATTTTCAGCGGGGCCGGCAAGATCTACACCCCGGACGAGGCGCCCCTGTCGGAGATCATTGCCCAAATGAACGAACGCTTCGGCACCCGTTTCTCCGATGCCCAGGCTATGCACACGAGAACGATCGTCGACGTCCTGGTCGCCGACGAAGACGTCCAAGGCGTCGCCTGGGCGAACGACGAAAAGGCCTTCGGCGAGGTGTACAGCGACTTCTTCCAAGGCGCCATGCTCGACATGGCCAAGGCCCACGAGGACTTCACCTACAAACTGCTCGACGACCCCGAACTGTTCGCCAAGCTGATCGGTGCCACCCTCCCTGGTGCCTACGCCGCCGCCAAGGTTGCCAGCCAACAGTGGATCCCGATCGGTGACCTGCTCGCCGCCGGCGAGACCGCCACCATCGAGTACAAGTCGACTCTTCGCACCCATGTGGACGGCGGTGAGGTCTTCAAGCCGCTCGAAACCGCCTCGCTCAAGACGATCGCCGCATTCCTCAACTCGCCGGCCGGCGGGACGCTCCTGATCGGAGTAGCCGACAACGCCACCGTGGTGGGCCTCGACTCCGACTACGCCAGCCTCGCCAAAGAGGGCAAGGACAATGCCGACCTGTTCCAACTCCACCTGACCCAGATTGTCCAAGCGTCGATGGGCGACGCCGCCACCGCCAACGTGTCGACCGAGATCCACACGATCGACGGCAAGAGCCTGTGCCGGGTCCACGTCAAGCCGTCCGCCTTCCCGGTGGAGGCCGAGGTCACGTTGCTCAAAGACGGCCAGCACTGGAAGAAGACAGCCTTCTACGTCCGTCTCAACAACAAGACCCACGAGATCATCAACGCCGACGAGAAACAGAAATACATCGCCCAGCGATGGGGGACGCCATGACCGGAGAATCGCGTCGCGACATGAGCCTGCTCGATGGTCGCCGTGTGCAGCTCAAGGACCTGATCGATGCGGGTCTGTTGGCGGCAGGTGCCGCCCTTGTGTTCGATAGACCGCGATTGGACACGTCGTATACGGGGTGGGTGACGACAGAAGGCAGGATCCGACTGGAGGATGGTCGAGAGTTCGCGGCACCGTCTCGTGCTGCCATGGAGGCGGCCGATCTACCCGGCATCGACGGCTGGTTCGCCTGGACGTTGTCGCACGACGGCGCCCGATTGGCCGACCTGCGGCGACAGCTCCTGGCAGACGCCCTTCCATCCGAGCAACAGGGAGAGGACGACACAGCGCTGGGTGGTGACGCTGATTCGCGCTCTTCAAAGCTGGAGAGCGCGTACCAGGCGGCGGAGGGTGGGAACCCATGGAGAATGGCCGTCCGCGATTTCATTGCGTGGTGGGGAGCCAAGGGACGTGGTCATCGCGTGGTGGAGCGAATTTCGGCTGACCTCGACAACCACAGCTTGGAGACGCGGCCAGACTTTCGGAAGGTATCTCTCGACGCCACGATCGCGTTGGTGGCTCAGCCGACAGTGATCGACGATCAAGAGCCGAGCGATGTCGAGTCTTCCACCGACGCGAACGATCTCGAGGTGGGGCTCACACTCGGAAATGTGCCCTCTGCCCTGGCCGGGATCACATCGGTCAAGCCCGAAGATTCTCTGGAGACGGCGATGACACTGATGCGTCTCAACGACTTCTCTCAGCTTGCTGTGATGACCTCTCCTCACACGCTGCGCGGCTCGGTTACCTGGCGGTCGATCGCCAAGGCGCTCGCCCACGAGAGTGGCGCAATTCTCGCAGACGCTATCGAACGAGCTCGCGAAAGAGCCTTCGACCAGGACTTGGTCGACGTTCTGGTGACGCTCTATGACCACGAGTTCGTGTTCGTCAGGAACTCGGAGAACAAGATCTCTGGCATTGTGACGTCTTCCGACGTCGTCAAGCTGTATGGCGAGACGGCTACACCGTTCTTCATCCTTGGCGAGATCGACCATCTCCTACGGAGCCTCGTATCCGATGAGTGGACGATCGAGCAGGTGATTGAGGTCTGCGATCCGGACAACGAGCGACGTATCGAGTCACATGACGACCTGACCTTTGGTGACTACCAGCGCATGGTTGAACATCCTGAGCGCTTCGAGGTGTTGGGCTGGCCGCTCGACCGAAGGACGTTCGTGAAGGCCCTGGATGAGGTCAGAGAGATTCGAAACCGCGTGGCGCACTTCGATCCCGATCCGATCGAGCCAGAGGCTGTGGCCCTACTCCGCAACTTTCTCTACATGCTTCGCGATCTCCGACGTTGGGCTTCTCGATAGCAATGTCGAAGTATGAAGACTTTCGACGCGGCCAGCCGACGGTCACGGAGCGATACCCCCAACTCAAGCCAGGAATCGCGCTTCTCGAAAAACAACAAGACGCCCACTTCGACCTTGTTCATCGGATCTGCGGTACGACTGCAGATCGGGGATCGACTCCGCTCTTCGACATCGACATCGTCCTCCTGAGCGTTCTCAATCGATCACTCGACCTGATCGATGGCTTTGTAGCGACGTACGACCGCTGGAACCTCAGTTCGGCAGCACCGCAGGTGCGGATGCAAGTTGACAACCTTCTTCGCCTGGCATTGGTCAATACCGCTCCGCCACACTCCGTGACCGATCTTCTGTTGTCAGGCGACCGGCTAAGCAGTCACGTCGATCCTCTCGCGGCACCCGGCACGAAGGTCAAGCTCACGGACGCGAGGCTGAGAGATCACGCTCGGCCCTTGTTCCCTTGGCTCGACGTCGTCTACGAAAAGGCCTCAGGCTGGGTCCACTTCTCGGGTGTTCACGTAGGTGTCACGATGATCGTCAGTGCAGACGGCAAGGTCTCGGGGCGCTTTCCGAGCGACATCAACCTCTACCCGTTCGAGTTCCTAGAGCAGGTGCTCTGGGCGATGAACGAGGCAACCAGTGGAATTGTCTCTTTGGTCGACTCTTTCGCCTCGGGGAAGGCAGAGGCGTCCCGGCATTGGCAATGAGCTACGCGAGTTACGGGCTCTTCCGCCAGCACCCGTGGGCGCTACAAACACTGCCACGATCTTCCTGCACGATCTCGGCTTGCGAAAACGCCTCTCGGGACGAGCGACTGATCAGCCTCTGGAATGCGGCCAGCACCTCGTCTCGGCAACTCATGGGCGCGATACTGCCAGGCTGAGTAGGTCGCCGTATTCTCTGATGGTGTTTGCGTCGGTCGACTGGGGATCCGTTCCCGAATGGTTTGCGGCCATCGGGACCGTTGGCGCTCTTTTCGTTGCGCTGATCCTCTTGCGAAACGAATTGGCGGACAGGAGACGGGCTGCCGAGGTTGCCGACCGCAGACCCGCGGACGGAATCTTCGCCTGGGCGGAGCCGCGAACTGACGCTGGTGGCTGGCAGACATTCGTACTCAATCGAAGCGACGAGCCGATCTACGACGCGGTTGTCTACTTCACTCCGCTCACCGATCCACCCCTCCCAACGGAAGAATCAGTTTGGGGAACGGTTCCTTCTGGGGGGCCCAAGGCCGGCGATCGTTACGGAGATCGTCCCGGCGATCTTTTTGGCATTCCACCCGTGGAGATCGAGTTCACGGATGGTCGAGGGCGGCATTGGCGTCGTGACGACACAGGGCAGTTACAGCGACTGGATACGCGACATCCGTTCGACTAGCAATTCTTCTAACGGATCTTCTAACGGATCTTCTAACGGACGGGCCGTCACGAGCGGTTATCCACAGGCACTAGCCAGCACGCCGCTTCCGCGAAAGCCCAGGTAGTGGGCACTATTGAGCACCAACGAGAACCAACCGGAAACCCCGGAGAGGAACTCATAACCCGAAGATCGACGGTTCGAGTCCGGCAGGGGCATGGGACGCGACCCTTCGCTTGTACCTTGACGTGCTTCTCCCGTTCCGCGGATATTCCGCGGGAGGACGGAAAATCACGCGAGAGGTCCGGCACCAATGACAAATCTGTAATTCTCATTTGCCCAGGTCAGAGCATGTTTTCAGCGACTACGCGTAACGATGACAACCAACCGCCCAGATGTCCTACATCGGCGGGTGACCGATCACTCGACGAGTTGGTGTTCCACGTCCCGGATGCCCAATCCGATCAGAACGAATATGACACCCATGCCAACTGCCATGGCTGCCACTCCGAAGGCCAGGATCGAAGTGAAGAGCGATGCCTGGAGGAACGAGGATGTCAGAGCGACCTCACGGCGGGGGTCTTCCCGGTCCAGTTCTGCGTAGGTGAGGCCGTCGGTGCGATCGAGAGTGTGTTGATTGATGATGTCCGCCTGGCAATAGGCGGTGAACGGGCCGGCCACAATTCGGTCGGGAAGGCAAGCATCCGAGCTGGTGGTGATCTTCTGGTCGCTCAGCGTCGAACTGACGACGATCCAAGTGGCGATCCCGCCGAGAATCATGATGACTCCCAGGAGAATGGCTCCGATAGATGCAAGCTTGCGCATTTCCGCGCCTCTCTGTGTGCCTGTGGCTAGAGGCTAGCTCTTGGCATGCCACTCAAATCGGACCGTACCGGATGAGACCTTCTTCGATTTCCATCGTCGAGTCCGCCGAGAACCACGACCGGCCGTCTTCGCCCCAGGCAGTCCACTCCTCGCTGACTACCGGGTGGAAAGACACTCTGTCGATGAGGCTCTGGATGCTGCCCCCGCCTTCTAGTTCGTATTCGACATTGTCGAGCGCCTCGCTGGGATAGACGGCACAGGTGCCCTGGCGAACCCCCTCGTCGACAGGTACGACTGGCAGCCCTCCACCAAGTTCGAGCAGGTGAGAGAGTGTTTCGGCGCGAACCCATGGCTGATCTACCGCTAATAGGACTAACAAGGACGACGGGAATGCAGTCGCGGCGGTTGCGAGTCCCGCCAGGGGTCCTTGAAAGTCAGGCCCGGCGTCAGGGAGAGCGCGAACGCCGTTTAGGGGCTCGCTACGGCCGGCGACCACAAGAGTGTCAGTCACTTCGCCCAGCGCGGCCGCGACGTGTTCGAACATCGTCTTCGACCCGACAACCACACCGGCCTT
>JBGTKD010000132.1:0-6682 GCA_041744795.1 Acidimicrobiia bacterium
CAACGGCACTGATGCTGTGATGCTCAGCGCGGAGACTGCGGTGGGCGACTTCCCGATCGAGTCCGTCGAGACGATGGCGCGGATCTGTGCGGAGGTGGAGCGAGGTCTCGGCAAGGGAACTGTCGATGATCTCGACGTCGATTTCTTTGGAGGCTCGATCGCTTCGGCGGTGGCCCGATCCGCAGTTCAGGCAGCAGCCGACCTGGGGATAGACACGATCGTGGCGTTCACCGAGTCAGGCAACACCGCTCGCCTGCTCTCCAAGTATCGGCCGGCGGGTCGCATCGTCGGCTTCACTCCAATCGAGACGACGCTGGCCAGGATGGCCTTGTACCGGGGGGTTCAGCCCTACCCCTTCGGGCGACGGGACTACACCGACGTGATGATCGCCGCTGCAGAGAAGTTCCTCGAAAAGGAGGGCATCTGCGACCGAGGAACTGCTGTTGTAATGGTTGCCGGCATTCCGCCCAACCTGCAGGCGACCACGAACCTCATGAAGATCCACGTGATCGGTGAGCGGGATCGGGGCGCGGCTTCAAAGAAGAGTGGCAGGGAAAGTCCCGAGGTCGGTGGTTTCTCCCACTGATCGCAGTGGCCAGATGGCGTGCCGCTAGAGTCCCGGCCACTCGATCGGAGATCAGCTTTTGGGACAGACCATCGAAATCAATCGGACCACGGTCATCGACAAGATCTTGATGATCGACACCGACCGCACACTTGCCGGCCAGGACGGCGAGACATATGGCGGGGTCGAAGCGGCCAAGAGATCCGAGACCTTTCCCGGCCGGTTGGCTGTCCGAATCTTCGAGACAGACCCCGATATTGACCACGTGTTCGTCATGTCGAACCAAGTGTCGTTGCGTCGTTTCGCGGGATGGAGCGACTCGCAGGCGGCGACAACTACCAACGTCGTGACCGAGTTTTTCCGGGTGTACCCTGACGCCGACGACTGACGATCAGGCGTCGTCCGGCGGGGCGGTTGTGGTTGTTTCCGGCGGGAGCGTCGTCGTGGTCGTCGTCGTGGGTTCGGGACAGACTTGCGTGGTGCCCGGCATCTTGCACGGGTGAACCGCAAGGATTTCGCGTCTGGCGATATACCGAACCGTCCACGATTGTTCCCTCTGACTGCCACCTTGTTCGATCACCCTCGTGACGATCACTGTCCACCCTGTTGAGGGCGACTGAAGCTGATCGACTTCGTCGACCTCGAGTGTGGGGTCCGCCCGATACTCGGTCACCGGTTCGGTTGGGTTGAAGCGACCGCCTGTGGTTGCGGTGACACGGCGAGCATTCGGACCACCTTGGTCGATGAGGCGAATGTTGGTGGTACCGCTGGCGTGATCTCCGACAAGGATCCGTCCGTCGTTCGACCCGTAGAAGCGAACGGTGATGGAGGTGTCGGTGTAGGCGGTCTTGATGAGTATGGCGCTGTCGGAGTCGTTGCGGAAGGCAAGCTCTGGCTGTTGCCACGAGATCGTCGCTTCTACTCCCTCGGGGTAACGGCTGATAAAGAAGCTGTGAGGCCTGTGCTCAATGTCCTCGTAGCCACCCCAGAAGACCGCGTTGTAGAACGTGGTGGCAAACTGCGAGACCCCTCCGCCAACGGTTGGCACGAGTTCTCCTCGGATGATCGTGCCGTCTTCCAAAAACCCTCTTTCGGTGGTCCGCTCACCTACGTGGGTGTTGAGTCCGAATGTCTGTCCAGGAAGAACGATTGCACCGTCGACGAGGTCGGCGAAGAGGTGGATGTTGGTAACCCGGTTCTGACAGCACGGGTGGTAGGTGGTGAACTCGGACACGAGGTGGCGAACCCCCAGAGCCTCCAGTTCGGCGGTCGTTTTATCCGGCTCGGCTCCTTCGACAAATGGGAGCTCGCCTTGGCGACGCACTGACGAAGCGGCCGCAACGAGAGCTTCGGCCGTCGCTTCGGGATCGATCAAAGTGCCATTTCGCCCGGGCGCTATCTCGACGAAGTAGCCGTTGATCACGAACTCGGCGTTGACGGGTGGAGCTTCGATTGCGCCTCGCCGGGTCTCCAGGAAACCTCCGATAATCCCAGGATCGAACCCCAGTTCTACGCGACCGTCGACCACCGTCGATACGAAGGCGTTGGCCAGTTCGATCACCGAGAATTCGATCGTCACGTCTCTGGCCGCGAGCTCGACCGGCGATGAGAGCCACAACTTTGCGCGGGCCACGGCAGCGTCCACATCGGCGCGGGTCACCCGCGAGATCGCAAGGACGGTGTCGAGTTGCACAGTCGGTGGCTGAGGCGCCACCGCCGCAGCCAAGAGACGATCCGAAGCGGTCGTTCGATCGATCTGGAGACCGGTTTCCGGGTACACCGGCATAGGTGTAGATCCTTCGATGATGACGCCGCCCGGGACCGGAGGTTCGCCGACAACATCCACGTCCCAGACCACGAGTACGGCCTCCACGGCCTCGGGCTCAACGGAAGCCTTTACTTCTAGCTCGTCAGTACCCAGGAGATGGGTCAGCCACCATCGGAACTGGTCCGAGATGCCACCTTCCCGGCCCCGCTCCATCGCCCTTTCGATCATTTCCGTCGCGTCGAGTTCGAAGCCGAGCTGTTCGGGGATTACTGCTGCGGACCTGCCGTCGATGTCCACGGCCAAAGGCTCTGCGGAGCGTTCCTGCTCGATGACAGCCAAGATCTCACCGGCTTCCACTGGCGTGAGGCCCCCCAACTCGACTTCGTGTCCCGCAACCGTGAGCGATCCGAGAATCTCGCCTGATCGCATCCACCGAGACGCGCCGAACAGCGCCAGGACGGTGAAGATGAGTCCGGCGACAGTCAGGAGCGCGATGCGGACGCGTGGTGACATCGACATGATGAAGAGAGTTTCCCCTGGCGGGCGATGATACGGGTGCGACAAAGATGGTAACGGTGCCCCACGCCTAGTGGTTCCGTTGGCTGATTTCCGGTTTTCCCGTCAACGGATAGGTTGAGACATACATGAGAGTTCTTATCACCGGAGCGAGCGGCTTCATCGGGACGGCGTTGGCCTCGGCGCTGCGTGACCGCGGCGATGAGGTTGTTGCTCTTGGTCGTGGCTCGTCGGGTTCTGGACCCCGTTGGGACATCACGGAGGGATACATCGACCAAGGGGCACTCGACGGGATTCACGCCGTGGTTCATCTGGCGGGTGCTTCGATCCTTCCGCCGTGGACAAAAGCCAAGAAACGAAGAATCCTCGATTCGCGCGTTCAAGGCACCGATCTCATCGCTCGGGCGGTGGCTGAGGCTGGGACACCGATTTTGCTCACGGCGTCTGGCATGGACTACTACGGCGATCGCGGTGAGGATCTATTGACCGAGTCCGAACCGGTGGGAACGGGGTTTATGGCCGAGGTGACCGCCGCTTGGGAGGCTGCAGCCGCTCCGGCGGTGGCGGCAGGCTCGCGGGTTTGTCACTTCAGGACCTCGCTCGCTCTCGACGGCTCCGGTGGCTCGCTTCCCTTGATGATGATCCCGTTCAAGTTGTTTGTTGGAGGTCCGATCGGGGGTGGTAGTCAGTGGTGGAGCTGGATATCCATAGACGACGAGGTGCGAGCGATCCTTCATCTCCTCGACCACGACGGGATCAGGGGCCCGGTGAACCTTGCTTCTCCCAATCCGGTGCGCAATCGCGACTTCATGGCGGCACTAGGCAAAGCAATGGGTCGTCCGTCGTGGTTTCCCACACCGGGGTTCTTGGTGAGCGCTGTCATCGGGAAAGGTCCCGCCAACTCACTCGTTCTGGAGTCGAAACGGGTTATCCCTGAGGTTCTCGAGAAGTCAGGCTTTGTGTTCTCATACCCCGAGATCGGCGATGCCATGGTGCGCGCCATGGAGTCCCGGACGGCTTGAGATAAGCCACTGGGGATGTAGGCCCGCTACCCGGCCGCGCGCAACGCCGAAGGACGTCTTTCCAACTCGAACTCCACTTCGTCCAGTTGGGCGACGAGGTCCCGGCGCATGTCGTCAAGACCATCGCGGACTTTGTTGATCGACTCGATGCTGTCCGTGAGCGTCCTGCGATGATTGGAGAACATCTGCCCCATTCGTCGTATCCGATCGATGAGGGTGGTTAGGGCCTCCACGTCGACGCCGTCCTCCGTTCGGGCGGAGGACTCGGCAATGAGAGTCGCCCAGCGCATTGCAACCTCCAGCATCGTGCCGTCCCCGTCGTCGACAACCAGGATTCGTTTGCCATAGACGCCGAAAGTCCCTACCTCCGTCGGGAACGCTTCTACAGCAGAAACACAGATTCCAATTCCCGCCGCCCGGTTCGACATTGCGCGGTCGAGCTCGGCGAGGATGCCGCCTGAGCCGTTCAAACCGATTCGGGACGCGTTTTTTGCTTCCACAACGACGCAGGCGCCGTTCGCCAAGGTCACCACGAAGTCGCCCACCAGGTCATCGCCGACAATGCCCGGTGTCTCAGAAGTGCGATCCACGATCGCGCCTGTCGCGCGGCCCAGGACTCGGAGACGGTCCTCCACGACATCTTCGAACGCGAAGCCTTTCCTCGTTCCCGACTCGGCTTCGTCGCGACGTCCCTTCCGTTCGGAGAGCAGATCACGCAGCTCCGTGAAGCGCTGGTCCACATCGCGTCTCAGGGAACCGAGTCCCGAGCCCTCGTCGGACGGATCGAGCGCCGCTGTCAACCGTGCCTCAAGATCCCCACCAGGACCGAGCAAGGCGCCCAGCGAGCGAAGCAGCGTGCTGACATGGGAGTCGGACCGTCCCGGGTCAACTGTCGCGGCTATCGCCTTGCTGACTGATTCGAACTCGTAGATCGCCCTGGCCATGGCGGAGCTCCTGGTGTCGGGATCCAGAGAGGCGAGCATGGCCTGCTCGGCTTGCGCCACGATCGCCTTCACCCGCTCTTCAGCCAATGTCGTTGCCTGTTCGATGGACCGCAGGACGCGTTCGTCCACGGCTGCGAGATCTACTCCGACCGCAGTCTCGACCATCGCCCTCGCACCGATGCCGATCATTCGACGAAGCACCTCGGCCTGCTGCCCCTCAGCTACGCGAGCCAGAACCGCCACAACGGTCGGGTCTTCGATCGAGAAGTTATCCAAACAAATTGCTCCTGCCTCAGTCACTGTCAGGGTTTCAGCCGACGTCGCGAAACTGCTTTCGGCTGAATTCTCAATTCGGCAAGCTTGTGAGGAAACGGGAGTTGTCATCGGGGCAACGTATCGGTTGGCTGTGACAGAATCTGCTGAGGACGGACCGCTTGGCGTGGCGTGTCACAATCCAGGGCCGAATGTCGACGATTGTTCCCCACGCAAAGCTTCGTGCTGAGATCGATGCGCTAGTCGATCAGATCGATGCTGTGGAATTCGGTCTGGCTACCGCGGGCCAGAACGACAGACTCGAGCGGCGCGACCACATCTCCAGGGTCATCCGGCGCTACCTGGAACCTCGATTGGCAAACCCCGACGGCCCGCTCGTCGTGGCCGTATTCGGACCGACGGGGAGCGGCAAGTCAACGATCGTCAACACGCTCGCGGGCAGACCGATTTCTCGCTCCGGAGTCTTGAGACCGACAACCCGAGAAGCCGTGGCCTGGGTCCATCCCCGACACGCCGAGGCTCTCCTAGCAGTGCTCGGGCCCTCTGGTCCGCTCGAGATTGTTGCGGACGAACATCCGGTTCTGCGTGCCCTTGCGATCGTCGACACGCCCGATATCGACTCGATCAGCGAGGAGCATCGAGTACAGACCTCAGCAATTCTCGAAGCCTCCGACTTTGCGATTGCAGTCACTACTCCCCAGCGGTACGCAGACGCTGTTCCCTGGGAAGTTCTCGGTGAGCTCACCGAGCGAAATCTCGGGTTGATCGTCGTAATGAACCGGGCCAGCCGAAGATCCGCCGGAGCCGTTTCCGATCTCGTGGCCCTGTTACGAGATGCCAAGGTCGCCGGGGTCGCTTCCTCGGAGGACGTCATCGTCGTGCAGGAACAACGCATACGGGGCGACGGGAGACTCCACGGCGCCGCACTTAGGCATCTGGCTCGCCGCCTGGAGGCGCTCGCATCGGATCACTCCGGGGCTTCCCTGCGTGGGCTTGCAGGCTCGACTCGCCATGCCGTCTCGGTCGCACGCGAGTTGGCCACAGAAATCGAACGCCAGTTGGGTGAGGCCGAGGCCTTACAAGCGGTAGTCGCTGAGGCAGTCGAATCGCAAGCAGACGACATCGTCACCCGCCTCGACTCGGGGGACCTGGTGCACGATGAGGTCGTTGCGCGTTGGCAGCGTCTGATAGGGGTATCGGATCTGGCCGACCTCGTTTCGCGTGGGGTGAACAGAGTTCGCACCTTGTTGTCGCCCGGTCGTGTCATTGACGCCGAGCGCGCGGCAACGGTGGATGCCGAGGTTCGAGACGAACTCGTCGAACTTGGTATGCGTCGAGCGGCCCGTGCTCGAACCAGCATCGAAGTCGCTTGGTCCGCATCGACTGCAGGGACAGCGCTGATCGAGTCCGTCGTCGTGGATGTCGACCGTGTTCGGACCGATCTGGTCTCGAGCGTCAGTGAGTGGCAGGGGGAGGTCGTGGCCCTGGTCGCTGACGCAGGTCAAGGACGTTTCCGTCTGGCAAAGGCGGCGACCGTGGGGGTCAACGCCGCCGCCACGCTGGTACTTCTCGGTGTGTTCGCGTCGAGCGGTGG
>JBGTKD010000133.1:0-2841 GCA_041744795.1 Acidimicrobiia bacterium
AGCCGACATCTCCAGTCTCCATTTGGACATCACAGCGGTCGCGGTCCGTGAGGTCACAGAGCGTGCCCTGGCCAGCATCCCAACCGATATGCGTCGCAACATCGAGATCGGCTTCGACGACGACCGCTCCTGGATGGCCGACCCCGGCCGAGTCGCCCAGATCATCCGCAACCTGACCGTCAACGCACTGAAGTATGGGGGCGAGAAGGTGACGATCGAATCCCGGCGCCTGCCCGGTGTTGTGATTCTGTCGGTTGTCGACGACGGCGAAGGCGTCGCTGTCGAGGACATCGACCGCATTTTCCAGCCCTTCGCCTCGGTCGCCCGTTCCACCCAAGCACTCCCCAGCGTCGGTCTCGGGTTGTATGTCAGTTCTAGCCTCGCCCGGGCCATGGGGGGTTCGGTCAACTATCGCCGCCAGAACGGCCTGACCGCCTTCGACCTCGAACTCCCGGCAGTGGAAAGTTCAGCACTCGACTTCCGGGCTACCGCGGCGATCAGCCGCGCCAACTGACCGGCCGACCGCAGGCCGAGCCCTGGGGTGTCACCGCTATGGTCGCTCCCCATGAGCAATTCCGGTGCGGTAACAGTGGTCACCGCCTCCGGCAAAGGGATCGGTGAAGCGATAGCCCAGCGTCTGCACGGTGACGGACATCGTCTGGCTTTGATGTCCAACTCCGGAGGGGCAGAACAACTGGCAGCCGAACTCGGTGCCATCTCCCACACCGGTTCGGTCACCGAACCCAGCGACCTGGACTCCCTGGTTCAGAAGACCGTCGAGGCCTACGGACGTATCGACGGGGTCGTCAACAACACCGGTCATCCCCCCAAAGGCGACCTCCTGGACCTCACAGACGATCAGTGGCGTCACGGGCTCGATCTACTACTTCTCAACGTGGTCCGCATGGCCCGCCTGGTCACACCGCACATGACCGAAGGTGGTTCCATCGTCAACATCTCGACGTTCTCGGCTTTAGAGCCCGATCCTGCATTCCCGATCTCGTCGACTCTGCGCGCCGGTCTCGCTTCTTTCACCAAGCTCTATGCCGACCGCTACGCCGGGGCCGGGATTCGGATGAACAACCTCTTGCCGGGGTTCACAGACAGCTACGACGCAGATGAGGCAACGGTCAAGCGCATCCCGATGGGACGTGTCGGCAAGACCTCCGAGATCGCCGACACCGTGGCCTTTCTTCTTTCCGACGCCGCTGGCTACATCACGGGCCAGAACATCCGTGTCGACGGAGGGATCACCCGGTCGATATGACCTCGGTTCTCATCGTCGGTGGTGCGGCGATGGGGTGGGCGACCGCCCACCACCTGCTTTGCCTCGATCCCCAACTCGACGTCACGGTCATCGAAACCGACCCGACGCTCAAACGTGCCTCGACGATGCTCTCTGATGGAAACGTCAGGATCCAATTCAACCGGGAAGAGAACATCGCCATGTCCATCTATGCGATGGACTGTTTGGACTCCTTCGCCGAGGACATGGCCACCGACGGCTACTCCCCCGATCCCCGACCCCGCAAGCAGGGGAACCTCTTCCTCGTGGACCAGGAAGGTGAAACCGAGGCCAGAGCCGGTCTGGCAGTCCAACAGCGTCTCGGATGCGACTCACTCTGGCTCGACATGGAGACAATCGCCACCAGATGGCCGGCACTCTCCTCCGACCGACTGACTGGTGGCACCTTCGGTCCGAGCGATGGGACAGTCGACTCGTCTGCAGTGGTGGACGGTTATCGACGAAAGGCCCGCCAGGCGGGAGCCAAACTGATCGCAGCGACTGTCGAAGAGTTGACCCTGACCGCAGACCGCATGAGCGGCGTCCGCCTGACGGACGGGACATCGAGGGGAGCCGACGCCGTGGTCGTCTGTGCGGGAGCATGGTCCAGCGATCTGTTGGCAACCGCCGGAGTCGACATCCCGGTCGAGCCGGTGATGCGCACCGTGTACGTGGTGGCGGGCGACGTTGACGGCAGCGAGTCGATGCCGCTGGCGTTCCTTCCCTCCGGGGTTTACGTCATCGCAGAACACGACACCCGTTTTCTCATCGCCTGGTCAACCGACGAGGACCCCGTCGGCTTCGATTTCACCCCCGCCCCGAGGTCCAAGTTCTACGACGTCATCTGGCCGGAACTGGCCACCACCCTCCCCGCTTTCAACAGCCTCGAGGTGATCCGATCCTGGGCGGGCCTGTATGCCCAGAACCGCCTGGACGCCAACGCCATCATCGGCGAATGGCCCCACATCGACGGGTTGTTTATGGCCACCGGTTTCAGCGGCCACGGATTCCAGCAATGCCACGCAGTAGGCAGACACCTCGCAGAACTGATCTGTGGCCACCCCACCACCCTCGACCTGACCCGCCTGGGCCCAGAGCGCATCCTCACCGGCCAACCCTTCTTCGAACACGCCGGCCGGATCATCTGACGGTGACAGGCAACGCGACCATCACCTCGCAGGAAGCCAGGTCAGTTGGCATCGGGCGGGTGACTCGAGATCGACCGATCGAAACGCCATGAACTTGGCGGACCACAGCCCGAGCGACTCGCTGATCTCAACCCCCGTGGCAGTCCGCTCGACCCCGTCCACCTCGTAGCGAATCGTGGTGTCCGGATGGGCGACCAGGTAATCGAAGAAGTGTTGTTCGACGATCCCGTATCCGGAGCCGACATAGAGTTCAAGGCCGGGGTCGTCGGTTTCGAGCACCGTCACCAGCCGACTCTGATGGTCGGTCAGAGGAAGAGTCGAGCGGATGACCATATGGTTCGACTCGCCGTCGACTGTGACGAGATTGGCGTACATGTTCCACGCAGTCGCCGTCTTCACCTCCAGATA
>JBGTKD010000134.1:0-10246 GCA_041744795.1 Acidimicrobiia bacterium
CCTCGTCCGTGAGGCGTTCCGTCTATACCTGGACGTGGGCGAGACCAAGATCAGGGCGCTGTTAGATCACCACGCCCAGGGCAGCGAGCCTCTCGACCGGGTCGCAGCCATCTTGACCACCATCGTTAGCCGCGACTTCACCGCTGGGCTGGTGCGCGCGGAGTATGAACTCCTCCTTTACGCCTGCACCGACAGCGAACTGACCAGCGAGGTGAGGGCGTGGGAGGAGCGGCTTGTCGGAGGACTGGCGGAAGCGCTCGAAAATGGTGGCGTTACCCGCCCGATGAGAGCGGCCCGGACCCTGGTGAACTTCTCCCGCGGTTACGAACTTGAAGCCATGCTCAACCCGACACTCACAGACTCGGACTTCCGCGACCGAATAGAGCTCATCCTGGCAACAATCGCCCCATTCCGGCTAGGCACGGCGTGAAGTCGTTTTCGTAACGCTCTCGGAACGATCACTTACGATCTTTGGTGCATGAGAGCTCGGGCGGTTTCCGGTATAGCCGTTGTGGTGACCTTGTCCTCGCTGGCGGTCCTGACCGCCGCCTTCGGGCCTCTCTCCGATCTCCTCACCGGCGCCGATCAGTCCACTCGCTCACAGCTGCTCATGTTCTCGGCCATCGGCGTCGTCTTTGCCGCGACCGGAGCCTTCCTCGTGTGGCGAACCGGCAACTTCGTTGGCTGGGTTTTACTTGGAATTGGAGTGTGCATGAGCACCGTCTGGATGGGAGTTCTCCTCTATTTTCGCCAGGTCGAAGGTGCCGAACTCGGTCTGCTAGCCCGGTTGGTGGCGGTCGCGGTCGGGTTCGCATGGGTCCCCGCCTTGTTCCTGCTGGCAGTGGTGCTCCCTCTCGTCTTCCCCACCGGACGTCTCCCCAGCCGAGCATGGAGATGGGTGGCGATCGTCGCCGGAGTGGGGATGATCGGTGGCTTGATCGGCGCTGCCGTCGAAGCCCTCACCCTGCCCCCCGAGCAAGTGTTGGGCGAGGAATCCTCGACGTGGTGGATCATCAACGTGACGCTCCTCGTGGGGATTGTCGGTGCGGTCGCATCCGTGATTGCGCGAATGCGTAATGCCACGGTGGTGGAGCGTCAGCAAATCAAGTGGGTGACTTTGGCTTTGAGCGTCGTTGCCGCTCTCATTCTCTTGTCGTTCACCCCGATGGGAACGTCTCTCCTCGGCGACAATCCGGTCGCCCAGAACCTTTTACTTCTCACTTTCGCTTTGATCCCCATTGCGATTGTCGCTGCGATTTCCCGGTTCCGGCTCTATGCCATCGACCGGATCATCTCTCGCACCCTCAGCTACACGATCGTCGTCGGGTTGCTTGCTCTGGTGTATGCGGGCGCTGTTGTCGCGCTGAGCTCGTCGTTTCCTTCCCAAGACTCAGACCTAGCGGTCGCAATCTCGACTCTGGTGGCTGCTTTCCTCTTCAATCCGCTTATTCGCCGGATTCGAGCCATCGTGGATCGCCGGTTCAATCGCGCAGCTGTCGACCGAGAACAGGAGTTGGCAAGAGTCCGCAGTCTGCTCCGCAGCGAAACCAACCCCCGCGTGATAGGCGGGGCCGCCCTCGAGGTTGTGAACCGGACGCTGCAGCCAAGTACATCTGGTATTTGGTTTGCCGGTGAGGCCCCAACGGTGTCTCAGTCTCACAAGCCGGCATGACCGATGGGGGCCTTGTGCCCTAACAGTCAGGTCCGTCGACCCTACGACCTCGACCCTCGAACAGTGAAGATGGTCTCGTGGAGTCTTCGCGCGCCTCAAATCCGGTCAGTTCCCTCTCGTTTCGGCTTTTCGCCGTCCTTGCGGCTCTGATCGGGGTTGGCATTTTGGTTGCGGGTCTATCCAACGCTTCGATCGGGGGTGTCGACCTGGTTCCGGAGACTGGGGCGATGTTCGACGTTGCGCCGGGCGGGTTGATCGACCCGGCTGACGTGCCGGAGTCGGTTGCAGTCCTGTATCGGGCAGCACACGACCACGCCGATTTCTACGCCCAAGTGCCCTGCTTCTGCGGTTGCGAGGCGATGCTGGGTCATCGGCACCTGCTCGATTGTTTCGCCCGTCCGGACGGCGGTTGGGAAGCCCATGGTCTCGGCTGCGGGGTGTGTCTCGGTGAAGCACAACAAGTTGAAGACCTGCTCGCAGCCGGCGTTCAGAGTGCAGACGAGATCCGAGCCGCTGTCGTCGCCGAATGGGGCGATCCCTACCAGTGAGAAAGTGAACCAAACATGTCACGAACCAAACGACCGGTCGACAGCGACCCACGGACAGGAACCCGTCGCGGAGACTTCGTCACGGCCGCACTGGCTGTCGGAGCCGGCGTTCTCGTGCTGGCCGGTGTGCTTGCTGGCGCTGGATCTGGTGCTGACACCGCCGCACCGGTCAATGAACCGATTGCCACGGGGGTGGTCAATCAGGCAGGTCTCATCGTGGAGGGTGCGGTGATCGATCTAGGTGTCGTCCCGTTGGACACCACCGTCACACCGACTTGGACGATCACCAACGCCAGCGCGCAGACCGTCGCGCTCGGTGAGGCGCATGCCAGCGTGATCGAGGGGTGCTGTCCCGGTCCCCTTACTTACTCCGACACCGTCCTCGAACCAGGCGAGTCAGTGTCCCTGATCTTCCCGCTACAGATGCACGCCGGAATGGACGGGCCGCACGACTTCGACGTCCACGTTCCTTACGGCGATGGGCCGGAGGATTACCTGACTGTGAAAGTGCTCGGCGACTTCAAGGGTTGATCGAAGAGTCCCAGCAGCTAGGTCTAAGCCCCGTCGTGGTCGTGTCTGAAGTCACCACGGACTCCGGTTGGACTTATCGCTCCAGGTCGAACCTGAGGCAATACTTCGGACAGCCGGTAGATTCGCGAGATATGCGGCGTTTGTTGGGCTTGCTCGCCAGTGTTCTGCTGGTGTTTTCGGTGGTTGGGGGGATGCTGCTGATGCATCCACTAGAAGCGGTGGCACCCTCCGCTTCCCATGGTGTGCACGGCGAGCCTGCCGGCTCACTGGTCGCGGTCGGTGTGTGTGTTTTCGTGACGGCGCTGGCGGTTTCGGCACTGGTATCACTGCCCTTCTCAGGCTCGGTGGTCGGCGCTGTTCGACCCTTTCGTCTTGGTCAGGTTTCGCATAAGTTGCCGGGGCTTCGCGGTTCTCCTGGCGGATTCTCCTACGAGTTATGCGTGATTCGGGTCTAACTCGCATCCGGAACACACTCACACTCGACTTGGAGGAAACATGTCACAGACTTCTGTTCGTCTCGGCGTATTCGCCGCTCTTTTTTCTGTAGTCCTTGCTGCCTGCGGTGGAGGTTCCGCTACGACAGCAGAGTCGACCACCGCTAGCACCGCCGCGCCGGCGGCGGCGGATGACGGCCACAGCCAGTTCGCGTTCGGCGAGCCCGGTGTGTCGGCTGACGCCGACCGAGTGATCGACATCATCGCTGGGGACGACTTCCGCTTCGATCCGGGTTCGATCTCGGTCACCGCTGGGGAGACCGTCACTTTCAGGGTCATCAATACCGGAGTGATCCCGCACGACTTCACGGTCGGTGACGAAGCCACCCAACAGTCGCACGCCGAACAAATGGCGGAGATGACGGGAATGGCCATGCCCGATGAACCGAATGCAATTGTGATTGGTCCGGGCGAGACCCGCGAGCTCACCTGGCATTTCACGGAGCCGGGCAGCTTTCTGATCGGCTGTCATCAGGCCGGTCATTACGAGGCAGGGATGATGGCCGAGGTCCACGTCGAGGGATGAGACGACGACCGACCCTGCGAGGTTTGACAGTCGCTGCGGTGATCGTGCTGGTTTCGGGGTGTGGCAGCACTTCGAGACCAGCTTCGACGATCCTCGACTTGTCCGGTGGAGCGCCGCCCCCACCGCCGATCGACACCGCTCGCGCGGAAGCGGGGTCGGTGTTGTACGGCCAACATTGCGCTGCTTGCCACGGCGTCGACCTGCGGGGGGCGTCGAACTGGAGGACTCCGAACGCGGACGGGTCCTACCCGCCCCCTCCGCACGACGACTCTGGCCACACCTGGCACCATTCCGATACCACCCTCATCGACCTCATCCTCACAGGGTCCGAATTCGAACAGAGCCGCATGCCCGCCTTCGCCGAAACCTTGACCGAAGCCGACGTCAGAGCAATCCTCGAGTACCTCAAATCAGAATGGGGAGAGCAGGAACGCACGTATCAATGGCACAACACGTGGCGAGAGTCCCAGCGCTGAGAAGCAGGGGCGTTTGGCCCTACCGTACCCCACCCCGGGTGGGGTACTTTGGGTTGAGAGGTGAGGATGAACATGTGGCTTTGGAATGACGGCTGGCACTCGATGGGCTGGTTCGGCTGGTTGATGATGTTGATGTTCTGGGGACTCGTGATCTACGTAGTGGTGGGGAGCCTGCGCTCCCGCAACGACTTGGTGTCCCGTGACGACGCTCGCGAGGTCCTCAAGCGACGCTACGCCCTCGGGGAGATCGACCGCGAAGAGTTTGAGGAAAGGCGTCGGGTGCTCGAATCCGACCGCAAGGCGCTCCGCAGATGATTGATTCCGCCGTCCGGACGCAGGCGCCGGGCGGCGGTGCCCGTAGCGTTCTCGCCGCCGGATGGGGGGCAGCCACCGGTGTTGCTCCCCACGTACTGCATCATGTCGGCCCACTCGCCGGAGCCGCGCTCCTCGCCGGTGCGGGCGGTCAGATTGCGTTCTTGGCGGTTGGTCTAGTGGCGACGATTCCCACTTTGGCGCGTCTCCGCCGTCGATTCGACAATTGGTTGGCGCCGGGGCTGGCGCTCGCCGCCTTCGGCGTGGCATTTGCAATCTCCACGTTCGTGGTGGGCCCGCTGATCACCGCCGACGAGGCCGCCACAACTACGACCGTGGACCACGAGGTCCATGGTCACTGAGAGCATGAACTACGTGTGTAGCCAAGGGCCGCGGTTGACACACCGACGGGTGGATAGTGCCAGGATGGGGCTGTTCCTTACCCCCGAAATGACAGGCCGATGACTACAGAACACGGCGAAGACCACCATGACCGTCACAACCACCCCGGCGACCAGGGCCATGGTGATCAGTCGGGACAAGCAGCAGAGACCGCGGCGGTGACCGCCTCGGCCAAGCCTGCGATCGGCGACCACGACGAGCACGCCGACCACGACGAGCACGGGGGTCATGACAAGCACGCCGGGCACAGCGTCGCCATGTTCCGAGACCGGTTCTGGCTGTCCCTGGCGCTGACTGTCCCCGTCGTCATTTTCTCGGAGATGATCCAGGAGTGGTTCGGGTACACCGCTCCGTCGTTCCCCGGTTCAGAGTGGATCGCACCTGTCTTGGGCACGGTCATCTTCTTCTATGGCGGTTCACCATTCCTCAAGGGTGCGGCGGGGGAGATCAGGGACCGTCAGCCGGGGATGATGCTCCTCATCGGCATGGCGATCACCGTCGCCTTCGCCGCTTCGGTGGCTACAACGCTGGGTTGGTTCGATCTTGACTTCTGGTGGGAGTTAGCGGCCCTGATCACCATCATGTTGTTGGGCCACTGGATGGAGATGCGAGCAATCGGTCAGGCGAGAGGGGCGCTGGCTGCCCTCGCTGAGCTCCTCCCCGACGAGGCAGAGCGGGTCACCGACGGCGAGACCGAAACAGTGTCGATCGCTGAGCTGCGTCCGGGCGACCTGGTTCTCGTTCGCCCAGGGGGCCGAATTCCCGCTGATGGCGAGATCACCAGTGGGGAAGTCGAAGTGGACGAGTCAATGGTCACGGGGGAATCCAAACCAGTCGCGAAAGTGCCGGGCGACAGGGTGGTGGCCGGCACGGTTGCCACCGACAACTCGATCAGAATTCGGATTACCGCGGTCGGTGGAGATACTGCGCTGGCCGGAATACAACGGTTGGTAGCCCAAGCCCAGGAGTCAAAATCTCGTGCCCAGGTCCTGGCCGACCGGGCTGCCGCTCTGCTCTTCTACGTCGCGGTGGCGGCGGGCCTTATCACGGCGATCGCCTGGCTGATTGTTGGACAGCCCGAGCAGGCGGTAGTGAGGACCGTGGCTGTGCTGGTCATCGCCTGTCCCCATGCTCTCGGCCTGGCGATACCTCTCGTCATAGCGATCTCGACAAGCATGGCGGCCCGCAACGGGATCCTCGTCAAAGACCGCCTCGCCTTGGAGAGGATGCGCAACATTGATGTGGTCCTCTTTGACAAGACCGGAACCCTCACGAAGGGAAGCCACCGGGTCACGGCGGTCGCGGCAGTCGATTCGGACGAGGACCGTCTGTTGGCCGTGGCCGGCGCCGTCGAATCCGACTCCGAGCATCCTCTGGCCCGGGCGATCGTCACCGCCGCAAGGGAAAGAGGCGACCTTCCAACTGCCACCGGGTTCAAGTCCATGAGCGGTCGTGGCGTCGAAGCCGACGTCCTCGGCGTTGCGACAGCCGTCGGGGGACCGACCCTTCTCAGGGAGCGGGGACTCGAGGTTCCACCCGAGGTGGAAACCGCAACGACAGGTTGGCGAGACAGGGGAGCGGCTGTTCTTTACGTGATCGAAGACGGTCGGGTCACCGGGGCCCTCTCCACCGAAGACGAGATCCGTCCCGAGTCGAAGCGTGCGGTGGAAGAACTTCACCGGCTGGGTGTCAAGGTGGCGATGATCACTGGCGATGCCCATCAGGTGGCCGACGCGGTGGGGGCTGAACTCGATATCGATCAGGTGCTCTCGGAGGTCCTCCCCGAGGACAAGCACTCCAAAGTGGCTGAGTTGCAGGAACAGGGCCTACGGGTCGCGATGGTGGGAGACGGGGTCAACGACGCTCCGGCCCTCGCCCAAGCCGACGTTGGCATAGCCATCGGTGCCGGAACGGACGTGGCGATCGAGTCCGCCGGGATCGTCCTCGCCTCGGACGACCCCCGGGGAGTGGTAGGAATCCGGCGGCTGTCCCAAGCCGGATACCGCAAGATGGTCCAGAACCTGGTGTGGGCCACCGGCTATAACGTGGTGGCTATCCCCCTGGCCGCCGGCGCTTTCGCATGGGCTGGTTTCGTCCTCGCACCCGCCGCAGCCGCAGTGCTGATGAGCGTTTCGACCGTGATCGTCGCGATCAACGCCCAGTTTCTCCGCCGTTTGGATCTCACGCCCACTGAGTGACGGACTGGGACAGACGAATACGACCCGCCCGTCAACCGTGAACCCCGCTCGCCAGCTCAGGCCGTCTCGGTCTTGGCTGGGCTACCGAGGCCAAGCTCGTTCGTCGAGATCGTCCGCATCTCCACCTTGCGGACCTTGCCGGTGACAGTCATCGGGAACTCCTCCACGAACTTCACGTACCGGGGCACCTTGTAGTGCGCGATCTTCCCGCGACAGAACTCTTTGATGGCGTTCTCGTCGACCTCTGTGCCGGGACGGCGTTTCACCCACGCCATCAGCTCTTCGCCGTAACGCTCGTCCGGTACTCCGATCACTTGTACGTCCTCGACAGCCGGATGGGTGTAGAGGAACTCTTCGATTTCGCGCGGGTAGATGTTCTCGCCGCCGCGGATCACCATGTCCTTTAGTCGGCCCACGATGTTGCAGTAGCCGTCGTCGGCCATGACTGCGAGGTCGCCGGTGTGCATCCATCCGTCGGCATCGATGGCGTCGGCGGTGCGAGCGGGGTCGTTCCAGTAGCCCTGCATCACCGAGTAGCCGCGCGTGCAGAACTCTCCGGTTTCACCCCGCTTGAGGGTGGCGCCCGTCTCTGGGTCGGCGATCCGGATCTCGACGTGCGGGTGGGCCCGGCCGACCGTGGCGGTGCGATGGTGCAAGGAGTCATCAGGAAGAGTCTGGGTCGACACCGGAGACGTCTCGGTCATGCCGTAACAAATGGTGACATCGATCATGTGCATACGGTCGACGCACTGTTTCATCACCTCGACCGGGCACAGCGAGCCAGCCATCACACCGGTGCGCAACGACGACAGGTCGTAGGACTCGAAGTCTGGGTGGCCGAGCTCGGCGATGAACATCGTGGGTACCCCGTACAACGATGTGCAGCGTTCGGCCTGCACGGTTTCAAGTACCGCGGTCGGATCGAACGAATCGCCGGGAATGACCATCGTGGCGCCGTGGCTCGTGCAGCCGAGATTGCCCATCACCATGCCGAAGCAGTGATAGAAGGGCACGGGAATGCAGAGCCTGTCCTCATGAGTCAGCTGCTGGAGTTCGGCCGTGAAGTAGCCGTTGTTCAAGATGTTGCGATGGGTGAGCGTGGCGCCTTTCGGGAATCCCGTGGTGCCAGACGTGTACTGGATGTTGATCGGGTCGTCCGGTGAGAGCGAGTCTCGGATCGCGTCGAGTTGGGCATCAGTTACCGCCTCGTCGCCTGCCGCCAGCTCGCCCCACTCGGGAGTCCAGAAAAACACTGCCCGCTCCAGGTCAGGGCACTCGTCGTGGACGGCTGCGACCATGTCTACATAGTTCGACGTCTTGAACGTTGGCGCCGCGATCACCCACCGACAGCCCGACTGGCGCAGCACGTACGCCAACTCGTGGGTGCGGTAGGCAGGGTTGACGTTGACGAGGATCACACCGAGCTCAGCGGTGGCGTACTGGACCAGGGTCCACTCCGCGTAGTTCGGTGACCAGATACCGACCCGGTCGCCCGTCCTGAGCCCAGCCCCGGCCAATCCCTTCGCGAGCTTGCGAACTCGTTCGCCGAACTCGGCATAGGTCCACCGGATGTCTTGGTGGCGGGCCACCAGAGCCTCACGGTCGCCGTGGATGGCGACGGTCCGGGCGAGGTTGGCCGGGATCGTCTCATCCAGCAGCGCGACGTCGGTCGGGCCGTGTTCGTGTGCGAGTTCCCTCGTTCGCCCGGGATCGTAGATCGGCTGTCCGGCCTTCATTGGGTCGGTGACTGAGGAACGACGCGGTGATGGATCTCGATGGTTAGCTGGTTCATCTGTTCAGTCAGACGAGTGTTGGCGGCCAGGAGTTGCTCTAGCCGGTCGGCTTGTCCGATCACGATCTCCTCTCGGTCGACCGAAGCCTGTGCCAGAGCCTCACGATGGTTGGCGTCGGATTCGCTTATCGCTTTGTCCCGATCAGCTTGTCGGGTCTGGGCGAGCAGAATCAATGGTGCTGCATACGCCGCTTGGAGCGAGAAGGCCAGGTTGAGAAGGATGAAGGGATATGGGTCCCACCGGAGCGAGATGGCGGCAACGTTGGCCACGATCCACAGCACCACGACGGCCGTTTGACCAAGGATGAACTTGGGCGTCCCGAAGAAGCGAGCGAAAGACTCGGCTCGTCTGCCGAAGTCATCGGAGCCGAACGCACCGTGCAATTGATGTGAGTCCCGATGGAAAAGAGTGTGACTTCGTTCGACCATTCGTTGCTCCTGTTCAGATGATTCGATCCCGCCCGAAGTCCGGGGCCGTCGCCTACGCGCCCCACTCACTTGGCGGGTCCATGATTTCGCCTGCAAAGTTCCAGTACTCGACGGTTACCCGATCTCCGTCGACGATCGGACGACCCATCCGCACCGTGACGTCGCTCTGAGATTCCGTTACCGACTTCCAATAGTCGGCCACACCTTCTGTTCCGACGTTCGGCTCTTCAAAGATGAGCGACCGGTAGGTGGCGTCGTTCGTGAACAGCCCGGCAGCGGCATCCGGATCTCGCGCCTCCCACGCCTGGCGATATCCCTCAACCCACTCGTCAACGGTCATGTGCTCGTCCTCCTTCTGAGTCTCCCTAGGGTTCGGTCAAGACTTGCAGACGTTTCCCCGGTCACGTGATCGCTACCACGACTTTGCCTAGCGCTCGGCCCTCTCCTACATGGGCGAGGGCTTCGGGCACCTCGTCCAGCCCGAAGGTGCGGTCAATGTGGATGTCGATCTCTCCTGCCAGACACAACTCGGTGAGCGGCCCGAAATGTGTCGGACCTGGTTTGACGAGCAGTAACCCCATACGACGGCCTGTCGATCGCCCGACGACAACACCGAGTGTCAGGACACGTAGCAGAGACCGAACGGACCCGCCGACACAGCGGTACCGACCACCGGGCGCCAGTGCCCTTCGATACGCGAATACCGACCGGTGAGCGACGAAGTCGAGGATGTGGTCACTGGGCTGGCGGCGTGTGAAGTCCTCACTCTGATAGTCGATCACTTCGTCCGCACCCAGCGATCGCATGAACTCGAGCTTGCTGGCGTTGTCCACGCCCGTCACATGTGCGCCGGCCCGCTTGGCGAG
>JBGTKD010000135.1:0-46846 GCA_041744795.1 Acidimicrobiia bacterium
CTGGTGCTCGCGCTCCGACATCCGGTCCGGCGAGGGGTTACCTCATCGTCCTTCGTCTTTGCGCGTGCTGACTTTTGGCACACTATCCAGTTGTCAAGGAGCCGCTGCTCATCTCCGCTTGCAGAGCGGGGCGACCGACCATAGTAGCCGGGGCCTGTTGCCTGTACCAAATTGGTCTCGCGAGGTGATCTAAGCGATTCCGCGGACAGGAAGCCGACCGCAGGGTCGGCGGAGACAGAACTGTACCACACCCGCCGGGGACTGCAAATCAATCTTCCAGGATGCGAAGAAACCGCCTTTTACCTACCTGGATGACGGATCCAACCAAACTAGAACGGGCCACTTCGGGCTCGTAACAGGCCTCACTGTTGAGCTTCACAGCCCCTTGAGAGATCAGCCGGCGCGCCTCTCCCCCGCTGGCGGCCAGGCCGGTTTCCCTGATCAATCCGGCCAGCGACACCGGATCCCCCGGAGGAAGCAGATAGGTCGGGACATCATCTGGCACCTCGTGACGCTTGTGGATGGCATCGAAATGTGCCTCAGCGTCCATTGCCGCTTGCTGATCGTGATAAAGCGTCACGATCTCACGTGCCAATCGGCGTTTCGTAGCGTTCGGGTGCAGCGAGCCATCAGCCAGCCCCTGGCGGATCAACTCGATCTCATCCACTTCGGTAGCGAGTTCGAACCATTGGACGATCAGCTCGTCGGGGATCGACATCGTCTTGCCGAACTGTTCGTCTGCGGGCTCGCCTACACCGATGTAATTGCCGAGACTCTGAGACATCTTCTGTTCGCCGTCGGTACCGATGAGCAACGGCATGGTCATCGCCATCTGCGGGGCCATCCCGTAGCCGCGCTGGACCTCGCGACCCATCATCAGGTTCCAGAGTTGGTCAGAGCCGCCGAGCTCGACATCTGCCTCAACGGCTACCGAGTCGTATCCCTGCAACAACGGGTACAGAAACTCCATTACGGAGATCGGGTTGTTCGCTTCGAACCTCTTGGCGAAGTCGCCCCGTTCGAGCATCTGGGCCACCGTCGCCTTCGAAGTCAGCTCCAACAACTCCCCCATGTCAAAGGCACCCAGCCATTCCGAGTTGTAGCGAATCTCGAGTGGTTCGGGCAGCAGTACTCGTCTGAACTCGTCGAGCAGCAACTCGGCATACCCCAGAACCTCGTCACGGCTGAGGCGGCGGCGCGTCTCAGACTTCCCGCTGGGATCGCCCACCTGGGCAGTGAAGTCGCCGACGATGAGCACCGCCGTGTGTCCGAACTCCTGGAAGTGACGGAGTTTGCGCAACACCACAGCCCAACCCAGGGTTACGGCAGGTGCGGTCGGGTCCATCCCAAGTTTGACCCGCAGCGGCCTTCCCTCAGACAGCTTTTCCTTCAACGACTCCGGCGGCTGGCACACGTCCACACCGCGCATCAACCGCTCAAGTTGGGATTCGCTGCTCATTCGTCTTCCGGGTTCGGGCGGTGCGAGGTTACCGGTCCAACGACAACCCATCGCCATCGGCGGTCCACGGCCTTGCTGATCCCGACTCGCGGTGTGGCGACACTTTCCAACACGGTGCCTTCATCCAACCGGATGGGGCCATCAGTCAGCAGGTCCAAGCCGTCGTGGATGCCGGAGACCCCGAGCGCCTGACACAACTTGCCTGGACCGTCGGAGAGGTGATCGGTCCTTCCCCTGCGCTCGATCATCACATCCAATCCCTCCAGCGGACGACCTGCACGCACCAGGATCGCCTCGCCTTCTCCCTCGGGCCCCGTCGCGATGTTCATACACCAATGAATCCCATAGGACCGATAGACATAAAGCGTGCCAGGCGGTCCGAACATCGAAGAGTTCCGCTCGGTACGGCCTCGATATGAATGACTCGCTGGGTCATCCTGGGTGTATGCCTCCACCTCGGTGATCACTACCGAGGTCTCTTCGCCATCGACGTTGGATGTGAGGATCGCCCCAAGCAGGAGCGGAGCGACCGTGGGTGCGCTACCGGAGAGGAGGGATCTCACCCGAGCAGGTGGAGGAGGATCGCTTTGAAGGCGTGGAGACGGTTCTCTGCTTGGTCTAAGACTCGGGAAGCGTCGGACTCCATAACCGCGTCTGTGACTTCCTCGCCCCGGTGAGCAGGCAGACAGTGCATGAATACGGCGTCAGGCTCGGCGGCGGCCATGATGCGGTCGTCGACCTGGAAGCTGGCGAAGTGGCGACGTCGCAGCTCGGCCTCCTTTTCTTGGCCCATCGAAGCCCACACATCCGTATAGACGGCGTGGGCGCCGGCCACCGCGGCAACCGGGTCGTTGCCCAAGGTCACATCGCCGTACTCGCCCGCAAGGTTGACTACCGACGGATCCGGTTCATAGCCGGCAGGGGTGGCGACAGCGATCGATCCACCGGCCTTTACGGTGGCAAGTATCAGCGAGTGACAGACATTGTTCCCGTCTCCGAGATAGGCGACTCGACTGCCCTCGATGGGCCTGTGTTCTGCGAGCGTCATCAGATCGGCCACCGCCTGGCAGGGGTGCTCCCGATCGGACAGCAAGTTCACCAAGGGCATCTCGGTCACCCGGTCGATGGCGACGAGGTCCTCGTGGTCGAATACGCGCATCCCGAGTAGATCGAGATAGCGCTCGAGCACCCGACCGACATCTGCCGGTGTCTCCCGAGACCCGAGTCCGGTTTGTTCGTTCCTAATCACTACGGGATGGATCCCCAGCTGGATGGCAGCTACATCACAGCTCACCCACGTCCGCAGCGACTGTTTTTGAAAGAAGAGGCCGATCGAGCGCCCCGCTAATGCCGTGCGATATGCCGCGGGGTCAGCTTTGACCGCCGCCCCCAGTTCCAACATCCGTCTGAGATCGTCTGGGGAAGTTTCAGCGATCGAGAGCAGGCTCACGACCCGCCCCGAAGTTCGGCACCGAGAGCTTCGGCCGACTCGATCATCGTCTGGCGTATAGGTGCCACTTCCTCGTTGGTGAGGGTGCGATCGGGAGCCCGTAGCACGAAACGGATGGCAATCGACTTCCGCCCCCCTCCCATCCCGGTGTACTCATCGAACACCTGAGAGGACTCGACTAGCGAGCCGCCGGCAGCTGTGGTGACAGCCAGCAGGCTGGCTGCGACCGTGGATCGGTCGCAAGCGAATGCGAGGTCGAACTCGACAGGCGGATAGGTGCTGGGTGTCTTCAGTGAGGGGACATCTGACGACGCAACCAGCGGGCCGAGATCGAGTTCTCCCACCGCGACCCTGCCAGGAAGGTCGTAGTGAGCCGCCGTCGCCGGATGCAACTCGCCGACGACACCTATAACGGAGTCGTATATCACCACCTCAGCGCCTCGCCCAGGGTGAAGACCTGGAACCGAGGCGGACCTCAGTTCCGCTTCGATCCCCAGCGTTCTCGCCAGCAGCCTCCAGATGGCGGTGGCGGTATAGACGTCAGTCGGGCGAACAGGACCGTCCATGCCCCCTGCCCCCAGTACGCCCACAACTACGAAGGCAACCCGATCGGGCTGGTCGGGGATCTGCGGATCATCCGGATCTGGCCGATCGAAAAAGACTTTGCCCGTTTCGAAAAGTGCCACAGACTCCGCGCCGTGGGAGAGGTTATAACGAGCCGACGCCAGGAGTCCCGGCAGCAGCGTGGTACGAAGAATCTCTTCTTCCTCGCGCAACGGATTCTTGACGATGACCGTCCGTCGGGCGGCATGGTCGAGTGGGAAGCCAAACGCATTCAAGTCCTCGCCACCAATGAAGCTGAGATGAGTCGCCTGGAAGAGCCCGCATCCGACGAGGGCGTTCCTGATGGCGTGAGCGCGACGCTGGCTATCGGACCATCCGCTTCCCCGGCCGGTAGGAAGTGTGGCTTCGAATCGTTCGTACCCGTGGAGACGGGCGACCTCCTCTATCAGGTCGATCGGTCGCTCGATATCCGGACGGAAACCGGGCACGGTCACCATCAGCGGGTCGACGCCGGTCGAGACGAGACCGATTGAAGCGAGGAGCTCGCCGATGCGGTTGGATTCGAACCCTGGCCCCAGGATGCGCTCCACCTCCGAGACAGGCAAGGCAATCACTGGTCGTTCGAAGGGAACGGCAATCTCGTCGCGCACGTCTTCGACGACTACTCCCCCTCCGACTTGCTGGAGCAGCGAGGCGGCCCGAGCCAGAGCCAAAGGCGGCAATTCACGGTCGACTCCCCGTTCGAAGCGGGCTGACGCCTCGGAACGCAATCCATGCCGACGCGACATCCACATGATCGTGGGTGGATCCCAGCTCGCCGCCTCCAGGAGAATCTTGGTTGTGCCCGCGTGAACTTCTGAGGCTTCACCACCCATTGTTCCGGCCAGGGATGTGGGGCCTTCGCTGTCACAGATCACGAGGTCCTCGTCGATCAGACGACGTTCGATCCCGTCGAGAGTGACCAGTGTCTCACTACCCGAGGCGCGCCGGATTGTCAGATGTGCGCCGGCGATGCGCTCGGTGTCGAATGCGTGGAGCGGGTGGCCCAACTCGAGCATTACGTAGTTGGTGACATCCACCGCATTCGAAATCGGCCGCATTCCGCTCAGACGCAACCGGTGACGCATCCAGAACGGCGACGGACCGACTTTCACATCCCGCATCTCCCGCACGACGAAGCGATAGCACCCAGCCGGATCCTCGATGGTGACACCCACGCTGGCCACGCCGGGTTCGGTCGTCATCGGGGTCGCAGGCAGGCGAAGCTTCAGGCCGAACAGCGCTGCAAGATCGCGGGCAATGCCGAGGACTGACATCGCGTCGGGTCGGTTCGGTGTAATCGAGAGATCGAAAACCACGTCTGGCAACGCCACCCAGTCCGCGAAGTCGGCGCCAACGGGGGCAGTTGGGTCGAGCACGAGGATGCCCGAGTGATCGTCACCCAATTTGAGTTCGTTTTCCGAACAGATCATCCCGTGAGAGACGACGCCGCGAATCTCTCTGGAACCGATTTCGAAGTCGCCGGGAAGGATCGCGCCAGGTTCGGCAAACGCGACGATGGCGCCCGGCTCGAAATTCCAAGCCCCACAAACAACCTGGATCGGATCGCCCCCGGTTGTCACGCTGCACAACCGGACTTTGTCAGCATCAGGGTGCGGGTCGACGGTCAGGACTTCCGCAATGGTCACGCCGGTCCAGCCGGCGGAGACTTCTTCGACACCCTCCACCTCGTGCCCTAGCGAGTAGAGGGCATCTTTGATCTTCTGAGGGTCGCGGGTGGGCAGATCGACGAACTCAGAGAGCCAATTCAGAGAAATTTTCATGATGGGAATTGGGAGAGGAAGCGGACGTCGTTTTCGATGAAGTGGCGGATGTTGTGAATGTCGTGACGCACCATCGCCAGACGCTCCACTCCCATGCCGAAGGCGAACCCGGAGAGTTCGGTCGGGTCGTAACCGACAGCGATGAGGACGTTGGGGTCGACGATCCCACACCCCAGCATCTCCAGCCACCCGGCTCCGCCACACACCCGACAGCCTGGTTCCCCGCCGTCGCAGGCGAAGCACGACACGTCGAGTTCGGCGGAAGGCTCGGTGAACGGAAAGAAGTGCGGCCGTAGCCTGACGGTCGTCTTGGACCCGAAGAACTCGCGAGCGAAGTGCATCAGGGTTCCCTTTAGGTCACTGAATTGGATGTCTGTGTCGACTGCCAGACCTTCGATCTGGTGGAACACCGGAAGATGGGAAGCGTCGATCGTGTCAGTTCGGAACACCTTCCCTGGCACCACCACGTGCACAGGCGGTTTGTGAGCTTCCATCCAGCGGACCTGCATCGGTGAAGTCTGGGTTCGCAGCAATGACTCGTCGTTGGCTACCTCGTAGTGGAGATACATCGTGTCGGACTCTGCTCGGGCCGGATGAGTCATTGGCGTGTTCAACGCATCGAAGTTGTACCAACCGGTTTCTGCTTCTGGTCCTTCCGCCACGTCATAACCCAGACCGATAAAGATCTCACACACCTCATCGATCGTCTGTTGGATGAGGTGAAGGGCGCCACGGGCAATGTCGATCCGTTCGAGCGTGACGTCCACCCTGTCGCCTTCGAGCAATTCATCTGCCGCCTGGCGTTGGAGCACCGCCCGGCGGGTGTCCAGGACCTCGGTGAGCGCCGCCCTGGCGACCTGAATCGTCTGACCGGCCGCCGGTCTCTCATCTGGCGGAAGCGACCCTATGTCGCGCTGCAAGACGGCCAACAAAGACTTCTTGCCAACGAGTTCAGACTCAAGTTCTTCTAGTTCAGCGAGATTGGCAGCGGAAGCAACCCTCTGCGGGGCGTCAGTGACCACTTTGTCGATTTGTTGCATGGAAGCCAGGCAGGTTACCGGCTGCGGGCGGCCGCTCAGGTCGCCTTTCTCCAGCGTCCCAATTCGTAGGCGACGATCGCTGCCGCCACCGCCGCATTGAGACTTTCGGTGCCACCGGGCATGGCTATCGACACCGACACGTCCGCAGACTCCACATCGGACTTGTTCAGCCCATGGGCTTCCGAACCGACCAATAGTCCCCAGGTCCTGTCGGGCTCCAACACCGTAGAAAGCGTGCTGGGATCGATGCCGCCTTCGACAACGGCGGCGATCGTGCCTGCGCCCGCCGGTGTGGCAACGCCAATTGCGGTGTGAAAGTGAGCGCCTGCCGCCGCGCGAAGAACCTTTGGCGACCACGGATCAACCGAGCCAGGTCTGAAAACGACGTCGAAACCGAAAGCAGCTGCCGTTCGAATGAGGGTGCCGGCGTTGCCGGGGTCGGACACATCGATCACGAGATGGTCACGAACGATCTGGGCTGGTTCAGGAATCGGCATCACCCCGATCGGCCCACGTGGTGACTTGGTGTCAGCGAGCCGACCAAGCACATCGGCTGTAACCTCAATCCAGTCTGCGATATCGACCCACTCGGGTGGACGGCCCACACCGAATACGGCTTGGAGACGCGCCCCGGACGCGACCGCCTCTCCAACCAGGTTTGGACCCTCAACGAGGGTGAGGCCCCGCTCTTTTCGCTCCCGAGCGCGACGAAGCCGGACCGCTTCGGCCACTCGCGGGTTGCGAGTAGAGCGGACCGGCTCCATGTCGTCTGTCGTCAGCGATCGAGAGCGGATTCGACCAATTGGCTGAATGCCTGCGGGTCGTTGACCGCCATTTCGGCCAGCATCTTGCGATCGATCTCGATCTCCGCTGCTTTGAGGCCCGCTATCAACTGGCTGTAGGTGGTGCCATTCACTCGGGCGGCGGCGTTGATCCGCTGGATCCACAGACGCCTGAATTCGCCCTTGCGGGCCCGCCGGTCACGATACGCGTCCTGCATCGCGTGCATGACCTGCTCGTTGGCTGTCTTGAAACGACGGCTGCGGGCACCCTTGTATCCCTTGGCCCGATCGAGGACCTTCTTGTGATTCTTCTTGCCGTGAACGGCTCTCTTTACGCGTGCCATCTCAGCGCCCCAGTAGCTTCTTCATGACCTTGGCATCGCCGGGAGCCAAATCGGCGTCACCTTTGAGCCGACGGAACCGGTCTTGACCTTTGGCTAGCTTCAAATGGCCCTTGCCTGCCTGCTTGCGTCGCAGTCGGCCGGTACCTGTCACTTTCACGCGCTTGGCGGCGCCGCGATGCGTCTTCATCTTCGGCATTCCGTCCTCCTCATTCTTCTTCTGTCGAGTGCTCTTCGCTGACCACAGCTTGGGCAGGGTCCCTGTACTTCCGATTGGGAGCCAGAGTCATGCTCATGTTGCGGCCCTCGAGCGAAGCTGGTTGTTCGACGATTCCGCGCTCTCCGATGGTGTCGATCAGTCGGTCGAGGACGTGGCGTCCGAACTCCGGGCGTTCCCGCTCTCGACCTCGGAAGCGAACTGTCACTTTGACCTTGTCGCCTTCTGCCAACCAATCCGCGGTGCGGCGGGCCTGCATGTCGAAGTCGTGATCGGCGATTCTGGGTGTCAATCGCGTCTCTTTGATCACGGTTCGGGTCTGTTTCTTGCGAGCTTCCCGGTCCCTGACCGACTGCTCGTATTTGAACTTGCCGTAGTCCATGATCTTGCACACCGGCGGACGGGCGGTTGGAGCGACCTCGACAAGGTCCAGTTCCAATTGTTCCGCTAGCCAGAGGGCCTCGGACAGCTTCTTCACCCCGATCTGTGATCCATCGGGAGCCACCACCCGAACCTCTGCGGCCCGGATGTAGCCATTTACGCGCAGATCAGCGATCTCGCACTCTCCTCATATCGTGTTCTCAACTCAAAGAGCAGCACGCGGCGTGCTGCTCGTACATCGTCACCGACAGCCACTACGGCGGCGCAATCACCGGTCGAAGGGGACGTTGGGTGGTATGGCCTCAGCGCGCCTTGAGCGGCTGGGCGGGAAGCAGCAGCTTCCACTTGACACTCGGTTGTAACCATGAGCCTAGCCCATCACCAGGCCGGGTCCACCAGTCAGAGTGCTGCCAGACGTCTGGCAACCAGCACCACGGCGTCTGCCGCCTCGCCGCCCTTGTTGCCGGGACCCGGCCGAGATCGCTCAACGGCATGGGCATACTCGCGCACTGTCAGGACTGCATTGCCCACCGGTCGACCTGTCCGGAGAGCGACTTCGCCTATCCCTCTGACGGTCTCTCTCGCCACGTGTTCATAGTGGTCGGTCTCGCCCAAGATCACCGCGCCGATAGCCACTACTCCCGCGCATCCGGCTCGCTCTATCAACGCCTGGGCGGCAACTGGAATCTCGAGTGCGCCAGGGACCTCGAAGACCGGGATCTCGGCGACGCCTGCCTCTTTCAGCACTCGCTCTGCCTCTTGACGCATCGGCGAAGTGACAGGGTCATTGAACGTCGACACCACGATTCCGATACGTTCCGGTACTGGCCCTTCCAGGACGGTCACGCCCCGTCCTCGAAGACATGACCCATCTTGTCTGCTTTGGCTTTCAGGTATTGGCGATTGTGATCCGTCACATCGGTTAGGAGCGGGACGCGTTCGGCGATGGTCAACCCGTACCCTTCGATTCCTGCTCGCTTGGTCGGGTTGTTCGTGAGCAAGCGCATGGACCTGACGCCAATGTCGTAGAGGATCTGGGCACCGATCCCGTAATCGCGCGAATCGATCGGGAGCCCGAGTTCCTGGTTCGCCTCGACCGTATCCATGCCGTCTTCCTGAAGCTTGTATGCCTGGAGCTTGGCGAAAAGCCCAATGCCTCGTCCTTCGTGCCCACGGATGTAGAGCACCACTCCTCTGCCTTCTCCGGCAACGAGTTCCAGGGCCCGGTCAAGTTGACGCCCGCAGTCGCAGCGGAGACTCCCGAACACGTCTCCGGTCAAGCACTCACTGTGTACTCGGGTGAGGACATCTTCGCCTTCACCGATGTCGCCCATCACGAACGCGATGTGTTCCCTGCTGTCCACCGCTGACCGGTAGCCCATCGCACGGAACTCCCCATACTTGGTGGGCACCGATGCTTCGACGAGTTTCTCGAAGGGCCGTTCCTCACGCGCTCTTCGGTAGGCGATGATGTCGGCGATCGAACCGAGAAGCAGTTCGTGTTCCTTGGCGAAGCGCTCAAGTTCGGGCAGTCGAGCAACGGTGCCGTCGTCGTTCATCACCTCGGAGAGAACCGCTGCCGGATAACGTCCGGCCAGCCGGGCGAGATCGACGCCGGCTTCGGTGTGTCCTGCTCGTTTCAGGACACCGCCTTCGGCATAACGCAACGGATACATGTGACCGGGCCGGGCAAGATCACCGGGCCGTGTCGCGGGATCGAGCATGGCTTCAACGGTTCGCGTTCGGTCGTAGGCAGAAATGCCGGTAGAGGTGACTCCGCGGGCGTCAACTGAGTCGGTGAAGGCCGTGCGCTGGGACTCGGTGTTGTGATGGACCATCAATGGAAGGTCGAGTTCGTCGAGGCGCTCACCCTCCATCGGGATGCAGACGATGCCGCTGGTATGTCGGATCATGAACGCCATCTGGGCTTCTGTGATCCGGTCTGCGGCAACGATCAGATCGCCTTCGTTCTCCCGGTCGGCGTCGTCTACCACGATGACCATGTCGCCACGGCCGATCGCTGTAATGAGTTCTTCAGGAGAAGCGAACATCAGGTCTTCATCAATCGTTCGACGTACTTTGAAAGGATATCCACTTCGAGGTTCACCCGGGCCGACGGCCCCAACGACCCCAAGGTCGTGACAGAAAGCGTATGCGGAATGAGAGCTACAGCGAACCCGTCCGAACGGATCTCGGCCACGGTCAGCGACACGCCGTCCACGGTGATCGACCCTTTCTCGACCACATAACGCATCAACTCTTCGGGACATTCCACCGTGAATCGCGTACCTGTTCCGGCGTCTTCTACACCGGCGACTGATCCGACACCGTCAACGTGCCCCTGCACGATGTGCCCATCGAAACGCCCAGCCGCAGGCATAGCTCTTTCGAGGTTCACAGCGGAGCCAACAACCAGGCCCCCCAAAGTCGTCCGGGAAAGGGTCTCGGAAACCATCTCGACGGTGAAGGACTCTGAGGAGACCGCTGCCGCGGTTAGACAAGCGCCCTGCACCGCAACAGAGTCCCCGACCTTCAATCCGTCGGCCACGAATTGGCTATCGATGACACACCGGCGACCCCCGTCGAGCTCTTCGACCTCAGCGACGATCCCGACGGCTTCGACTATGCCGGTGAACATTTTGGGTTCTTCAAGATTCGCCGATTGTACGGCCGGTCGCATTCAGGCTTTGCGCCAGTCGATTCGAAGGTCTCCCTCCAGCAGCGTCACCCCAGTGATGGATATCGGCGTCATGTCTTGGAGCGTTCCCCACAACTGGTCGAACACTCCCGTGCCCGTACCTCCTGCGAGGTTTGCTCCCACGTATTGGACTCCCCGGTCCACCAGGCCAAGCGACCACAAGGAGGCAGCCAGCCTCGAGCCGCCCTCTACCAGGATCGAAAGAAGACCGCGTTCCGCCAGGGCTGTCATCCCTTCTCGCAGATCCACAACGCCCCCAGAGCCGCACCGCACGATGTCGACACCAGTGAGGCTCGACTCCTGAGACACGAGCACCACCGGGTCCCTCGCCCATATGCGTAGATCGGCGGGAAGGGGTCGCGACCCTGCGACGATCACCGGGACCGGCTGGGGACCTGAGTAATCGGCCAACCGAACACTCAGGAGCGGATCGTCTGACCGGACTGTCCCTGCCCCAACGATCACTGCGTCATGTTCAGAACGCAGACGGTGAGCGTCCTCGCGGGCAGCTTCACCGGTGATCCACTGCGATGTGCCGTCGGCGGCGGCGATCTGACCATCGAGAGTTGCGGCAGTCTTGAGAGTCAAGAGCGGCATGCCCGTTCGGCGATGGTGGAAGTAAGCCGGATCTGACTGTTCTACCTCGTCGGCCGCCACACCTGTCACGACCTCGATTCCAGCGGCACGAAGGGCTGTCACGCCTCCGCCGGAAACTCGCGGGTCAGGGTCGATGGCTCCCAGCACCACCCGCGAGACACCGGCAGCAACGATGGCCTCCACACACGGCGGGGTCCTTCCAGTGTGGGTGCACGGCTCCAGCGTGACCACCAGGGAAGAACTCGGGTCCACCGGTCCAAAGGCGTCGAGCAGCGCTCGCTCGGCATGGGGCTCCCCGGGACCGGAGTGAGCGTGCTCTGCAAGAACGGTGCCATCCGACGTTACGAGGATGGCACCCACCTGTGGGTTCGGGTGCGTCCGGTGACGGGCCCCGACCGCAATTGCCTGTCGCATGACAGACTCGTAGTCGACCGAGGTCACGACGTTCGGCGGTCGATGCGGTAGGCGGACCCTGGCTGCTTCTTGGCGAATTCCTTCATTTCGACCGCCACCGCAGACGCTTCCCACTGCGTGCTGATCGGACGTGACCTGTTGGTGACCACGCCCATCGACATCGCCACTACCGGAAAAGCGTATCGCTCGCCCCGTCGGTCTGTCACCTCGATGTAGCCCTTGAGGGCGTCGGCAGTGTCGTAGTAGTCGAGAATCCCGTCATCGAACCTGTCGATTACGGACTTACAGAATGCTTCTGCTGCATCCGCGTCGGTGATAGCAACAAAGTCATCGCCTCCGATGTGCCCAACGAAACCTTGATGGTCTCCGATGTCCTCCTGCGAGTGCCTGAGCACATCAGCCGAAAACTGAATCACCTGGTCGCCGCGCATGAAGCCGTAGTGGTCATTGAAGGCCTTGAAGTTGTCGAGATCGCAGTAGACGAGTGCAAATGGCAGATCGCTGGCGATCCGTTGCTCGATCTCGGCGCCGATGGTGAAGTTTCCTGGAAGCCCGGTGAGAGGTGACGTGTCGCGAGCTGTCTTTGTGCGACGAAGGACCGCCTTGACTCTGGCGACCAGTTCGACGACATCGAAAGGCTTGGTGACGTAATCGTCTGCGCCGAGCTCAAGACCGTTGACTCGATCCTCGGTCAGGCCGCGAGCGGTGAGGAGAACGATCGACGTCGACGCGAGTCCTGGCTGTGATCGCATCTTCCGCAGGGCGGTGAGACCGTCCATCCGCGGCATCATGATGTCGAGGAGGACGATGTCGGGCGGGTTCGCCGCAGCTCGTTCGAGGGCCTCTATGCCATCCCCGGCCGTATCTACCTCGAAGCCTTCCAGCTCCAGATTGATCCGCACGACGCGGACAATGTCGTCGTCATCGTCGACGACAAGCACCCGTTCGTTCATGCTTTCCCCTCGATCACGTGTCTTAGCTCCTCGATTGCCTGTCGGCGGTCCTGCTGTCCGAACACCGCGGTTCCGGCTACGAACACATTCGCCCCTGCATCTCGCGCCGAGCGGGCAGTTGCGATGGAAATTCCGCCGTCTATCTGGATATCGGTTGCGAGGCCCTGGGAATCAACGACTTTCCTGACCGACTCCACCTTGCCGAGCACTTCAGGAATAAACGACTGTCCGCCAAACCCGGGATGAACCGACATCACAAGCACCATCTCGCACATCTCGATGTACGGCTCCACAGCTTCCCACGGTGTCGGTGGCGACATCACCACTCCAAACCCAAGTCCCAGATCGTTAGCCACTCTGTGAGCCTCGGAAGGGTCGGGCACGGCTTCGATGTGCATTGTCACGAGGTCTGCGCCCGCTTCGGCGAGCTGCGGGAGGAACTCAGCGGGGTTGGTCGTCATCAGGTGACAATCGAATCGCAAACGGGTGTGGGGTCGCAGAGCGGCGATCACCGGGATGCCAAAGGTGAGATTCGGCACGAAGTGGCCATCCATGACATCGAGGTGGAGCAGATCGGCACTCGTTTCGACGGTCGCCACCTCCTCGGCCAAACGGCTGAAGTCCGCCGCCAGCAAGGACGGGGCGATCTTGATTTCAACCACGACGCCGAGTCTACCGACGTCCGCGACGACCAATCGATCACCGATCGAACACGGCTACGAACATCCCGTCAGTAGGCCCGAGATGAGGGGCCATCAACCAGCCCTCGCCAAGAGCGCGACCCGGGAGACCCTCCGGCGCCACTGCGCCTAGTCCAGCGACAACATCGATTGTCTCAGCCGGTGTCACCGTGCACACCGAGTAGACGACTCGACCACCGGGTCGGGTCAAACGAAGTGCCTGCTCGAGCATCTCTCGTTGGATGACAGCAAGTCGGGCCATCTCTTCAGGTGTGACGCGCATCCGAAGTTCGGGCCGCCGACGCAGTGTCCCCAGGCCGGTACAAGGCGCATCGACCAGGACGGCGTCGAAGGACGACTCAACAAAGGGAGGCTGGCCTCCGTCGCCGACCAGCCAGCGCGCTTGAGGCACCCTTTGAGAGGCGTCACGCGCGCGTCTGGCATGAATGTCCATCGCGATCACCACTCCCTCGGGACCGACCTGTTCGACGAGGTGAGCGGTCTTGCCGCCAGGGGCGGCAGCTAGGTCCAGAACATGGCCACCGGTGGGCGCTTCTACGAGATTGCCGACAGCGACCGACGCCGGATCCTGGATCGCAACGCCGTCTGGCAGTTCTCCCCCCGACCACACCCACGCCCCGCTGATGCCAGGAACCGGTTCGGCTCCCTCTACGGGTTCCGCCGAGCGCAGCCCCACCGGTGCTGGCTCCTGGGAGGCCTGCCAAAAGGCGTCAACGTCCTCGGGTTCCATGACGTGGCGCAGCGCTGTATCGACGAATTCAGGCATGCCGATATCAGCGAGTGTTTGGGCATAGGGAGCTCGCTCGGAAACGCGCCGCATCACAGCATTTGCGAACCCCGCAGCTCGCGGCGAGAGCCGCCTGACAGCATGAACCGCGCCGTCGACGACGAGCGGCGCCGGTGTGCGATCTGCGACGATCTCAGCCGTAGCCACCCGGAGTAGATCCAAAACTCCTTTGTCGATCTTTCCAAGATCTCTACCGGCCGACTCGGCGATCGTCTGGTCTACCAGCGGGCCATGGCGGAGAACCGCAAACACGAGTCCTTGCACTGCGGCCAAGTCGGCGTCTGAGGTGCTTGCTTCCGTTCGCGCTACGACGTTCGACCATGCACCTGAGCGCAGCACCCTTCCCACGGCCCGGGCTGCAGCAAGACGATCCTCTGTGGTGGTCATTGGAACCGCCCAGGTTGGCCCTGCCTGCCTCGCATCCAGGCGTCGGCGTCCATCGGGCCCTTGCCCTCTGGCTGAACGCGTCGCAGCACGATCGAGCCGTCACCAGTGCCTACCTCGACTTGAGCACCCATCGTTATCTCACCCGGGCTGAGCGAGGTCTTCTCGCTCAGCCCGGCCTCCAAAATTCTCAGCTTTCCGGCATCGTGATTGACCCACGCCCCCGGCCATGGTGTTAGACCGCGTACACGTCGCAGGATCACTGCCCCAGGCTGAGTCAAGTCCAGCCATCGTTCGTCGGATTCGATCTTGTCCGCGTAGGTGGCCCGACCGTCAGACTGTGGGTTCGCTGCGACGGCGCCTGCCACGATCGGTTCAAGCCATCGATGGAGCAGGCCTGCTCCCATCTGGGCGAGTCGGGCAGTCAGGTCATGGGCGGATTCCTTAGGACCGATCCCGGTCGTCGCAGTTGACCAAACCGGGCCGGTATCGAGGCCAGCGTCCAACTGCATGAGCGTGACACCAGACCGGCGGTCGCCGCTGAGCACAGCTCGTTGGACGGGTGCTGCCCCCCTCCATCGAGGAAGAATCGAAAAGTGGATATTCACAAAGCCCGCCCGGGGCAGGGCCAGTGCCTCTGGACGGATGAACTTGCCGTAGGCCACAAGGACCACCACGTCCAGGCTCCCAGCTTCTTGGAGTATCCCGGCGATCTCCGAACTCTTTTCGGGCTGTGCGATAGGAATACCCCTCCGCGACGCCTCGGATTTGACGGGGGACGGCTGTGGCTTGTTCGAGCGCCCTTGCGGCCTGTCCGGCTGGGTGACGACCAGTGCCACGTCGGCTACCTCGCACAGCGACTCCAGTGCCGGAACGCCAGCCTGCGGGGTGCCAAAAAATGCCGCTCTCACAACCCTGGATGAGGGGGGACCAGTTCTTCCCTCAACTCCTTCAGAGCTCGCTTCCGTTCACGTCTTGCCAGATGATCGATGAGAAGGCCACCGTCGAGGTGTCCGATCTCGTGCTGCAGGACCCGTCCCATGAGGTCATCGCCCGCATACTCCACTTCCTTGCCGTCGAGGTCGAGCGAGCGAACCCGCGCAAATTCGGCTCGAGTTATAGGCCAATAGTGCCCCGGTACCGACAGACACCCTTCTTCGAACTCCAGCTCGCCGGCAGTTGACACGATCACCGGATTGATCAACGGTCGAGGACCTTCGCCATCGTGGGCGTCGAAGACTGCGACACGGCGAGACACACCTATCTGATTGGCGGCAAGCCCAACACCCGGCGCGTCGTACATCGTCTCGATGAGATCTGTCACCAGCTTGTACACGCTCTCGTCGACGACTTCGACCGGCGTTGTTGGCGTCCTGAGCACCGGGTCGCCGTAGGTGCGGATCGGGAAAATGGCCATGAGCGGTGACGCTATCAGAGGTCTATCGGGTCGACGTCTATCCGAACTCGTAGTCCCGAGTCTCGCCATCGCTGCACCAGTGGCCGGAGCAGCGTCTTGGCGCGGCCGAGATCCGGGGCCTGAAGCAGCCACCGCATGGCTTCGCCACGCGCCGCGGGCCCAAGCACTTCGCATTCGGTTTCGACAGTCGACAGATCTTTGGGCTCCCCACCGGCAACCTCGATCACAAGCAACTCGCCTGCGGGTGGATAGCCCATCGCGGCCCGCTCCTGAAGCTCGGCCGCCATCGCCGTGATCGGGTCGGCTTTCACAAGCGCCCGCACCACAGGATGGGAGGGATCCGACGTTTGGACGATCATGCGTTTGCCCGAGCCGCGACCGACGAGGGTTGCAAGTCTCGCGCCAAGCCGCAGGGCGTCCTCAGCCGAGCGATAGTTGGTCCCGTGGATCAGCCCATCGATGTCGGGGATGACTACGAGGTCCAGGTCGGCCCACCCGAGGAGATCACGTTCGGTTCCAACCACGACGGCGGCCTCTTTGGGTGCGGCGCCGACCAGGTCCGCTCCGACGATCCTGGAGGTCTCGGCCACCAAACGCCCGACGCCGGCGCCGAGAGCTTCGAACCGGCCCGCCCCGCACTCGACGCAAGCTCCGAGAGGAGAGCCACAGCGTGTGCAAGTCTCGCCAGGGTCGGGACGCGACCCGCAGACCGGACAGCGTCGGATGGTCCGGCACGCCACACACCACGTGGCTGCCGAGTAACCCTTGCGGTGACCGAAGACGAAACAACGTCCCCCTCGTCTTGTGACTGCGGACAAGGCCCGACGTACCGGTTCGGCGAGCAACTGACCACCACCGGAGTGTTCTCGTCGATCCACAACTTCTACGAGCGGCCAGAGCCTGCCAGCCTCGGAACGAACGACCCGCGGACCTGTTGCGAGGATCTCAGCACTTGGGGTCGGCCCGACGACCACGAGTGGGAACTTCTCATTCAGCGAGCGGTGTCTGACCAGGTCCCTGGCGTGCACCGTCGGCGTCTGGCGGTCCTTCATCGCCCTCCGGCCATCTTGGAGGATGAAGACCGCGCCGATGCTTGCAACCGGCCACGCTGCCACCCGCGGCGTCCCCACGACCACAGACGGTTCGAGGGATCGGCCCCATGCCCCTGTGATCGAGCGGTCGGGCATATCTCCGTGGGCGATGACCGTGTGTCCCGGTGCGGCGGCTGACAGATTCTCGAATATGGCCTCGGCTTCGCTGGTAGTCGAGACGATCACCACGCTCGATCGACCGTGCGCCAGCAGGCTCAGGGCGGTAGCCCGGATCATTTCGAAAGGCTCGTCTGACGCCAGTAGGGCGGTAGGCCGGATGCGCCTGCCCGCAAGGGCGGCGTCGACGACCTCCGCCAGGGGCTCGCCCGTCGACCGGGGCGCAGGGTTGGTCCTAGCTTGGGGCTTGCGAGGATTGTTGGGTGGTGCGGCCCGCTCCAGCATGGAGGACAGTGGGCTCACGTAGTGCTGGGCGGCCCAGGTGAGAGTGTCGAACAAGGCTGGGTGAAACACCGGTACGTCACCGGACAAAGCGGCGACAGGTTTGAGCCCAGGACGGGCACCGTCCTCGACGCCGATCACGTAGCCACGAACCCTGCGCCCTCCCAGCGGGACCCGCACGAGCGATCCGACCTCGAGCGTGGCGTCGAACTGCTCTGGGATGAGGTAGCGAAATCCGCCGTCCACAGAGAACGACGGGACCGCGGGTACGACGAGCGCCGTGCGAGGCGTCAGAGGTCTGCCGCCGCCGCCAAAGCGGTCGCCATCTCCGTGTTCTCCCAGGGGAAGTCCGCTCGACCGAAGTGCCCGTACGCGGTCGTCTGTCGAAAGATCGGGGCGCGAAGGCCGAGACGGCTGATGATGGCGGCCGGCCTGAAGTCGAACAGGTCGGTGAGGGCTGCCTCCAGACGTTCGGGGGAAACCTCCTCGGTTCCAAACGTCTCGGTATGGATCGAAAAGGGCCGTGCTTGGCCGATGGCGTATGCCAGCTGCACCTCGCATCTGCTCGCCAATCCTGCTGCGACTACGTTCTTGGCGGCATGGCGGGCGGCGTAGGTGGCGGATCTGTCCACCTTCGTCGAGTCCTTGCCTGAAAAAGCCCCACCGCCGTGACGGGCATAGCCCCCGTATGTATCGACGATAATCTTGCGACCGGTGAGCCCGGTGTCTGCTACCGGTCCGCCAATCTCGAAACGGCCGGAAGGGTTGACGAGCAGTGGGACTTCTTCGCCCTCCAGGTGCTCGACAAGGACCGGGCGGACAACCTCAAGCTCTAGATCGACACGCAGGCGGGATAGGTCCACAGACGGGGCGTGGTGGGCCGAGATCAGAATGTTTGTCACGGCCACCGGACGGTCGCCCTCGTAGCGGACGGTCACCTGGGTCTTTCCGTCTGGGCGTAGATAGTCCAGGATCCCCTTGCGACGGACCTCGCTCAGCCGTTCCGCGAGTCTGTGTGCCAGCTGAATTGGAAGAGGCATCAGCTCGGGCGTTTCGTTGCACGCGTAACCGAACATGATTCCCTGGTCCCCGGCCCCGAGCGCATCGAGTTCGTCGGTGCTGCCCATGCGAGCTTCGAGAGAATCCGACACCCCGTGTGCGATGTCTGGGCTCTGGCGATGGATTCTGACATCCACGTCGATGGTGTCGGCAGCGAAGTCAGGGTCGAATCCGTCGTAGCCGATGTCGGCGACCACCTCGCGAACTATCGAGTCGACATCGAGCTTGGTCTCTGACGACACTTCGCCGGCAACAATCGCGATTCCAGTAGTTACCAGGGTCTCACAGGCCACCCGTGACATCGGATCACCTGTGATAGCGGCGTCCAGGACGGCGTCGGAAATGGCGTCGGAAACCTTATCGGGGTGACCCTCCGTGACCGACTCCGAACTGAAATACCACGAGCGCAGCGGCTTGCCTTCCACTAGATCCGGGGAGACTAGTGGTGTGTCCGGCACGTTCAGATGTCGGTCAATACCCGCTCGGCAACGATCAGATCCCACAGGGCAACGGCCACTTCGGTCTTTGCCATCTGATCCCACTCGGTGACTTCGCCGTCTGGACGGACTATCGCCACCCGGTTCGTGTCCACGCCAAAACCTGACCCCGGCTCAGTCACATCATTGGCGACGAGAAGATCAACACCCTTGCGACGTGCCTTTTCCACAGCCCTGTCGAGTGATCCAGTCTCTGCCGCAAACCCAACGATGAACGGGCGCTGGGACCTGGAAGCGACAGACATGAGGATGTCGGGCGTCGGCTCGAGACGGATCTCAGGCGGTCCCGCATCCCGCGCCAATTTCGAGTCGGCGGCAGCTGCCGGCCGAAAGTCGGCCACCGCTGCAGCCATCACCGCGATGTCGGGTGCGAACTCATCCACGGCCGCCTGCATTTCTGCCGCTGATTCGACCTGTCGCCGATCGATCCCGGCACGGGACGGGAGGGAACTCGATGTGACCAGGACAACCTTGGCGCCTCGGCGGAAGGCCTCATCAGCGATGGCGTGGCCCATCTTGCCCGACGAGCGGTTGCCGATGTAGCGGACGGGGTCAATTGCCTCTCTGGTACCACCGGCAGTCACGAGCACCGATACACCGTCGAGCGGACCGCTGAACAGCGCTTCCAACTCGCGCACGATCTCGTCTGGCTCCACCATTCGGCCTGTCCCGGAATCTCCTCCCGCCAGTTCACCTTCGACCGGACCGACAATGTGGAACCCGCTATCGGTCAGAGTTTCGATGTTCCGCCGCGTGGCTGGGTACTCCCACATCTCGGTGTGCATCGCCGGGGCGACAAGGACCGGAGCACGGGTGGCGACAACGGTTGCCGAAACTGGGTCTTCGCTAAGACCCAACGCGAGTCGGGCGATTGTTGCGGTCGTGGCTGGGGCAACGACGACCGCTTCGGCCCATCGACCGAGTTCGGTGTGAGGCGATACAGACTCAGGATGTCCCGTGAGCGACGTGACGACCGGGTACCCCGACAGTCCGGCAAGGGTTGCCGGACCCAAAAAGTCGACGGCGGACTTCGTCATGACGCAACGAACGTCGGCACCCTTTTCCAGGAGCCGACGCACGAGGTATGCAGACTTGTATGCGGCGATCCCTCCGCTGACGCCGACGACAATTCGCCGACCGTCCAAGGGCATCAGGATTCCTCGGTCTCCACGGTGACTTTCCCAGCCGCGATCTCTTCCATTGCCAAAGTGAGCGGCTTACGGCTGAGCGAATACACCTGTGGTGGCACGTAATGGCCGATTCCACCGCCGAGCTGATGGAAATAAGCGTTGATCTGCCTGGCCCGGCGGGCAGAGACGATGACGGACGCGAATCGGTTTCCGACTTCGTCGATGACGTTTTCAATCTTCATGCTCGCCAGTGTAGGGCTGCGACGGTCCTGTTCCTACCCGGTCAAGGCTGTGACGCGATATCCAACAGCGCCTGGACTGCGTCTCCGATGTCGCCGTTGACCACAACATGATCGAAAAGAGAAGGTGCCACCGCCATGTCCCGCCTGGCGCGTTCCAGTCTGGCGGCTATCGCTGCTTCGTCGGTGTCCCCCCGGTGACGCAGTCTGCGTTCGAGTTCATCGAACGACGGTGGCGCGATCCAGATGAGGTCGGCATCGGGGAAGGAGGACCGGACCTGCTTGGCGCCCTCCAACTCGATGTCGAGAATCACCACCTGGGACGCCTCACGGGCTCTGCGCACGGATTCGACGGGTGTCCCGTACAAATGGCCCCCGTACTCGGCCCATTCCACCAGGGCGTTGTCCTCGATCATCTGGTGAAATTGATCGCGGCTCACGAAGTGGTAATGGATCCCGTCTACTTCGGACGGACGGGGGTCGCGGGTCGTGGCAGAGACGCTGAACCCGTAGTCGAACTCCGATCGCAGGGCACGAAGGACAGTCGACTTTCCAACCCCACTGGGGCCGGAAACAACGATGAGTCGTCCCTCAGGAGAATTCGGAGAGGAGTGCAGCTCGCTGGTTGTCACCGAGCCCCCGGAGACGGCGATTGTCGGCGATCCCTATCTCTTCCATCATCCGCTTTGCCCTGATCTTGCCGGTACCCGGCATCGACGAGAGGACAGCGGCGATCTTGATACCTCCGATGAGATCGTCCTCCTCGGCCCGTTCCAACAGCCCAGCGAAATCGAGTGAGCCTGACTTGAGGAGTTCCTTCACCTCGGCTCGCACCCGTCGCGCCTGTGCAGCTCTCTCCAGCGCGGCGGCGCGCTGTTCGTCTGACATCTTCGGTGGTTGTGGCATCCACTGACTCTACCGACCGGCCGGCGCCGATTCCACGATCGAACGGGCTATTTCCTCAGCGGCCTTCGCGGGGTCTGGGGCAGCGGTGATGGGACGCCCGATGACAAGCAGGTCGGCTCCTCGGTCCAAAGCCTCGCGCGGTGTTGCCACTCTGGCTTGGTCGTCGGCGCCGCTGCCGGCTGGACGGATACCCGGCGTGACCCGCATCAGTTCGGGGGCGACTTGGACGACGTCTCCCAACTCCTTCACGGCGCACACGACTCCTTCTGCGCCTCCGTCGCGGGCGAGGCGCGCCATGCGGCTTACCTGTTTGCCGACGCTGTCGCCCATCCCGACGGTTGCAAGATCCGAACCTGACATGCTGGTGAGCACGCTTATTGCCAGGATGCCGGCTTGGCCAGCGGAGGCTCCCCTCACCGCAGCTTCGAGCATCGCCGGACCGCCAGCGGCATGCACCGTGATCCAACGGGCACCGGCACGAGCCAAATTGGCCGCTGCTCGTTCAACGGTGTTGGGAATATCGTGCAGCTTGGCGTCGCAAAAAACCGGTTTGCCCAATTCAGCCATCGCCGAGACAAGCACCGGCCCCGGTCCCGACAACAGTTCGAGACCCACTTTGAATGCACCGACGAACGGCGAGACCGCTCGAGCGAGCCGAATCGCCTCTTCGCCACTGGACACATCAAGGGCCACGGCTACCGGAATCTCGGTCATGTTCCCGCTCCTTTGCCCACCAAATCCGCCAGCCGGAACTCGCCCATACGTTTCAGCAACTGCTTTGTCTCCTTGATGATGCGCCCCGCCGCTCGCGGCTCGGCGAAGTGAATCGTCCCGAGACCGACGGCACTCGCCCCAGCGAGCGTGTATTCGATCACGTCGTGACCGGTGGCGACCCCGCCTAACCCCAGGATGGGTAGGTCTGGAATCGCCCTGTGGACTTCCAAGACGCATCGCAGAGCAATCGGCTTGAGCGGTATCCCCGAGTAGCCGCCGATCCCACCGCTGAGCAGAGGCTGGCGGCGTTCGATGTCGATACCGGCACCCCAGGCCGTGTTGGTCAGCACGACCCAATCGGCACCCGCGGTCCAACAGGCAGCAGCCACGCCGGCAATGTCTTCTGAGTTGGGCGAGAGCTTGGCTGAGATCGGGACACTCACAGACTCTCGCACCGCCGCGACCACCTCAGCGCTCAGCTTGGCGTCGAGAGCGAAAAGGTGACCGTCGAGGTTGGGACAGGAGAGGTTGAGCTCAATCGAGGGAATGCCAGCTACCTCCATCCGGACAGCTACCTGACGGAACCCCTCAACTGTCGTACCCACCGCCGAGCCCCAGACAGGTACGTCGACATCAGCGAGGTGGGGGGTCACCGACTCGATCCAGGCTTCGATCCCGGGATTCTGGATGCCAATACCGTTGAGCATGCCGACGCCAGCCGGCGCGACGCGCGGTGCTGGTCGTCCCGTCCACGCCACGTCGGAGACCGACTTGGCCACGGCTGCTCCGTAGTGGCGGAAATCGGTCACACCTCCGAAATCAGTCACACTTCCCACCGTCCCCGAAGCTGCAACCAACGGTGACCTGAGGCTTACTGGGCCAAGGGTCGAGGTGAGGTCACTCACCGGTGCCAGTCCTGGAGACTCTTCGGTTCGTGGAGCGCGGAGTCACCGGCGCGGAGGCTGCGGGCCACCGACAAGGCCCCGGCGATTGTCGTCACACACGGGACGCCAACCGAGCGGGCGGCATGTCGGATGATCCGGCCGTCGGATCTGGAGCGTCCGCCTTGGGGGGTGTTCACGATGAGCTGGACGCGCCCGGACTCGATCCAGTCTCGGGTGTCGTCGGTGCCCTCGCCGACCTTGTTGATCTGGGTCGCCGGAACGGCATGGTGTTCCAGATACCGGGCGGTTCCGCTGGTGGCTACCAATTCGAACCCCAGCATGTGGAACGCCTGGGCGACAGCCAGACCCATCGGCTTGTCCCTATCTGCCAGGGAGATGAAGACAGTTCCTTCCGTCGGGAGCACGTGACCAGCCGCCAGCAGCGCCTTGGCATAGGCCACTCCGGCGTCCGAGCCGATCCCCATCACCTCTCCTGTCGCACGCATCTCAGGACCGAGTACCGAATCTTCCTCGGGGAACCTGTCCCATGGGAGGACCGCTTCCTTTACGGCCGTGAACTCGACCTTGCGCGGAGCGGGAATCAGTCCCTCTTGTCTCAGTTCGGCGATGGTCGCGCCCATCATCACCCGTGCGGCCGCCTTGGCTAGCGGCAAACCAGAGGCCTTCGAAATGAAAGGGACTGTGCGTGACGCACGCGGGTTTGCCTCAAGGATGAAGACGTTGTCTCCCTTGACGGCGAACTGCACATTGATCAGACCGCGGACAATCAATGCTCGGGCGAGATCCTCGGTCTGGAGCAGAATTGTCTTGTGCGCCGTGTCGGAGAGGGTCGGCGGGGGGACCACACAAGCAGAGTCGCCCGAGTGCACACCCGCCTCTTCGACGTGTTCCATGACTCCGCCAACGAGTAGTTCTTGACCGTCGTAGAGAGCGTCGACATCCACCTCAGTGGCCGCCTCCAAGAACCTGTCTATGAGGAGAGGGACCTGACTCATGGCCCTTTCCGTCACGTCGCCGTAGAGGTCGTCTAGGTAATCGGTGAGTTCGTCGTAGCTAGAAACCACCCGCATCTTGCGTCCTCCGAGCACGTAAGAAGGCCGGACGACGACCGGGAAGCCCACCTGATCCACCACCTCGAGGGCCTCAAGTCGGTTCATCGCCAGGCCATGCGGAGCCTGGGCAATTCCGAGTTTGCGGCACACTTCGGAGAACTGCTCGCGGTCTTCTGCGAGATCGATCGAGTGAGGTGACGTGCCGGCGATCGGAACGTTGGCTGCTTCGAGTTCGGCCGCCAGGTTCAACGGTGTTTGGCCTCCCAGTTGGACTATCACCGCCACTGGTTGCTCGGCTTCGACCACGGCCAGTACGTCTTCGGCGGTGAGAGGCTCGAAGTAGAGACGGTCCGAGGTGTCATAGTCCGTGGAGACCGTCTCGGGGTTGCAGTTCACCATCACCGTCTCGTACCCGGCGTCGCGCAACGCGAATGCCGCGTGAACACAGGCGTAGTCGAACTCAATCCCCTGTCCGATGCGGTTCGGCCCAGATCCGAGAACTATGACCCGCGGCTTGTCCGTCGGTGGCACCTCATCCTCGTCTTCGAAGGTGCCGTACATGTATGGAGTGTGTGCTTCGAATTCCGCGGCGCAGGTGTCCACCGTCTTGTAAGTGCGCTTGATTCCCGCACCGAGACGGATAGCCCGGATCTCGCCTTCGCTCATCGCCCACAGGTGAGCTAACTGCCGGTCAGAGAAGCCGTACCGCTTGGCCTCCAATATCCGTCCGACATCGAGACGGTTGGCCTCCAACTCGTGACGGATCTCACAAATCTCCATCATCTGATCGGTGAACCACGGGTCATACCCAGACCGCAACGACACCTCGGCGACGGGGAAGCCACGTCGCAGACCTTCGGCAACCGCGAAGATTCGGTCGGGGGTAGGTACCTCGATTTCTGACCAGACCGCCTCGTCGTCGGAATCCGCGTAGCGCTCCTCAGTAATGTCTGCCCCGAATCCGAAGTGGCCGTTCTCCAAGCTGCGCAGCGCCTTCTGGAGGGCCTCGGGAAAGGTCCGGCCGATCGACATGGCCTCGCCGACGCTCCGCATGGAAGTTCCGAGCTTGCGGGGCGCCATGGGAAACTTGGCAAAGTCGAATCGGGGCGCTTTCACGACCACGTAGTCGAGGGCAGGTTCGAAACTGGCTGGTGTGGCGCCGGTTATGTCGTTCGCAATCTCATCCAATGTGAACCCGACAGCAAGAAGCGCGGCGATCTTGGCAATCGGAAACCCGGTTGCCTTCGACGCCAGAGCCGACGAACGCGAGACCCTGGGGTTCATCTCGATGACGAGGCGGCGACCGGTAGCCGGGTCAACCGCGAACTGGACGTTCGACCCGCCCGTCTCAACGCCGATCACGCGCAGGACCTTGATCGCTTCGTCCCGCATCTCCTGATACTCACGATCAGAGAGGGTTTGTATCGGAGCGACAGTGATCGAGTCGCCTGTATGAACTCCCATCGGATCCAGGTTCTCGATCGAACAGACGATGACCGCGTTGTCGTTGCGGTCCCTCATCACTTCGAGTTCGAATTCCTTCCAGCCGACCACTGACTCCTCGACGAGGATCTCGTGCACGGGCGAGTACTCGAATCCGTACCGGGCCTTCGCGTCAAACTCAACCTGGTCGGCGGCGATTCCGGTCCCGCCGCCACCGAGGATGTACGAAGGCCGGATCATGACGGGAAAGCCGATCTCCTCGGCGACCGCTTGAGCCTCCTCCATCGACCGGGCATATCCGGCTCTCGGAACCTCCAGACCCGCAGCTTCCATCTCTTCTTTGAAACGGCCGCGGTCCTCAGCTTTGGCGATCGCTTCGATCCCAGCGCCGATCAGCTCTACCCCGTACCGCTCGAAGGCACCCCGCCTGGCCAGTTCGGTTGTCACGTTGAGCGCCGTCTGTCCACCGAGCGTGGGTAACAGCGCGTCGGGGCGTTCCTTGGCCATGATGGCCTCCACGATTTCGGCCGTGATCGGCTCGATGTAGGTGGCATCTGCGAACTCAGGGTCCGTCATGATCGTGGCCGGATTCGAGTTCACGAGAATCACGCGATAGCCGTGGGCACGCAACACCTTGGCGGCCTGCGTTCCTGAGTAGTCGAACTCGCACGCCTGTCCGATGACGATGGGTCCCGACCCAATCAGGAGGATTGAACCGATGTCAGTTCGCGCCGGCATCAGATCTCCATCAGCGCGGTGAAGTCGTCGAACAGGTACTCGGCATCCCGCGGTCCTGGGGCAGCCTCAGGGTGGTATTGGACTCCGAATGCGGGGATGTCGAGACACCTGAGTCCTTCGAGCGTCCCGTCGTTGAGGTTCTGGTGTGTGGGGACGACGCCTCCGAACGCTGAGTCAACGGTGTCGGGTACCAGGGCTGGAGAGACAAGACCCTGGCGGGCGGGGGCGGTACGGTCGCTCAACGACCACAGGTCCACGGCGAACCCGTGATTCTGAGCGGTGATCTCCACGCGTCCGTCGGCCAGCCGCATGACAGGGTGATTCCCTCCGTGGTGGCCAAACGGCATTTTGAAAGTGCGAGCGCCCAGGGCCAGGCCAAGCACCTGATGGCCGAGACAGATTCCGAACACAGGGACCTCTCCCAGCAGGTCGCGAACCGTCTGCGTTGTGATTTCCAGAGGCTCGGGGTCACCGGGTCCGTTGGAGAGGAACACCCCGTTCGGTTCGAGCGCCTTGATGTCTGCCGCACTCATCGAGGCTGGCACGACTGTCACATCGAGGCCCCTCTTGATCAGCTGTCTCACGATGTCGCGCTTCATCCCAAGGTCGATTGCCACGACAGATCCGCGGCGCTGCGAATCGGCCGCCACGTGATAGCTGGCGCTTGTTGTGACTGTCGAAGCAAGGTCGCGACCCGTCATGACAGGCGCTGACTCAGCCTCACGCCGCAGTTCGGACTCACTCACGCCGGAGCCCAACGCAACAGGCTGGGCACCATGATCCCTGATGTGGCGGGTCAAACGGCGGGTGTCCACATCGGCGATGGCAACCATTTGCTGGCTGTGCAGGTAGCTGGCAAAGGAGCCTTCTGCCCGCCAGTTGGAGTGCGTCCGGCTCAAAGCCCGCATGACGAATCCTGCCGCGGCTGGACGCTGGGATTGGTCGTCGAAGCCAGACTCGCCGTAGTTCCCGATGTGCGGGACAGTCATGACGACCACCTGACCGGCGTAGGACGGGTCACTAATGATCTCCTGGTATCCGGTCATCGACGTGTTGAACACGGCTTCGCCAGTTGCGATCCCTTCTACGCCGACAGACCTTCCCCGAAAAACCGCACCGTCCGCGGTGACAAGCAACGCGCTCATGATCCGTCCACCTGATGCACGACGACTCCCCCGGCGACGGTCAACATCACCTGTCCGTTCATCTGCAATCCGGTCCACGGCGAGTTCTCGCTGCGCGATCGGAAGGTTGTCGCCTGCCAGGTGGCCCTCGGATCGAAAACTACGAGGTCAGCCGGCGCACCGATTACGACCCTGTGGGGCTGACGCCCGAGGATTCGACGTGGAGCATCCGCCATACGGTCAAAGAACACCTCAGGAGTTGGATCTACCGCCCCGAAGACGGCTGACGCCGCTGTTTCGAGCCCGATGACACCGCGCGGCGCCTCTTCGAAAGGCACGTCCTTTTCATGCGCCGAGTGGGGAGCATGGTCCGTTGCTACACAATCGATCGTCCCATCCAGCAGTGCCGCCCTCATCGCGGCCACATCCTCGGGGGAACGCAGCGGCGGATACATCTTGAAGACCGGATCCATCGTCTCGACGGACCGATGGTCGAACACCAAATGGTGGGGAGCCACTTCGGCGGTCACCGGCAGACCGGCGGCTTTTGCCTGTCGTACCAACTCGACCGTTCCTGCTGTTGACACATGCTGGACGTGATAGCGGCATCCGGTCACTTCGACCAAACGCAGGTCGCGAGCCACGATGACCTCTTCAGCGGCCGAAGGTAGCCCGGTGATCCCCAGGCGCGAAGAGACCGACCCTTCGTGCATGTGGCCTCCCCTCGCCAGACCCGGATCCTCCGCGTGCTGGGCTACGACACCCCCTAGTTGGCCGAGGTACTCCATGGCCCGCCGTAGAAGGCCGGCATCTTCGACGGTGTCGCCGTCGTCGGTGAAGATGCGAACGCCGCTTGCCCACAGGTCGTCGAAGTGGGCCAACCTCTTGCCTTCCCGTCCGAGCGTCAGACACCCGGCAGGAACAACTTCTACGCCACCTGTCCGCGTGACGTGGTCGGCAATATGGCCCGAGTCGATCGGTGGTTCGGTGTTCGGCATCGCCACCACCGTCGTGAAACCACCAGCGGCGGCTGCCTCCCGCCCCGACGCCAAATCTTCCTTCCATTCCTGTCCTGGCTCACGCAGGTGGGTGTGAATGTCGACGAAGCCTGGGCCCACCCAGGCTCCGCCCGCTTCAAACCTGTCATCTCCTGTCAGGCCCGAACCGATCTCGACTATGCGGCCATCCTCGACTCGCACATCGCCCGAGACCATCCCTTCCTCGGTGAATACGAGACCGCCTTCGATGATCACTTCGCCTCCTCCGGACCGAGAAGTCGGAAGAGAACCGCCATGCGGACCGCAATACCGTTCGAGACCTGATTGGCCACCAACGCTCGTGGACCATCTGCGACCGTCGGGTCGATCTCCACTCCCCTGTTCATGGGGCCCGGGTGCATCACGACCGCTGCATCGGGGAGTCGAGCGGCCCGGGCTCTGGTCAGTCCGAACCGGCCGACGTACTCAGATATCGAAGGAAACACGTCTCCCCCACCCCTCTCCTGCTGGATGCGCAGCAGGTAAACCGCGTCGAGTGATTCGAGGACGTCGTCCAAAGAGTCCGCCGTCGACACGCCCCAGTCCGACACGTCGACAGGTAGAAGGGTGCGTGGGGCGACGAGGGTCACGTCCGCTCCAAGGGCCGTCAGGGCTGCGGCGGTTGATCTGGCCACCCGGGAATGGCGGATGTCACCAACTATCGCCACCCGCAGGCCGGCGACCTTGCCGAATCTCTGTCGAAGTGTCAACACGTCCAAAAGAGCCTGGGTCGGGTGCTGATGGGAGCCGTCCCCGGCATTGACGACAGGGAGACCCGTCCACTCAGCAACCCGCCACGGAGCTCCGGTCGCACCATGACGCACAACCATGAGGTCGGGACCCATGGCTTTCAGAGTGAGGGCGGTGTCCTTGAGGCTCTCGCCCTTCGAAATGGACGACCCGCCCGGCGTGAAGGCAAGGACGTCCGCAGACAGGGCTTTGGCGGCACGATCAAACGACAGCCTGGTTCGAGTCGAGTTTTCGAAGAACAGGAGGGCGATGGTCCGGCCGCGCAGCGTCGGAACCTTGGGAACGTCGCGTCCGAGCACCTCGACAAAACCATCTGCGAGGTCGAGGAGCTCGACGATCTCTTCGGGCGTTACTTCGTCCATCGAGAGCAGGTGCCTCATTCGCCCTCGATCCATACGCCGGCCTCGCCGTCCACGCCTTCGAGACGCACCGATACGCGTTGGCTCCCAGATGTCGGCAAGTTCTTGCCGACGTAGTCGGGTCGGATCGGAAGTTGTCGATGGCCGCGGTCGATGAGAACCGCCAACTCGACACGGGCGGGCCGGCCAAGATCGCTGACCGCATCCAGCGCGGCGCGGATGGTGCGGCCGGTGAACAGCACGTCGTCGACAAGTATCACGGTACGACCTGACACGTCGGTCGGGACGTGGGTTCGCGCCAGACGGGTAGTAGGTCGGGTGGACAGGTCGTCGCGGTACAGACCTATGTCCAACTCACCGACCGGCACGGACCGGTCCTCGATGGACTCGACGGCTTCTGCGATGCGGCGGGCAAGGGGAACCCCACGGGTGTGTATTCCCACGAGGACGACGTCAGCCGCCCCAGAGTGGCGTTCGACGATCTCGTGGCCGATACGACGGATAGCCCGCTCGACGTATTCGGCGTCCATCACCCGGGGCATGTGCCACCCCGGACGGGTAACTGCAGCAAACTGGTTTCTCCTTTCCGGCCTCACTGGACCGGCTTAAAGGTCGGTACGGACCATAGCCCGTGACGGGAAGCTTCCCGCCGGGCTCAGGGACGCTCGGAACGGGCGAGGGCGGCGAGAACGCCGTTGACGAACCTGCCGGAGTGTTCGGTGGAGAACATCTTGACGATTCGGACGGCCTCATTGAGCACCACCGCCGTCGGGACGTCGGGTTCGTGGCGCAATTCGTACAGGGCGAGACGGAGCACGGCACGGTCGATAACCGGCATGCGATCTATACGCCACTTGTCGGCGACGGCGGTGATGGCCTCGTCGAGTTCCTCGCGATGTTCGATCACACCAACAGTGAGACGCAGGGCGCGACCTGTGAGGTCGTCTGGCGCGGTCCAGCTTTCGACCTGATCCGCTTCGTAGAGCTCTTTGACGGCCCTTTCGCGTGGCTCAGTCACACGCGTGTCATATATTCGCCGGATCGGGTGTCGACCTTGATGCGATCACCCTGTTCTACGAAGAGAGGGACCTGCACCTCGATACCCGTTTCGACCTTCACGAGCTTCGTGGCGCCCGACACGGTATTGCCCTTCACAGCCGGTTCCGCATAGGTGACCTCGAGTTCGACTGTCGTCGGCAGTTCAACGCCGATAGGCGTTCCCTGGTACATCGCCAAGGTGACCGTCATGCCGTCCAGCAAGAAGTTGGCGGCGTCGCCGACATCGGTCGGTGTGAGGGCGAACTGCGAGTAGTCGTCCATGTTCATGAAATGGAAGCCAAGGTCATCTGAGTAGAGGTACTGGTGCTCGCGACGCTCTATGAAGGCTTGCGACACGTCTTCGTCGGCGCGGAACGTTCTGTCGAGAACTTGGCCGGTCTCAACGTTCTTCAGTTTCATCCGCACGAATGCCTTGCCCTTCCCAGGCTTGACGTGTTCGTAGTGGACGATCGAAAAGAGCCCGTCAGGGAGGTCGAGCGCCATTCCTGGGCGAACGTCATTGGTGGAGATCATGGTGTATCCGGTCTGAGCCTCTGGCTACGAAGTCGGGTTGTGGTCTGGGAGGCGCGCATCGTAGTTGAGCCTCAGGCCAGTCCCACCGCCCGCATCCCGACTTCCAACTCTTCTCCGCTGACCACCTCGACCACGGGGTCGCCGATTCCACGCAGCAGAACCATCCGAGTGCCGTCACTCGTTCGCTTCTTGTCACGCTCGATGAGGGCGGCAGCGGCCGGGAGAGACACTCCCGCGGCAGCCACTGGCAGACCCAACTCGAAGAGCAGGGCCGTCAACCATGCATGGTCGAATCCGTAGCGAACGTTGGAAATGACTGCGGCGGCGACCATCCCAACCGCGACCGCATGCCCGTGCGGCATTCCGGTCAGACGTTCGATGGCATGGCCGATCGTGTGACCCAGGTTGAGTAGCGCACGATCGCCCTGCTCGGTCAAATCATCTCGGACAATCGCCGCCTTGACTTCGATCGCCTTTGGTACGACAAAACCCACGTCGGCTGCCAGACCGTCCCTGGCATAGGCGGCGACGATCTCCGGATCGGCCAGCAGCCCTGCTTTCAACACCTCAGCCGCTCCCTCTCGCAGGAGCGTGTCGGGAAGTCTCGCAAGCATTTCGAGGTCCACCACAACTCGGGAGGGCAGCCAGAAAGCGCCCACCAGGTTCTTGCCCGACCGATTGATCCCGGTCTTGCCTCCCACCGCGGCGTCAACCGCCCCCAGCAGGGTCGTCGGTACCAGCACCGACTCGACACCCCGGAGCCAAGTGGCGGCGACAAAACCTGCAGTGTCGGTTACCGCACCGCCACCGACTCCCACGATCGTGTCGTGTCGGCCCAAATTGAACTCGGCGAGGACGTCGTAGACCTGGCCGACAACATCCAGTTCCTTGGCGGCTTCGCGGTCAGGTAGTTCGTGGACGGTCGTGCGCACCCCCGAGATGGCTTCGACGACGTCTCGGGCAATAGCGCCAGCCGGTCCGGGCTGGGTGAGCACCGCCACTGCTCCTCGTTCGGGCCGAGTTGGCAGAACGCCCCGATCATGACCGAAGACGACCTCTGAGGAATCGGAGATCGTTATGGCTTCCACTAGAACGCTGCGAGTCGCGCCCGGTATGCCTCGACGCTCCGTCGCAGGTCGTCGACGTTGTCGCCTCCGAACTGGCGTTGGATCTCCTGGGCCAGCACGATCGCCATCATCTGCTCGGCGACTATCCCCGCAGCGGGAACCGCCACCACGTCGGACCGCTCATAGAAAGCACGTTCGGCGGTCTTTGTGTCGACATCCACGGTTTGCAGCGACTTGGGCACCGTGGAGATGGGCTTCATGGCAACCCGCACCCGAAGCGGATCACCGTTGGACATCCCGCCTTCTGTGCCTCCTGCCCGATTCGTGTTGCGGACCGGACCGTCCGGGGTGGCATGCAACTCGTCATGGGCGACTGATCCCCGCCGACGGGCCGAGGTGAAACCGTCTCCGATCTCCACACCCTTGATGGCTTGGATCGACATCATCGCCTCCGCCAACCGAGCGTCGAGCTTTCTATCCCAGTGGACGTGGCTACCGATACCAACAGGCAGCCCGTACGCGAGAACCTCAACAACGCCTCCGAGCGTGTCGCGATCAGCCCTGGCGGCCTCGATCGCCGAAATCATCGCTTGCTCGGCTTGCGGATCGAACACCCGCACCGGCGAAGCGTCGATACGGGAAAGGTCATCGGGTACCGGCAGAGTGCCTTCAGGTGCCTCGACCTCGCCGATCGCAACCACATGACTAAACACCGAGACACCGACTTTCGCCAGGAGCTGCTTGGCGAGATAGCCCACCACGGTCCGTGCCGCTGTCTCCCTGGCCGAGGCCCTTTCGAGGATGTTGCGGGCGTCACGGGTGTCGTACTTCATCATCCCGACAAGGTCGGCGTGACCGGGCCGCGGAGTTGTCAGACGCTTCTTGGTTTGGCCCGGATAAGGACTCATCTCCTCGGACCACTTCTCGGCAAATTCGGTGTTGCGGATGACAATCGCCACCGGTGAACCCAGGGTCACGCCATGGCGCACACCGCCCAGGATCTCCAACTCGTCTTGTTCGATCTTCATCCGTCCACCGCGCCCGAATCCGAGCCGTCGCCTGGCCAGTTCCGCGCCGAGTTCGTCGATAAGCACGGGAAGTCCGGAAGGGAGGCCCTCAACCACGGCTACCAGGGCAGGTCCGTGCGACTCGCCGGCAGTGAGAAAGCGGAACATGCGAGCAGGCTAATGGGAGTCGATCAGCCCGTGATCATCTGCCCGAACGCCTCGCCGAAGACGAGGGCCAACCAGGCGCCAGCCAGCATCGGTGGGCCATAAGGGATCTCGTCGGTGAATCGTGCCTTGCGCGACACGAGCATCACCAAAGCAGGTATCCCACCGATGACCCCCGTGAAGAACACCGCCAGAAGGACGACTCGTTGCGACTGGAACGCGGCCATGGCTCCCAGAAGGAGCGCCAGTTTCACGTCCCCGAACCCAAAGCCACCGCGCGCCACGATGTAAACGAAGAACAACGCCGCGAAATACCCGGCGCCGCCTATAGCGGCCGGTAGAAGACGATCTGTCTGGCCTTCCACGACAGCGCCAGCAAAGAGCAGCAGAAACGTGAGAGCCGTTCCCGGATAGAGGATCCGGTTTGGGATCAACTTGTGATCGATGTCTGTGACCGCCAACACGACGGTGATGGCGGCAAGCAGGAGGTAGGCAGGGAGGAGCCATCCAGCAGTTTGGGTGACGATTCCTGAGGCAATCCACAGAACACCAGAAGCGAGCCAAACCCATGGTTCCCTGCGTCTGATCCGGTGACCGTTAGGACACTTGAGCGACAGTGGCATCCTGACCGACTCGCACGTCTCACAACGCGGCGCCGGACCGTCGAAGGGACGTCTGACGCCTGCCCTTACCCCGAGGTGATAGAGCGTCGGCCCCATTAGAACGCCGACGAAGGCGAGAAGAATCAGATATGGCGTCATTCGAGGGCGACGCTAGTGGCGGGGTAGCGAACTCAGTGGGAGTCTGTGATTTCGCGGGAGACCGGACCCATGCGACGACGACGCAACAACCCCATCGAGAATCCTGTCTCCTCCTCCTCGGCTCCTTCAGCCTGGGAGAACACGCTTTCAAGGAACTCGTCGGTGTCGACCACCGGGTCCTCCGTGGCCATCGCCTCGGCCCACCATCCGCCCCTAATCGGCTCAGTGGACTCCCCATCGGGATCCGCTTCGGGCTCTGTCGAGGGTTGCGTCTCTTCCCTGACCGCCTCTGACCAGGGCTGGGTATCCCAGGACTGGTCAGCTTCTGGGTCCGCCGTCGTCTCCCACGGGCTTGGCACGGCTTCCGGCTCGGTCATGTCGGTCTGCGGTGTGTCCTGGGACCAATCCGCCGGGATCTGCGGTGCGGGTTCGGACGGAGCTTGGAAGGCCGAAGGCGACGAATAGGTCGAAGTCGACACCGGCACCGGCTCGATCAGCGACGATCGCATGAGTCCGGCGATCTCTCGGGCGGTCTTGAACTGGGTGGTCCCCAGCATCCGAGCGATCTCGGACACGCTGGCTCCGCCTTCCAGAGCGGCCAGAACCCTCCACGTCGGCGCACTGATAGAAACCTCAGGCTCGCGCAGTGACCGGACCATCCGAACCGGCAGGTTCATGTCGGAAATGGTCTGTTCGATGTCTGCCCAGTCTGCGGCCCTGCGATCTGCGTCGACGACCGCCGATTCGACGTCGAAGGACTGGCCTGTTTCGAAGCGCGGAGAGGCGTCAACCAGGAATTCAAAGTTTCCCGATCCCGGCTTGCGGATTCGGTAGACCGCTTCGACCAGGTGCTCATGGATGAACCCAGACAAGTCTTCGGGCGAGGATCCGTGACTCAAGACGTCTGTGAGGTTCAAGCCTTCGCCACGGGTATCAACGCGCTGAGCCTCGACCAATCCTGAGGAGGAAAACTGATCCAGAAACTCGGTGTCACTCGAGACAGTCGCGAGAGTGATCGATCCATCGCGCATGTACATGCGCCCATCGACCGAGCTGGCGGCGATGTGAAGGCATCCGGTCTTGCCTGATCGGGCGAGCAGTCGCAGCACCTCTGGAAGCGGGAAGACTTCGATATTGCCGGTGAGTGCCATGATCTCTTTCTCCTTTGCGTGAGTGAGAAGTCGGCTCGTTCAAGAAAGGACTTGAGAACTTTCTCTCAAGGAAGTACGCCGGATTCCCTAGACGCAGCCACGTTCGCGTTGTGTTCTTCGAGTGTCACCGCGAACACGTGGGACCCATCCTCGTTGGCCAGCACGTAATACCGGAACTCGGTGTCCGCCGGAGCTGCCGCGGCCTGCAAGGAGGACAGCCCCGGCGCGGAGATCGGACCGGGCGGGAGGCCGGATACCAATCGCGTGTTGTACGGAGAGTCAAAGGTGACATCGATGAGCGACGGGTCGCGGATGCCCATGGCGTAAAGGACTGTCGCGTCGATGTCGAGACGGGCGCCGTCTGTGATCCGGTTCCTCATCACCGACGAGACGATCGGGCGCTCGTCGCTAACGCGGACCTCACTCTCGATGAGGGAAGCAATGATGATGCCCTGGTATCGGGTGAATCCTGCTGCTTCAAAGGCACTCCAGTCAACGGAGTCCATTCGCTGTTCCATCGTGGAGGCCAACCGCCGCAACATTCCTGCGGGGGTGGCTTCCTCGCTGAACCTGTAGGTGTCCGGGAAGAGCAATCCCTCCCAGTCCGCCAATGTCGGATCGACAGGAAGCGTGGCCAGGGAAGTTTGTACCAGCCCCGATTCGAGGGCCTCGACGAAGAGGGCCCGATCAAGACCGGAAGCCTCTGCCAGCACATCGATGATTTCGGTGACCCTCAATCCCTCGCGGATCGTCACGTCAAACACGACGATCCGTGGACCGACTTGCAGCTCGTCAATCAGATCGGAAAGCGATGTCCCGGTGACGAAGGTGTAGGTCCCTGACTGCAGCCGGGTGTCGGCTCCCGCCGCTCGGACTGCGGTTTCGAACTGTGAGACCGAGCGGATCAGTCCCGCGTCTCGGAGGATCTCGCCGATTCCTTCGGCGTTGGTGCCGGGAGGGATCACCACTTCTACTTGGCGGCCCGGCTCGATCTCTGCGAACTCCTCGTCCTCGCTGGGCGAGAAGCCACTTCCGATTCTGTCGCCGAGATCGGAAGCGACCGTGACGAGACCAAATCCGATGACCACCACACCGGCTATCACCAGGAGAGGGCGGACAAGGCGCCAGGTTGAAGGAGTGGGAGGAACAGGAGGTTGGGTCATGTCACCCTGAATGGTCGCGGTCGATGTCGCGGTCGATGCCACGGTCGAGGTAGTGCCGCAGGATTACGGCTGCTGCGACTTTATCCACGTTCTGGCGCCTATCTCGTCGTTTGACGCCGCCCTCGAGCATGGCCGATTCCGCCGTTGCAGTGGTGAAACGCTCATCCACATACTCGACCGGTATGCCTGTTACTTGGGCGACCAGTTCGCCGAGGGCGCGGGCGGCCTGGGCCGAAGCGCCTTCGCGACCCGACAGTCCCACGGGAAGCCCTATCACGATCGTCGACGGCTGGTATTCGGAGACCATCTGGCGCAGCTCCCGCTCAAAATCCACTACGGGAACGACTTTCAGCGGCGTAGCCACGATCCGTAAGGGGTCACTCACCGCGACTCCCACCCTGGTGGAACCAGGATCGAAGGCCAGTACTCGCCCGACCGTCACGCCAGAGCCCGGCCGACCTCGTCCCGGGCGATTTCAATAGCCTCATCCAGTTTGTCGCCAGCGGGGCCTCCCGCCTGGGAGAGTTCGGGATCACGCGAGCCCCCGCCTCCCAGAACTCGGGAGGCAGGTCCGATCAGGTCCGAGGCCGACACGCCTTTGTCGACGAGGTCGCGTGAGATGACTCCGATGAGCGCTCCCTTACCTGCCGAAGTCGATCCGAGCACCACTATTCCGGACCCGAGTCTGTCGCGTATGCCTAGGGCAAGCTGTCGAAGCTGGTCTGGAGGCAACTCGCCAACCGCCGCTACCACCGACCGCGACTCTCCAGACACCTCGGCCGTCGCTGCGAGTTCCTCGGAGAGAGCACCACGACGCTGAGCACGAATGGTCTCAAGTTCGTCTTCCAGTTTCGACACTCGATCGATCATCGCCTGGATCCGCTCAGGTACCTCCGATGCGGGCGCCCTAAGAAGTGACCCCGCCGTGTCAAGACTCGATCGAACCCCCACGAGATGCTCATATGCGGATTCCCCGGTCAGGGCCTCAATGCGCCGGATGTTCGAACCGATCGACGACTCACCGAGAATCACCAGCGGTCCGACCTCGCCCGCAGCTGACGTGTGAGTGCCTCCACAGAACTCGACCGAGAACTCTCCCACTTTGACAACCCGCACGGTGTCTCCGTACTTGTCTCCGAAGAAGGCCAGCGCGCCCATTTCCTTGGCCCGGTCTTGCGAGGTCACCTCAGTGTGCACATGTGAGTTCTCTATGAGCCGACGGTTCGCCCGCGCCTCGATTTCTGACGCTTCCTCGTGACTGAGGCCGCTGAAGTGGCTGAAGTCGAACCTGAGCCGGCCCGACTCGACCAGCGAACCAGCCTGATTGGCGTGATCCCCCAACACATCGCGCAGGGCCCAATGGAGAATGTGTGTTCCGGTGTGTGACTTGCGAATCCGATCGCGGCGCGGGCTATCGATCACCAGATCGGCATCCTGACCGACCCTGATGACACCGCCACGGACCCGACCCCGGTGACCGTGGAATCCCTGAATAGCGTGCTGTGTGTCGCCGACGAGCACCGACCCGCTCACAGTTGAGATGGTGCCGACGTCACCGACTTGACCGCCAGACTCGGCGTAGAACGGGGTGCGGTCTAGGAAAACCTCGACCTCGGTTCCTTCCTCGGCGGACTCCACCTGCACACCCTCGACGATGAGGGCCAGGACGCGGCCGGACGCGGCGTCGTGGTCGTAACCCAGGAACTCGGTCGGTCCGGCGTCTTCGATCACAGATCTGTAGAACTCGCCCAGGGCGGCGGCGTCGCCACCCTTCCAGTTCTTCTTGGCACGTTGTCGCTGTGCGTCCATCTCCGCCGCGAAGCCCGCCTCATCGACCGTCGTTCCCCGCTCGGCCGCGATCTCTCTGGTCAGTTCGATCGGGAAGCCAAAGGTGTCGTGAAGCTTGAAAGCCACTTCTCCTGACAGCTCCGCACCGGTGTCGTCGAGTTCGGAGTCGAGGAGCTGGTGGCCCGACTCGAGCGTCCCTCTGAACCTCGTCTCCTCGCGGGACACGACATCGACGATGAAGTCCCGCCTGTCGGACAACTCCGTGTACCAGTCGCCGAGTGCCCCAACGGTGGCATCGACCAGACCGGGCGTGACCAGACCCGAACCGCCGAGTTGCCATGCGTGGCGCACAGCTCGACGGATGATCCGCCGAAGGACGTATCCCCGCCCATCGTTGGAAGGAACGACACCGTCCGCGATCAGCACACTCATCGTCCGGCCATGGTCGGCGAGGATCCGCAACGACACGTCGGACAGCGGGTCGGAGCCGTAATCGACGCCGGTGTGGGCTGACCCGGCGTCTCTGACCGGTCGAATCGTGTCGATGTCGAAACCGGAGTCGACGCCTTGCAGGACCATTGCCAGGCGCTCCAAACCCATACCGGTGTCGATGTTCTTGCGGGGTAGTTCGCCGACGACGTGATAGGGACGGTCCTGGATGTTCTGCATGAAGACGAGGTTCCAGATCTCGATGAACCGCTCTTCACCGCCTCCGATGGGGCCACCGTCTGGGCCGTGCTCAGGGCCGCGGTCGTAAAAGATTTCGGCAGACGGACCGCATGGACCGGGTACGCCCATCTGCCAGAAGTTGTCCTTGCCGCCACGCTGGATGCGCTCGGTGGGAATGCCTACGTGCTGATGCCACAGGTCTGCGGCCTCGTCATCGGTCTCGTAAGCGGTGTACCAGAGGCGGTCAGGATCGAGGCCATAGACGTCGGTGAGTAGTTGGTGGGCCCAACGCATGGCATCTGGTTTGAAATAGTCGCCGAACGAGAAGTTGCCCAGCATCTCGAAGAACGACATGTGCCGAGCGGTCGTCCCGATGATGTCGATATCGATGGTCCGAATCGACTTCTGGACCGATACTGCCCTGTTGTACGGCGCTTGCTCCTCACCGAGGAAGTACGGCTTGAAAGGCACCATCCCTGCGTTGACGAGCAGAAGAGTCTGATCAGTGGGAATGACCGGCGCCGAAGGGCGCACCGTGTGGCCGCGTTCGGCAAAGAATTCGAGAAATGTCTGTCGGATCGAGGTCGCATCCATGGAACGGGCAACGGTACACGGCCTCGGAACGCAGTCCGGCGGCCTTTTCAGTCAGCTGACGCTCACCTGACCCGGAACAAACGCCTGCGGGGAGGCTGAACGAGACGCGCTGTGAGGTCCATCACATCGGCTCCTGTCTGAAGTGCCGCCGCTTTGAGGTCTTGGGGGCGCGGCCGACGTCGAAGGGCCCTGACCGTGATGAGGCCACCGGCTACCAGGCCCGTCACGAACCATGAAAGTCGGTCCAGCATGGCGCCGAGGCTACTCGTCGCGCACCGGAACAATCCTGCCGACCTCACCAGTCCAGGAGAGCACATACAGCTCCCCGTCGTTGTCCACGCCGAAGCTGTTCACCTGGCCGATCCCCGTCAACCACTCGGTGTGATCGAGAGCGGAGCGGCCGTCCCAGCGGAAACTCCGCAGCCATGCGCCACACCAATCCGAATAGAAGTATGTCCCAACCAACTCGGGAATCGCCTCACCGCGATAGACCCGTCCTCCCGTTACAGAACATCCTTCCTCATGGCTGTACTCATGCACGGGGAGTACCAAACTCTCGGTCTCCGGGTCGCACCCAGGCTGGAAACAAGTCGAACCCTCCATACGCAGCCAGCCAAAGTTGCGACCGCCCTCCGACAACGGGACAACATTGATCTCCTCCCACCGCTCATGACCGACGTCGCCTATGTAGATGAGTTCGGTGACCGGGTCGATGGCAAAACGCCAGGGGTTGCGGAGCCCGAAGGCCCAAACCTCCGGCGCCCCGCCCCCATCGACGAACGGGTTGTCCGCAGGGATGGCGTAGGGATCGCCCCGGTCGACATCGAGTCGCAGAATTGACGACAGGAGGGTCTCGGGGTTTTGAGAGTGGGTCGATGCTGCCCCACCCTCTCCGAGTGCCAGGTACAGGTTTCCGTCAGGTCCAAATTCGAGCATCCCACCGTTGTGGCGGACCGTCGGCTGGTCGAGGGTCAGCAGGACTTTTTGAGTCGCGACCGCAGGCCCAGAAGCCGTGGCGGTGAACTCCACGAGCCTGGTGGTGGCCTCTCCGTGGTAGTAGTAGACGAAGATGCGGCCGTTGCTGGAGAACTCGGGGTGAAATGCCATCCCGAGCAGCCCCTGTTCAATCCCGCCCGAGTTGACCCGATCCCGGAGGTCGAGATAGGGCTCCTCGACAATCTCGCCGTCTTCGGTGAGTTCGAGGACTCTCCCGACTCTCTCCACGATGAAACGCCTGTCCGAATTTGGCGGGCTAAGTAACAAGACCGGCTGGGAGAAACCGGAAGCGACCGGCTCGATAGCCAGCCCCAGCAGCGGCGCCAGCGGCACGGTCGTCGTGGTCGTTTCGGGAACGGTGGTAGTAGTCGTTGTGGTCGTGGTGACTGTCGTGGTCACGGTCGTGATAGTGGTCGTAACCGTCGAGGTAGGAGCTGGCACCGGCTCGGTGGTGGTGCAACCAGCCAGTAACACGACCGCCAGCAGGACGCGCTTCATGAGTATCGAGCTACGTCAACGGACGTCGCCTCCAAGCGTTCAATATCCAGTTCCACGCCGAGACCCGGCCTCTCGCTCAATACGAGCTCGCCATCGCAGACGACTGACTGGGTGAATGCGAAGTCGCGCCGCTCTTCGGTCCACTCCGGCGGATCGAGGGGGTACTCGAGGAAGGTCGTCCCGACGGTCCCTGCGGTCAGGTGAGCGTTCGCGACCAGCGCCACCCCACTCCCCCAGGTATGCGGACTGAAGATGTGACCGGCCTGGTGCACTTCAGATGCGAGACGTCGCAATCCGCCGATCCCTCCGGTGACAACGGCGTCCGGCTGATACACGTCAAGCGCCCCCGCCTGCAGCATCAGTCCGAACTCATGCATCTCGCGCGTCATTTCCCCACCCGCGATCCTCACGTTCGTTTCGGAGCGCAGCGCAGCCATGCCCGAGTGATCTCCCCGGTGCAGAGGCTCCTCCATCCAATAGACCCCCCTCTCTTCTAGTTCGGCGGCGAGACGCAACGCGGCGGCAAGGGTCGCCGGCGGACGGGTGTCCCACGGCATTCGCCAACCCTCGTTGCAATCGACCATCACTTCGACGTCGACCGCCTCACGTACGGCGTCCAATACGGCGAGATCGTCCTGGAGGGATTGCCTCCCGAACCGCAGTTTGAGTGCCCGAAAGCCTCGTTCGACGACCATGAGGGCGTTGTCGACGGTGGCGCTGACCGGTCGATGGGTGCCAAATGAGGCGTAGAGCGCCAGCGTGTTCCCGGCGCCCCCCACCATCTTCCAAATCGGTTGGCCGGTCAGCTTGCCTGCCAGATCCCAAAGTGCGATCTCGAAGGGCCAAGGTCGACCGTCGAGGAAGGCGATGTTGTCGACAACTGCTGTGTGGCGGTCCAAGTCAAGTGGGTCCGAGCCGATGAAGAGATGCTCGTAGTCGATTAGACCCCGGAGCGGATCTCCGATTCCGAAACCCTCCGCACCGGAGTCGTCCTGGACCCGAACGACTGCCACAGGAAACGCTCTGCGCGGTTGAGGGTCCCAGGCGGCCGGAAACGGAGGATCTAGGACCAGCTTGTGATGAGTGTGGAGGATGGATCGGATCACTGGTTCCACCATCCGAGGGTCAGGCGGGCCAGCAACCCGTGATCCTGCGCCGCGATGGGCCGAGCGTTGTTCCGGCACATCGGCTGGTGTTCCTCCGATGCCAGTTCGGCGATGAGTTCTGATTCAGACGGTGGATTCCACTTGGAGAGTTCCTCCTTGAAGCCGACTGCGTCCAAGAGCTCATCGAAGGTCTCTGGGAGGTCGTGGGTGGAAAGCGCATCGGACAGGGGCACATATCGGTCGCCAGCGCCCTCCAACGTCCACTCCAGCGCCGCTCGAAGTCCGGCCATCACCGCCAGCCCGTGAGGGATCGCCACCAGTGACCCCAGTGCATGACCGACCGCGTGACCGACACCGGTGCCGCACTCATCGATGGCCAGTCCCGCCCCAGCCGCGCCGATGAGAAGATCCTTTCTCGCCTCCCGATTGCTGGGGTCGGCCACTACCTCCGCCAATCTGGCGATGATCAACTGGGCAGCCGCAGTGCCCAGGTCGATGACTGCACTGGTGGCGCGCTGTCCGGTTGCGGCCTCGACGGAGTGCACGAAGGCATCGAGGCCCGAGGCGACAGTGATCGACCGTGGCAGTCCGAGAGTCAGGTCAGGGGCGAGAACTGCCCGCTCGGGTCTCAAGCTCTCATCCCAAGCCCAGGTCTTTCTGCCTTCATGGCTGACGATGGCGGTGCGGGTCACTTCCGCTCCTGATCCTGCGGTAGTGGGCACGGCTACGACTGCCAGACCCGGGGGAAAAGGAGCCGCTGACATCAGCCGGGAGTCGAGCCCGTTGGGGTCTGCGACGAGCCGAGCGGCCAGCTTCACGGTGTCTATGACGCTGCCTCCGCCCACGGCCACGACCACATCAGCCGATCCACGGCTGAGCTGGTGAGCCAGGTCCGAGACGTTGGACGCCACCGGCTCGCCGCCTGGGATCGAAACGACATCGACATTCAGAGCGTGGGCGACCGCCCGGACTACACCGGCGTTCACCAGCATTGCTTCGCTGACTATCACGGCGTGCGACCCTGCTTCGGCAACCTGGGGCCTGAGTTGTGAGGCCACGTCGTCGACGACCCTGACGGTGGGAGGAAGAGTGATCAACGCGGCGGCCGGCCCAACATCTCGTCGATCCACCGCAGACGTTCGGCCAGCGCCTCCTCACGACCCTCGGATCCGGGACGAAACAAGACAGTCGGTTCGATCTCTTCCGGGAAGTAGCTCTGGCGTGCGACGTGATGAGGCGCGTCGTGGGAGTAGACGTAGCCCTCTCCGTGCCCCAGTTTTTCGGCACCCGAATAGTGGGCGTCACGCAGATGCGCAGGCACCACCGGTGTCGGCCCGTCATTCAACAGTGCTTTGGCAGAACCGATGGCTCGCGTGATCGAATTCGATTTGGGAGCGATAGCGAGATACACGGTGGCTTGGGTGAGGTGAAATGTCGCTTCCGGAAGTCCCACGTGTGCCAGCGCCTGGGCTGCGGCGACGGCCTGCAGTAGAGCGTTGGGGTCTGCCAAGCCGATGTCCTCCGAGGCGAGGATCATGAGTCTTCGCACGATGAACTCGGGGTCCTCTCCCCCTTCGAGCATGAGGTGCAGCCAGTAGAGGGAGGCATCAACGTCCGAGCCCCTCACGCTTTTGATGAACGCCGAGATCACGTCGTAGTGAGCATCACCTGCTTTGTCGTATCGGACGATGCGGCGCTGCAGGGCTTCGGCAACATCTTCCATCGCGATCACCTGGGACTGTCGTCCCAGAGCCAACGTCGCTGCCACCTCCAGCGCCGTGAGTGTGTGCCTGGCATCCCCACCCGCTCGCGTCGCGAGCCCTTCTCGTGCGTCTGCATCGATCGTCAGCCCGTCAGATCCGAGCCCCCGGTCGGGGTCGCTGAGCGCGCGTTCAATTAGAACCTCGAGTGCCTCGGAGTCAATTCGCTCGGTGCGAAACAGGGTCATCCTGCTCATCAGCGGAGAGTTGACCTCGAAGAACGGGTTCTCTGTCGTTGCTCCAATCAGGATCACAGTTCCGTCTTCCACACCGGGCAATAGCGCGTCCTGTTGTGACTTAGAGAACCGATGGATCTCGTCGAGGAAGAGCACCGTCCTACGTTCGTCGGATCCCAGCCGCTCCTTGGCGCCAGCCAGGATCTCCCGAACGTCCTTCACGCCCGCGTTTGTCGCAGAGAGCGTCGCGAAGGCGGCTTCCACGTGATGGGCGACGAGGCGAGCAAGCGTGGTCTTTCCCGAGCCTGGAGGACCCCAAAGGAGCATCGACACCGGCCGTCCGGTTTCGATCAGTCTGCGAAAAGCAGCCCCCGGTGCGAGCAGACCGGGTTGGCCGACAACCTCGTCGATAGTTCGGGGTCGCATCCGGGCCGCCAGCGGCGCCACCCGCTCCCGTTTCGCTTCGGCCCCGGCACTGAATAGGTCCACGACCCCCTCAGGCCTCCCCGTCCACCTGAACCTCGGGGCGGAGCCTGATGCCCAACTCTGCGAGTTGGGCATCGTCTACCGGGCTGGGCGATGACGTAAGGGGATCCAGACCCGTCTGGGTCTTGGGAAATGGAATCACATCCCTGATCGACGTCTCGTTCTGTAGGACCATGACCAGGCGATCGATCCCGAACGCGAAGCCGGCGTGGGGCGGCGTGCCGTATCGCAGGGCACGAAGGAACCAGCCGAACCGACGCTCGGCCGACTCACGCTCGATCCCGAGGATGTCAAAGACCTCCGATTGGATCTCCGGATCGTGGATTCTCACCGATCCAGACCCCAACTCGATGCCATTGACGACAATGTCATAAGCCTTCGACGTTGCGTTCAGAGGATCGGTCCGCGCTATCTCGATGTCTCGCGGGGCAGTGAACGGGTGATGGGAGAAAGTTATCCGGCCGTCTTCTTCCTCCTCGAACATCGGGAAGTCCACGACGCTCAGAAACGCCAGTTCGTCGTGTCCTGCGGGTCGACCAAGCACGTTGCGGAGCGATCCAAGGACCGTCACCGCTGTCTTCCAGCGATCCGCCACCAGCAAAAGGACATCTCCCATTCCAGCCTCCAAAGCCGAGACCAAGGCGAGCTTCTCGGATTCAGAGAGGAACTTGGCGATCGGGGAACGGAGCTCTCCCCCTTCTTCGACCACGAGCCACACGAGGCCCTTGGCCCCGGCCGCCTTTGCGTCCTCGGTCAGCGCATCGGCTCTCGACCGGGGAAAGTCAATTCCTCCGACATTGAGCCCACGGATGGTTCCACCGGATTCCAGGGTCGACGAGAACACGCCGAACTCGGACTCGGCGAATACCCCGTCCAACTCTGTGATCTCCATCCCAAATCGAAGATCGGGCTTGTCCGATCCGAATCGGTTCATCGCTTCGGACCATGTCAGTCTCGGAAAGGGAAGTTCGGGACCCGCACCTCGAACAGCCTTCACAGCGGTTGCGATCACCTCTTCGACAGTTTCGAGGACGTCGTCCTGACCCCAGAACGAGCCTTCTAAGTCGAGTTGGGTGAATTCCAGCTGGCGATCGGCGCGGAAGTCCTCATCTCGGTAACAACGCGCCACCTGGTAGTACCGCTCAACGCCGCCGATCATCAGGAGCTGTTTGAAAAGCTGGGGAGACTGGGGAAGGGCATAGAAGTTCCCTTTCCTCAACCGGCTCGGAACCAACACGTCGCGCGCCCCTTCGGGGGTCGAGCGGATCAACGTCGGAGTCTCGACTTCCAAGAATCCCTTGGACTCGAGGACCTGGCGAATCGCCGAGGTCGCTTTCGAACGAGCGCGCAGGTTCGCTGTCATCGAAGCCCGCCGCAGGTCCAGGTATCGAAACTCGAGCCTGACGCGTTCGTCGGTGTCGATTCGGTCGTCGAGCATGAACGGCAGCGTGTCTGACGGGCTCAGGACGGTCACCTCGACTGCGCCGATTTCCACCATGCCCGTATCCAGATCTTCGTTGATCGTCCCCTCGGGTCGCATGCGGACTTCTCCCGTAACCGCGACGCAGAACTCCATCCGAAGGTCGGTCACGACAGGGATCTCTTCGGGGTCCGCCACTATCTGGACGATCCCAGAAGAGTCCCGTAGGTCGAAGAATGAAACCCCTCCGTGGTCGCGACGCCGTTGGACCCATCCGGCGACGGTGACGGTGTCCCCCACCCGGCTCTCGTCCATCGTGCCGGCATAGGCAGTTCGGTACTCGCTCATTCTTCTCCTGATCCTGTGATGTGGGCGGCCGCCTCATCGAAGGCCAGGACCACCTGGTCGCCTGTCACCAAATCCTTGACGGTGACCATGCCTCTTGCACGCTCGTCCTCTCCGGCGATCAAGGCAAAACGTGCGCCGATGCGGTCGGCGTGCTTCAACTGCTTGCCGAGGCGGGTGGGCTCGGCGGCGACATCGGTGTTGATGCCGGCCGCTCGTAATGCGGTTGCGAGTCGAAAGGCCTCCGGCACCGCTTCCTCGTCCATGATCGTCACATAGGCCTCGACCGAAGTCGAACCATCGCCGATGAGTCCTACCTCGCGAAGCTGCCAGAAAAGGCGAGTGAGACCTATCGAAATACCAACACCCGGCAGCTTGGTATTGGTGTAGAGCCCTGCCAGATCGTCGTAGCGACCGCCGGAACAAACCGAACCGATCTCGGGATGCGCGTCGAGCGTCGTCTCGTAGACCGTGCCTGTGTAGTAGTCCAGTCCTCGAGCGATGCCGAGGTCGAGGGCGTAGGCGTCGCTGGGAACCCCTAGGTCTGACAGAGTCTGGAACACGGTGCATAGTTCCTCGACCCCGTCCCGTGTGCGGGGATCGGTCGCGTCGAGACTACGGAGGTGGGCGATGGCGTCCACAGAGCCTTCGACCCTGGTGGCGAATAGGTG
>JBGTKD010000136.1:0-5284 GCA_041744795.1 Acidimicrobiia bacterium
CTGAGCACAGCGAAGGAGTCTGGGGGGACCGGCCGGCGTAGCCGGCCGAGGGGGGCGGTAAGCGGAAGCGACCCCGTCGACCACCGTGGAATCCGGTTTGAGCCGCAGTGCCCGCGAGCAAGCAGGGCAAGGCGAACGCGAAGAAGAGCAACGCGGCGAAGTCCACCGTTAGCGGCCCGGCCGCCCCGCCCGGAGGCGAGGGAGCGGCAGCACGACAGATGGAGGCCACTCAAGCCGTGGCGGCGGCCTTCGCCGCCAACCCAAACAAGAAGGGCGAGCACGGCGAAGCCTCACGGAAACCGAAGGCCGGAGCGACCGCCGACCTCGAGGATCCGAGTGTCACCGCCAGCACCCTCACCGAAACCCACGAATCGGACAAGGTCGGCACCCAGGCGACTCCCGGGACTAATCCAGCAAACGACCCTCTCGATCGAGTCAGAGTGAGCTCGGACGGCAAAGCCCTCACCACGAATTTCGGCGTCCCGATAGCCGACAAGCAAAAGACGCTGCGGGCGGGTCTCCGTGGACCTGCACTGCTTGAGGACTTCATCCTCAGGGAGAAGATCACCCACTTCGATCATGAGCGAATCCCCGAGCGAATCGTGCACGCCCGAGGCTCCGGAGCACACGGCTTCTTCGAATGCTACGAACCACTCACCAAGTACACGCAAGCCTCGTTTCTGGCCGAAGCCGGGAAACAAACCCCAGTGTTCGTGCGGTTCTCAACGGTCGCGGGCGAGCGGGGCTCGACGGACACTCCCCGTGACGCCCGCGGATTCGCCACCAAGTTCTACACCGACCAGGGGTCGAGCAGCCACCGCACGACGTGACGGTCGAACCACGAGCGGTCTTTCACGGCCGGTCTCCGAAATGCGACAGGTAGAGGCCGACTGGCGAATCACGCTCGCCGGTGAACAGCCGCAGCTCCCGACTCTCGCCAATACCGGATCGGAATAGAGCCGCGGTCGTGCCATTGCGAAATCGTACCCATCGCCAACCCCTCTCAGCGGGTTCGGTGGCTGGTCGGTCTCGAAGTCGGGAGCTCCTGGCAAGCGACTACCGCTGACGGTCGTTTTCGATCCACACCGCCACTGCCTCGGGAGCGAAGACGGAGTCGATCAGATAGCGCGCTCGACCAGTCATCTCGGCCAGGTCGAGGCTCGAGCGGAGATCGTCGGCGAAGCTTGCGACCACGAGACCGGAGTCGTACCGGGAGCGGAAGAAGCGTCGATCCACCCACCTCTGCACCGCCTTCGCCAACGGCAAGAACGCAGAGGCCAGCGCCAGGGTTGTGAGCGCCACCGGCAAGTCGCCCTCAGCCGGGAGAAGGCCTCTGAGGACCACCACTAGCCCGGCGTATGACGAACCGAGTACTGCGATGACGACGGAATAGGTGACGGTCCGACTCACGATCCGATCGATCTCGTACAGGCGATGGCGGGTGATGGCGATCCCGACGGCGACGGGGACGAGTAATAGGGGCCCAACCTGGAGAACGGCCACGTATGGGTCCCCCGCTCCTCGTGCGCTTAGGACATTCGCCGCCGTCAGGGACGCGATCGACGCCGATCGCGAAGATGAGCCAGGTCAACTGGCGGCGCGCGGTGGCATCACCCCTGCGATACCTGACGGTCACCGAGGCGAGGCCGGCGAGCACGCCAACAACGACCAGAAGCGTGGCGACCGATTCCATCGTCCCGCCCATCCCTTCAATACCTGGGACCCCGAAGGGGTTGTCCACCCACGACGTGTTTGGGAGGGGCCCAGGGTGGAGCCCGACTGACGAGATCATCAGGATGCCGGCCGCGCCGAGCGCCACCAGTGCTGGACGCCACAGAGCCGAGACGAGGCGTCCGTCGGGGAACACGAGCACGACGATAAACAGCAGGATGAATGGGACGACCCACAGAACGTCGAAGAGGAGGGCGCTCACCAAGCCGCCCGGAGTTCCGGGGCGAACGAGGAGGGCGTAGGTGCGCAGGTCACCCACGAGGACGTCGGCCTGCCAGCTGAGCCCGACTACTGCAAGCAGCCAGCCGATCGGATTCCGTGGTCGACGCGCTGCGAGCAGCGATCCGACACCGACAAACGCCAACATCGTCCAGAGAAGGATCATGGGAAGCCCAGCCTCGCCAGCGGACAACTCGACGTGCGACACAGCCGTCGCCAGCCAGGTTCCGACCATCGCCGCGGCTACCCCGACGCCAAGGAGAGCCCACGCCAACCGGGCGACGAGCCTCGCCGGCCAGCCGACTCCCTGCGCGTACCGGTCTTGGGCGCGGATGGACTCGGTCACACGACCACTGTGGCCGATCGCCGTCACGCCACCGTTACGGGTCGACGACACTCGGTTAGACCGATCCGGTCAGGTGATCCCGCGGGCCGCCCAGGCCTGAGCGGTGATGGTGAAGGATCCGGCCGGCAACATGGCTCGGCACTTCTCGCGCAACGCGGCTTGCTGGTGCTCTTCGAGGCCTGCCAGGTAGGAGCCGGCTGGGCCGACTCCCCGCATGAACCCTCCCCACCAGTCTTCGAAGCCCGTGTGGTTCTGGGTAACTGCCAAGGTCGTGTGCTCGATGCTGCGGAGTCCAGACTCGCGGAACAGGTCTGTCAGGTGGCCCTCGCGAACGCCGGCAAGGTGTGACTCGTCCTCCACACTCGGATTGAGTGCGCGCGCCGCGGTCCAGAACGGCCCGAGCGGACCATCTCCACCGGCGAAGTCCCAAACGCAGGCGGCGATCACCCCACCAGGCCGCGTGACCCGAGCCATCTCCACGAGACCGGCGAGCGGGTCTGTCATGAAATGGACAACGAGTTGCGCCAGAGCAACGTCGAACATCCCGTCTGGGAACGGCAAGCGCTCGGCAGCCGCCAATCGAACATCGACACCCGGGTGGCGCTGTTGCGCCGCCGTGACGAACGACTCAGAGGGATCGACCGCCGCGACAGCGGAAGGTCCGATACGGGTTGCGAGCTCACTGGTGAGCGCGCCGGGGCCGCAGCCAACGTCGAGCACCCGGTTTCCGGCCTGGACGCCGGCGAATTCCACCAGCTGCGGCGACAGGAACTGCGACCACCGACCCATGAACTGGTCGTAAGCATCCGCGGCGACATCGAAGCCCATCGGTGAAATCTACTGGCTCATCACCGATGAGGATCAGTTCGGGTTTTTGAAAGTGGCGGATCGCCAAGGGCCGCCACCCAACAAAAACGCGACCGACAGGAGGCGGCCTCCAGGTCCCGGGAGCGTGAATACTTGAAGCCCGAGGTCGGCGGTGCCAGAACCTGTCTGGGATCGGGTGATGTCGTCGTTCGCGTCAGCGTGGCCGAACTCCGTCTGTCTCCCGCCATCGGATGGCACCGCCGATCATTAACGCCATTCCGATGATGAGGAACGTCGGGATGTCAACGCCAGGAGTCCCGCCAAGATCGGAGCCGACAACGTGCGAAACAGCGTGTGCCACGGACCCGACTCCAACGCCCAGCAGCGAGACGGCAATCGCGTCGGCGCCACCGCTGAACCACGCCAGGAGGAGGACGACGCCCAAACCAATCTGGAACGCACCGATGTCCTGGACGAAGTGCTGGTTGTAGGGATCGAACATGGCCACGGAGTCGAAGAACGACTGGGGCGCCGCCATCGCCCACACACCGAACCCCGTGAAGATTAGACCCCCGATAAGCGCAGCAAGTCGGGGAAACCAATGACCTGACACTCGTCGTTGCTGCAGTTCCACGGTCGCCTCCTCTCCAACCTGCGGGTAGCCGGAATGCCCCCTCAGGCAAAAAGACCAGCGATCAGAAAGTATCGCGTAGGGGCCGGTCGTTTGGCGGCAAAAGCGCCGGATCTTCCGCCATGCGTACCGTTGGCGACGCTGTGGCCGAGCATCCTGGTCCGGCACACACCAGTCCGAGACTGGTCGAGATCAAGGTCCATCGTCCCCGGCCATTCAATGGTTCCCGCTGATGGTGCGTCAGATGCATCGATTTGGGCACTGTCGGATGTTTGAACTTCCTAGTGGCGGGGTAGTGGAAATCGTCCCTTTAGCAACAAAATAGGAGAGTCATGGAAATCCTCTGGTTGATCGTCGTAGGTGCAATCGTCGGTGCTATTGCCCGCTTCCTAATTCCCGGTCGTGACCCGATGGGCATCGTGGCCACGATCGTGCTCGGCATCATCGGATCGTTCCTGGGCGGGTTCCTCGCCTCCCTCATCGCGGATGGCGAGTTTGTGCTCCGCACCGCTGGCTGGATCGGTTCCATCTTGGGTGCGATCGTCGCATTGCTGATCTATCGGGCCGTGCAGGGTCGTCGCACCACTTGAAACACTGCCCGATGTAACGCTCGAATCGAACTAAAACAGCCGCGGGTCGCCGCGGCTGTTTTAGTTCGACATGCCATCTCTGGGCTGCACCTAGTGGTTTCTCCGGTTGGGAGCTGGCGGTGGGACTCGAACCCACGACCTGCTGATTACAAGGTATGGCACGGTCAAGCGCTGTGCGACACCCCGAAAACCCCAGCAGCTGTTGAACCTCGTCGCAACGCTGTGCGCATTGTTATGCGCTGTCGCTGTAGGAAGAACAGCAGACCATCCACCTGGACCGACTCCCGGGGCTGGACCGAACAGCTCGACGAGATCGGAGCGCAGATCGTCGGACCAACCCGACCGCCTTGCTCGAGGTAAGAGCGGCATCGGCTAGCGACACCCGGACCAACCTCGATTTTTCTACTCGAAAGCTCGTTGACGGATCGGTTTGTGACCTGAGGTCTGGTCGGCGTCAGTCGGGGATGGTGTCTGCGAGGTGGATGATGGCGTCGCCACGGTTGACGAGTCCACGCTGGGTGTGTCCGATGACAAGTTGCTCGCTGCGGGCGGTGATGCGGCTGAGTTGCTTGCCGTAGGTGTCGTAGATGCTGGCGATCTGCGTTCCTGCCGAGACGCTGGCGCCTAGGTCGGCGTCGAGGTGGAGCACGCCGGAGCGCGGCGCTCGCGCCCACTTGGTGCGTCGTGTCACTTGCGACGGAGTTGTGTCGCCCGGAACGGCGTGGTCTGCGATGCCGAGGTGTGATATGACCCGGTGTATTCCTGCGACGCCCGCGTTGATGGCGTGCGCGTCGAATCGATGGGCTTCTCCGGCCTCGTAGACGAGGACTCTTGCACCAGCTTCGGTCGCGGCCTGCCGAAGAGAGCCATCGCGGAGCCGGGCGTGGACGATGACCGGAGCCGAGAAGACCTTGGCGATCTCGAGCGTGTCGGGATGGTCGAGATCGGCTCGGATCTGTG
>JBGTKD010000137.1:0-4676 GCA_041744795.1 Acidimicrobiia bacterium
ACCCGGCCATTCCAGACAGCGGCGGTACGCATTCCACAAGGACCCGATCGATGGGTCTGATTCGTCGCGTTTGGACCAATGATTTCGGCCTTTCCTTGCAGCACCAGAGACCCGGTACTGCAAGCAAAGGGGCAGGATAGGGCGCGAGAAAACCCCCGACTCTTGTCAGGCTGGAGCTGCCGGTGGCGGTCCTTCGGCTTGGTGGGCCACGACTGACTGGCGGGCGTCGCTGGCAGGGTGCAATCGTCTCCCATTCCGCAACGGGGCTCGGGTAGTTCGAGATTGCAGAGGAGAGCCCCCCGCCGGCTCAGTGCGTGAGCAGCGATCGGTCCTGGGCCAGCAGTCGAGTGAGTTCTTCGGTGCGCTCGGTCATGCCGAGGTCTCGGGTGTCCGGCCAATCGTCCACTTCGTGTCGGGCGAATTCGATCCACTTCTCGATGGTCTTGAACATCTCGATCTGGAAGGTGGCGAAGAGCACAGAGAGGTGGGCTCTTCTGGGGAACGGGTGACCGCCGTCGAGGTACGACGCCATCAGGTCGACGATGGCTTGGTGATGTTCAGCGATGTCCGATTCGAGTTCGTCGAGGGTGCGGCGCACGTCCTCGGTCGACCCATGGTCGGCGAAGAGCAGTCGAAGTAGGGCCTCGATCTCGATGCGTGGCGCCGCGGTTCGTGAGCCGGTCCAGTTCCGGAGTGCTTGACGACCTTCGCTCGTGATCTCGTAGACGTTTCGAGTGCGGTTTCCCGCCGGCTCCTTGTGCGTCGTTGCGTATCCGAGCTTCACCAGTTTCTTCGGTTCTGAGTACAGCAGACGCTCCGACTTGGGCCAGGCGTAGCGGAGGCTGCGCTGGGCTTGTTGGGTGAGTTCGTATCCGGTCCACGGTTTCAAATCGAGGAGGGCGAGGACGGCATATGACGAGGTTGTCATCTTGGGTGTCATGACGCTTGACACTACTGCAAATTGCAGTAGTGTCCAACGACTCAATGCAGTAACGGGTTGGGACTCCCCACTCGAAGCCGCATCGGCTTATGACGCTGGAAGCGGTCGGGAGGACCCATGGAAGTTGCGGAGCACATCGCTGTCATCAGGCAGGAAGGCGAACGCTTTGCGGAGGCGGCTCGTCGGGTCGGGCCGGAGACCATCATCGAGATGTGTCCCGGTTGGACGATGCGAGACCTCGTTCGGCATCTCAGTGAGATTCACCTCTGGGCCGCGGCTCACGTCGCCCGCCGTACCAGGAAAATGTGGGTCGACGACCTCGCTGAGCTCTCGGAATCGTGGCCCGAGCTGGCCGTGTTCTGGCCAGACGACGATGACCTTGTCGACTATTACCTCGTAACGAACGCGAATCTGGTGCGACAACTGCAATCGGCTCCCGCCGACGTGAAGGCAATGACCTTTCTGCCTGCGCCATCGCCGCTGGCGATGTGGGCCAGGCGTCAGGCACACGAGACCTCGATCCATCGATTCGACGCCCAGAACGCAGGGGGTTCGATGTCCGGATTCGAACCCGGCTTCGCTGTCGACGGGATCGATGAGTTGCTCATGGCGTTCGCGCCCCGTGCCAACGAGTTCCCGATCGAAGACACCAGGGCGATGGTCGTCCATGCATCCGATACTGGCGACCGCTGGCGGGTGACTATCGGGCCGGATGGCATCAACACGGATCGTCGCGACGGTCCCGCGGATGTCACGCTCACCGGTCGGGCGGCAGACATGTACCTGGCGGTGTGGAACCGCGACGCCAACCTCACGATCGACGTGGTCGGCGATCTGGGTCTTCTCGAAGCCTGGCGAAGCAACCATCGGGTCCGGTGGGGCTAGCCACTCGATTCGCTCGCGCCATCCACCGACTCACAGAAGTTTGAACGTCAACCAATGTTCGCGGCGCCTTATGGCGCCAGAAGGAGACAGTCAAGAATGAAGTCCAAAGTCAAAGACCTCCCCATCGCCGCCGAAGCTCTCGGAGAGATGATTCGCGGTCAGGAACTCGGCGGGATGACAAGCGCCTACATGGAGTACCCGGCCGGCCTCGACCTCCGCCCAATGCTGGAAGGTCTGGAACAGGATCACTGCCAGTGCCCGCACTGGGGGTTCGTAATCGAGGGCAGTATCCGCGTGTACTACCAAGACGGTACGGAAGAAGTCGTGAACGCCGGCGAGATCTACTACTGGCCCTCCGGGCACACCGTCGTCGTCGAGGAAGCCATCAGGATGGTCGAGTTCAGCCCCCACGACCAGATGTCGCAGGTGCTCGCCCACGTCGTCGGCAAACTCTGAAACCGGGACTGGTCAGAGACTGAGTTGACCCGGGGTCTTATCGGGGAACCCTATCGGGATCGTCCATCCCGCGACGCTCACCTCCGTACTGCCGGTGTTGACGAGGATGAGGTACTCGGAGTCGTTGTAGACGACGTCGTTCCCTGGCCCGTCATAGACGATGTCGCTGATCTGGACTGGTGACTTCGTGTGGTCCACACCGGGGATGAGCGCGGCGGTGAGCATTCCAGAACGACCCGAGCGGTGGGTCTGATTTGCCGCGTCTGGGGCCAGTGATTTCGGGCGTTTCTTACAGCACCAGAGACCCGGTGCTGGAAGCAAAGGTACAGGGTAAGGCGCGAGAAAACACCCGACGTTCGTCGGGCTGGATCCGCCGGTCTGGGCAACTGACAAATGTCCGGGGCCGTGTGGTAGTAGGGCTCCCCCTACCCCACACGGCCAACGGGCCACTCCTAGACGGCGAAGCTGGCAAACCCCAGCGCTAACCCAATAGCGATCAGATTCAGGTCACCGACATCCACGCCGACGGCAGCGAGTACGAACGCCACGACCGCAGCAACGAGCAGGATCTTGGACAATCCCATCTTCTGGGCCACACCGCCTCCTTGTTACGACACCAGGGGAGCGTAGTGAGATTCCGTCGCGGCCCTTGCACGCCTGAGTGGGTCAGTCGTACGTCAGGAGAAAGCGAGTGATGTCGTCAACGCTCATCTTTCGACCGGACTCGACGAGACTCTCGTACTCGGATTGGCTGAGTGCTTCTTGTGCCGACTGGCGAGCGCGTTCGAGTAGTCCGACGAGATCCCAACGCATCCCGAGACCCCGGTCCCTAAGGGCCTCGCTCGCACCGAAGGCGAGGGCAGCATTCGCATGACGTCCGACCTCGGCATCGATACCTGCCCTGAAGGCGAGGAGAGTCTGATGTTGGTGAGCGGACTCCCGCTCCTCGGCGTCTGAGTAGTGATCGACGACAGCCTCCAGAAAGCGCGACCTCGCGTCGAGGTCGCCCGTCAGCACCTCTGCAGCTGCCAGAAAGGCGATATTCAGGGCCCGATGTGACCCCTGGCCCTCGTGTTCGAGCGCCAGGGCAAAGTACCGGCGGGCGTCGTCCAGGTTCCCCTGATCGAACTCGAAGAACGCTCTCTGTGAAGAAAAGCTCCGGGGGTCGATGAGGCCAGACTGGCGAGCCAGTTCCTCAGCCTCCTCGAACAGTCGGCGCGAATCGGCGGGGTCCCCTCGCGGGTCGCGGTGGTGGGCCAAGTTCGAAAGGTTCGCCACCTCGAAGATGCGATTACCCAGCCGTCGCGAAACCTCGACGGCCTCGGTTACTACAGCTGCATAGTGCTCGTTGTGATCGCCGGCCTTTCCCTGATGGAACATCGCGTACCCGAGGTTGGTGAGAGCGCGAGGGAAGTCGCCGAGAACTGCAGGATCAGCACCGGCGGCCTCCAATCGTCGATAAATGTCGATCGCCTCTCGCAGGATGTCGAGTGACTCCACTCGACGCGGTGAATTTATCAACACACTTCCGTAGCCGGTGAGAGTTTCCGCCCGTCGCTGGTCGGAAAGTGCGCCAACCTGGGAGATGAACTCCTCGTATCTCGCTAGCGGCTCGGACCAGTGGCCTTGGGACAACAGAATGCGCGAGACGCCGTACATCGCGTCCGCTGAAAGCTCTATGTCCCCAACGCCGATCGCCCACGTGGTTGCCTGGCGGATGTTGTCCAACTCGGTGCTCAGTCGGTCGACCCAGACTTCCTTGTTCGGCCCGTTCAAGTTCGCGGACGTCCCCATCCGCGAGAGCGCAGCGAAGTGGCGGGCATGACGTTCCCGCCATGCGTCGGCCTGTCCTGAGTCATCCAGACGGTCGCGTCCGAATTGTCGAAGGGTCTCGAGAAGGCGATATCGGACACCGTCGGAACGCTCCTCGGCCACGACGAGCGACTTGTCCACGAGGGCAGGAAGCAGCTCAAGAACATCGAACTCTTCGACAGGGTCACCCGCGCAGATGGACGTGACCGAATCGAACGTGAATCCTCCCTGAAAGACGGACAGCCGTCGGAACAGCGCCTGTTCGGATTCGTCCAGCAGGCGGTAGGACCACTCGATCGTTGCGGTCAAGGTCTGCTGTCGGGGAAGGGCTGTCCGACTCCCGCCGGTCAATAGCCGAAAGCGTTGATCGAGGTGTTCAGCGATCTGAGCGGGCGAGAACGATCGCAAACGAGCGGCCGCGAGTTCGATCGCCAACGGCATCCCGTCCAAACGACGGCATATCTCGACCACGGCGTCCGCGTTGGACCGTGACAGTCGGAAGTCGGGCAGTGACGCTATCGCCCGCTCTTCGAACAGTCGCACGGAGTCTGCTTGTCGAATCGCCACCGCGTCGTCGTCAGCA
>JBGTKD010000138.1:0-9404 GCA_041744795.1 Acidimicrobiia bacterium
GATCTGCTCGCCAAAGCCTTCCGGGCGGAAGGCGTAGACGAAGGTCCATACGACGCTGGCTCCGACCAAGGAGATGGCCATCGGGAGGAAGATGAGCGACTTCGAGACGGACTCCGCTACCGGAGAGAGGCGGTCTGCCAGTGTGGCGAACGCCAGTCCGATGATCACCGCCGCCGCCGGAACCAGGATCACCCAGAGCACCGAATTGCGCATGGAAGTCAGATACTGGCTCTCGGTGAAGATTCGCTGGTAGTTGTCGAATCCCACGAATTCAGTGCTTCGATTGTTCTGAAAGCTCAGAATCGTGGTGTTGACAGCGGGATAGACCAGATAGAAGGCCAGCAGCACCATGGCCGGTCCGACGAAGGCGAACGGTCGGATAGCGGCGGCGGTCGCCTCGGAGAACATGCTGATGGTCCGGTCCATGCCCCAGTACAGAGCCCAGACGCCTCCGACTCCCACGAGTACCGCCACCAAAACCTGCCAGACCTTGCTCACACTGTCGTCGCGCAGGAACTCGAAGCTGAAGAAAAAGAGCACTGCCACCGCTGGGATGACCAGCATCGACAGGACCCGCATCAACCAAATAGCCGGTCCGCCCGCCGGCTCGGGATCGATGCTGGGCGGCGGGCCGATGTCGAGTTCTTCTTCGAAGACAGGCGGAGTCGCCATCCGATGTGCCTCCCTCAAGCTGGTCTAAGCAGTGTCGCAAACCTAGCAAGTGACCGCTGTCCGCGCCGACGAGAGAGGGGGCGACCATCGGCCGCCCCCTCTCGTGTCGAAGTCGACGTCAGCCGATCACGGCCAACTGGCTTCGATCTCATCGACCACTTGCTGACTCGACTTCACGCCGCGTGCCCAGTCGACCATGCCTGTCCAGAAGGTGCCCTGGCCCACGGACGGTGGCATCAGGTCGGAGGCGTCGAACGCAAACGTGTTCGCCGCCAGCGCCTCGGTCACCGCAGTGGCGAACGCCTTACCGGACTCGGTCTCGTAGCAGTTGGGGTCCACGTCCTTGTGGCCGGGGAGCCGTTCCACTCCATCAACGCCGTGACCGCCATAGGTGGCGATCCCTCCTCCCGACGGCGATGCAAGCGTGCACTGCCAATCCGGTGAGATCCAGTCCTTGATCACCGCGACGATCGCCTCCGAGTTCTCGAACACGATGATTGTGTCGCCGCCGCCCATGGCCCCGCCGTTGCCGTCGATAGACGGGAAGGGGAACACCTTGATGCCTTCCTCATCACCGGCCTCGTATTCGGGCTGGTCGACGAAGAAGTTCGCAATGAACGATCCCTGCTTGAGCATCAGACAGCCGGGAGGATCTGAGAACAGAGGCCCGGGTGAGTCCTGGAACGCCACGTCTGGCACGTTTTCGTGCCCGCCGAGCACGAATCCATCGGCCAAGAACAGCTCGCCAAACGTCTCGAATGCCTCGAGCACCGCCGGATGATTGAACGGAATCTCATGGTTGAACCATTGGCCGTATATCTCGGCTCCAGCCTGGCGCACGAGGATGTCCTCGATCCAGTCCGTGCCGGGCCATCCTGTCGCACCGCCGCTCCCGAAACCGAAGCACCACGGCGTCATCCCGTCATCGACTATTTGCTGGCTCAAAGCAATCATGTCATCCCAAGTCTCGGGGATGGCATAGCCATTCGCCTCGAACGTGGGGGCGTGATAGAAGACGATCGACTTGAAGTTCGGGAACCACGGGATGCCGTAGTGCTGTCCGTCGGCGCACAGCCCCAGATCCATCCAGAACTTCGAGTGGTTCGCCTCCATCTCGGCGATGTCGAAGCCCATCTCCTCCAGCGAGACGAGAGCGCCTTCGTCGGCGAATTCGCAGATCGATGCCGGTTGCGGCGTGGCCGCCACAGCCGGCGGATCACCGCCGTCGACCCGGATCCGCAACTGTGACTCGAAGTCGTCTGATCCCGTAAAAGTGATGTTCGTACCGTTCTCGGCGTTGTAGGCCGCGATGAACCCTTGAAGGGCGTCGCCTTCGACTCCGGTGGGGGCCCCAAAAAGCGTGAATTCTGCGCCGGTGACAGTCTCATCGTCACCGGAGTCGCCGCTGCACGCCGCCAAGATCATCGCTAGCACCGCTATCAGCGCCAGCCACTTCGATCGTTGCATTGTCTCTCCTCCCAAGGATTGATGTTCCTCTGTGCGTGGATCCGATCCACCGCGCCACACTACAGATGTGGCGCGGCGCCGCGTCGGGTGCGGCGCCCGGGCCGTCCTTTGTGGGCTTCGACGTGAACCAGTCGGTGCCGACCCCGAGCTGGGCGGTGGATACCGTTGCGGAAAAACTTCACCAAGACCGAGCCCAACGAGATCTTTACCGACCTTGGAAGTCAGGAGGCCGCTTCTGCTGGAACGACAACACCCCTTCTATGAAGTCTGCAGTCGTCAAGCAGATGGCTTGGCTCTGGCCCTCCCACCCAAGGGCGTCTTCGAATGAGACATCCCATGAGTGGTCGATTCCCTGCTTGGCGAACATCTGAGCAACCGGAGCACCAGCCAGGAACCGCTCGACCTGTTCTGCCACTCGCGTCTCGAGTTCTTCCTCGGCAACGACATCGAGACACAGCCCCAGTCTGAGGGCTTCTTCAGCATCGACGATCCGCCCTGACAGCGCGAGGTCCTTGGCCCGTTGCAGACCGACCACCCGCGGAAGAAGCCACGACCCTCCGAAGTCCATCGTGAGGCCACGACGAACGAAGATCTCAGCGAACCGGGCGCGAGTCGAGGCGATGACCACATCGCATCCGAGGGCCAAGTTCATGCCTGCACCGACAGCCACACCGTCGACAACGGCAATCGTCGGCTTCGTGACCCGATGGAGGGCCAGGGCTGCCGAACCAGTCACCTTCATGCGCCGGTTCCCTTCGATGATGGTCGGCGGTGTTAATTCGTCGCCAAGATCGGCCCCTGCACAGAAATCGCCACCTTTCCCACGAACGATGAGCACCCTGGCGCTGGATCCTTCGAAGTCGCCAAAGGCTGCAGCAAGTGCTTCCCAGCCGTCCGGTGGGATGGCATTTCGACGGTCTGGACGGTCGATGGTGATTGTTCGGACGGCATCGCGATCTACTACTTCGAGCCAGCTCATGGTGGGAGCGTACAGAGGGCCGGCGCGGACCCGGTAGCGTTGAGCCCATGGGCTTGAACCCGTTCCGCCAGCACACCAGGACCACCCTCGACATAGCGTTGGTGGTCGGTGCGATCGCTCTGACAATCGGCGTGGTGGTGTGGGCTATCGCCGGAGGCTGAGTAGTGGACGACGAAGTAGTCGTGCCAGTGCAGCCTTACTCGGCCCGCAAGACCTACATGTGTCCAGGCTGTGAATCGACAATCCCGGCTGGGACCTATCACCTGGTAGTCGTGCCGGAACACGCACCTGACCTTCGCCGCCATTGGCATCGCGGATGTTGGCACCGCGAGATGCGCAGACGGCACGGGCGGTCAGCCGGGAGAGACATCCCTTAACCAGTGAACTTCCAGGCGATCGGCATTCAGCGCGACGCCCACGAAATCCACCCGTGAAATCCCCACCGCGGCCGCCAGATCATGAACCTGGCGCCTCTTTGAATACGGAAAGCGTTCATCCATCCTCAGTTCGCCTCGAACGGTTCTGACCTCTACTGCCACGCGCTGCGCACCGCATCTCACGATGAGGTCGAGTTCGCCGCTTCCGACCACCACGTTGCGATCGAGAACGATCACCCCCCGACGGCGAAGAACCTCGGTCGCTATCCGTTCGCCAATTTCACCGATCTGCTTACGCCCATCCATGAAGCGTTCATATCGGCGATGTGTGACACGTTCTCTGATAACCCGTAGACGCTGTTACAGTGGTGTTAGCCGCTCCGGGTGGGAGGCACCGCCTCAACAGGCATTCCCCCGGCGATCACGGCTTTCGTCTCATACGGCTGGACCCGCCTCTTCTGCCGATCTCGGATTCATTGCTTCGAGCGAGATCTTTATCCAGCCAATCAACGTCCGCACACGCGCGGGCCAGGAGACAACATGACCACCTTCGCCGACCTCGGCCTTCCTTCATCGATCACCGGTGTGCTTGAACGCAGCGGTATTAATTCACCATTTCCCATCCAGGCAGCCGCCATTCCCGATGCCCTCGCTGGCAGGGATGTCTGTGGACGCGCCCCCACGGGTTCGGGCAAGACATTTGCCTTTGGGCTTCCCCTACTCGCCGGTTTAGAGCGCGCCCGTCCCCGCCGTCCGCGGGCGTTGGTCCTGGCACCAACACGAGAACTGGCAGATCAGATCACGACAGAGATGCGACCCTTTGCTAAGGCCGTGGGACGCAGCATCGCCGTCATCTACGGCGGTGTCGGATACGGACCGCAGCGCAATGCTCTTCGGAAGGGCACCGATCTAGTCGTCGCCACTCCGGGACGCCTCGAAGACCTAATCGGCAGCGGCGACATCGATCTTGGGGACCTTGACGTAGTAGTCATCGACGAAGCCGATCGCATGGCCGACATGGGATTTCTTCCCGCAGTACGTCGAATCCTCGATCTCGCTCCCAGCGACCGCCAAACACTGCTGTTTTCAGCGACTCTCGACGGAGACGTGGCCATCCTCACTCAGCGGTACCAACGCGACGCCGTCCGACACGACGCCGAGCCGGTAGAAACCACTGCGTCTGATGCAACCCATCATTTCTGGCGCGTCGAGCGCCACGATCGGTTGGACCATGCCGCAGCCATCGTGAGACAGTCGAGTCCAACGATCGTCTTCACCCGCACACGACACGGTGCCGACCGCCTCGCCAAGCAACTCTCACAGCACGGAATCGTGGGAGTCGCCATGCACGGCGGCAAATCCCAGCCGCAGCGCACCCGGGCCTTGGCCGCCTTCAGTTCTGGACGCGCCCAGGCGCTGATCGCCACCGACGTGGCAGCCCGCGGCATCCATGTCGATGACGTGGCCAGCGTGCTGCACTTCGATCCGCCGGAGGATTCCAAGACCTACGTTCATCGCTCGGGCCGAACCGCTCGCGCTGGTGCAACAGGCGCGATCTACTCATTCGTCGACGGAGCCCAAACGCGGGACGCAAACCGGATGATCAGGGACCTCGATCTCGCAACAGAGATCGTCAAGGCGGGAACGTCCACACCAGTCCCTGCCAAGGCAGCAACGCGGGACCGTACCGCGCCGACCCGGGAGCGCACGTCGGCACCGAAGTCGAACCAAACCCGCACCCCGGCTGTCGCAAGACGTCCCGAGCAGCGGCAAGCAGTTGGGCCGGATGTCGAAGGAAACGTCTACGTCGCCAACCTGCCGTTTTCGATGACATCGTCGGATCTCGTGAAGCTGTTCGCGTCATTCGGTTCCGTTAAACAGGCTGCGGTCGTCACACATCGCAATAGCGACAAGTCACGCGGTTTCGGATTCGTGGCTATGCCCGATTCCGATAGAGCCATCCGTGAGTTGAACGGCGCAGAGGTCGACGGCCGGGTGCTGACCGTGCGCGAGGCTCGGCCCCGCAGCTGATAGGAAGGCTGTCAGCCGTCGACGGACCCGAGGCGATCGAAGGGCCAGATACGGAAGACAGCCTTTCCGATCACGTCATCTCGCGGGACAGGGCCGAAGACGCGGCCATCTGAAGACTCGTTCCGGTTGTCGCCCAACAAGAAGATCTCATCGTCGGCGATGGTCCGAGGCCCGAAGTTGGCCATGGCCACGCCCGGCTGTAGATAGGGCTCCTTGAGAGTCACCCCGTCGATCATCAGTCGGTTGTCGCGCACCTCGACCGTCTCCCCACCGACGGCGACGATTCTCTTGATTAGGTCGTCGCTGGCCGAGGTTCTGATTCCCAGGGCTTCGAGCGTCACTCGCACAACGCTCTCGGGGAACGACTCTTCCAGTTCGGGCGCGTAAGGGTTCTCGAAGACAACCACGTCGCCCCGTTCCGGTTCACTCCACAAATAGCTGACCTTGGAGACCATGACCCGATCGTCGATGAGCAAGGTCGGGATCATCGAACCTGACGGGATGTAGAACGGTTGGACGATGAACGTCTTTATCACGACCGCCACGACCAGGGCGGCAAGAAGAAGAAAGGGCAGTTCGGACAGGAACGAGCGTTGGGGTTTCGCGGCAGGCGTCTGCTCGGCTTCGTCCACCGGGATGCTCACCCGGAACTCAGTCGCGCTTTTCCTTGATGCGGGCCGACTTCCCGGACCGCTCACGCAGGTAGTAGAGCTTCGACCTACGCACGTCGCCTCGCCTAATCACTTCGATCCGTTGGATGATCGGAGCATGAACCGGGAATACCCGCTCGACGCCGACACCGAAGCTGATCTTGCGGACCGTGACCGAGGCCTTGAGACCTGCACCGTTGCGAGCGATGACAACGCCTTCGAAAACCTGAACTCGCTCTCTGCCTCCCTCGACGACCCGGACATGAACCTTGACGGAGTCACCCGCCCGAAAGTCGGGCACGTCGTCGCGTAGATACGCGCCTTCGAGCGTGTCGAGATCGTTCATGGCCAAGCTCCTTGCGAGTAAAGATGAGGTTTCCGAGGGGCGCAGCGCTGGTACCTGAAAAGCTGTGACCTACAAAGGCTGGGGCCTGAAAGGCGAGCGCGAACGCAGCTGGACAGAGGGAAAAGCATACCACCGGCGATGCGTGGCAAAAATCGCCGCAAGTCAACTTTCTTCGAGCAGATCTGGCCGTCGCAGACGTGTTCGTTCCAGACGCTGGCTGCGGCGCCACTCCTCGATCTTCCCGTGATCTCCTGAGAGCAAGACGTCCGGTACCTGCCACCCTCGAAACTCTGCGGGTCTGGTGTAAACCGGCTCTTCGAGGAGCCCATCACGAAACGACTCGGTCACGATCGATCCCGGGTTGTTCAGGACATCAGGGAGAAGGCGCGATACCCCTTCGATGACTGCGAGAGCGGCAGGCTCGCCTCCGGCGAGTACGAAGTCCCCGAGAGACACCTCCTCGTCAATCATGTTGTCGATGATCCGCTGATCGATCCCTTCGTACCGTCCGCAGACAAGAGCCAGGTCATCGAGTTCGGACCACCGATCCAGGTGAGCCTGGGTCAGCGGCGAACCTGAAGGGGTGAGAAAGACCCGATGAGCACCCGCAACAGCGTCGAGTGCCTGGGCCAGCGGTCCGGGGCTCATGACCATTCCCGGCCCTCCCCCAAAAGGCGAGTCGTCGACAGCCCGATGCACTCCGGTCGCCCAATCGCGAATGTCGACAGCTACGACTTCCAGCGCTTCAAGTTCGATAGCCCGACCGACCATCCCGACTCCGAGAGCACTCTCGAAATAGCCCGGGAAGATGGTGAGGACGGAAATGCGCATGGACGGAGCGTATCCTCGCTGGCATGCCGGATGAATCCCCGCTTCCAGAGTTCCACCTTCCCGACTGGGGCACCGACGGTGCCCCACCCGAGCCGGCCGTCGGTGATGACGACGCCATTGAGTCCGTCGCTGCATCGGAGATCGAGATCTCGGTGGAACGCTCCATGCTGATCACATCTGGTCCGTTGCCTATCCGATGGCAGGTCGAGACGATTCACGGCGTGGTGGTCGGTCACGGCAAGAGCGAGAAAGCTGACCTGGAGACAGCTGTCGAAGCAGCCACTTCCAAGGCTATGCAAGCGTTGGAGGCTGCGGCGCAGGAGCGGAACGCCACGGCCGTGACCGACGTCGGACTCGTCACCACCAAACACAAAGGGAGCGTGGTCGTAACCGCGATCGGAACGGCGGTCGAGTTCAGCCGCTGAAGGTGGATATACGGATATCTCCGGACACCGTCTTGGCATTCAGACGCACCCGTCGACGGCGTCCGGAACTCTCTGAGTCAGAAGACGACTTGTCGGGAAGATGGACGCTGCCTGAGAGGGTGTTGACCTCCGCGTCGAGTGTGATCCCTTTGGGAAACCCGATCACCAGGTCGCCGGAAACCGACTTGATAGTCACTTCGTCACCCAGAAAGCGGTCGATACGGACGTCACCTGATGCGCTGTTGGCGCGCAAGTCTCCGCTCACTTTGTCTGCTCGCACGTCGCCGGACGCGAGAGCGGCAGTGAGCCGACCTCCGATTTGGTCGATCATGATGTCGCCGGAAGCCGAGTTGACTCGCACGTCACCGTCGACCCTCTCTCCCCTAACTGTCCCTGACGCCGTCTTGACCTCGATCGAGTCCGCGGACCGGAACGACACGTCGCCCGAGGCTGTCCGACAGATGACTTCGCGCAGAGCCACCTCGACGTGAATGTCGGCCGAGGCTGAACTGACTTCGAGGTCTGATCCGGGAGGGACGGACGCGACGATGCGGATGTTGCCCCGCACCACCCAACCGCTCCTGTTGTCAGACACATAGACGGTGTCGCCGGACTGGTGCAGCTCGACCGCGTCCATGTCCTTGGTGGTCACCTCCAGACCGATGACGCCCGGACGTCCCTCGATCACATCCACCCGACCAGATTGGATCTTGATGCTGAGCCCGGGGGCCGGGCCAACCGAGAACTCTTGGTTGTGGCTCATAGTTCGAAGCTCCCCCGCACTGAGCGTCCGACCTTCGTCGACTTCCGAGCGTTACTGGTAAGGGCCTTGACGACCCAGGCGTTGACCGAATCACCGGTCTCATCCGCCGCGGACTCAACGAGTCCCTTAAGCGACGGTGGCAGGCGAAGGGTTATGCGGGCGTCGAAATCCTCTTCCGGCGTCGCAGACTCGACGTTCTGAGCCTGGCTGACCCGGAGTTGGGGCTCGCCGTCGACGATCACGACATCCACTGTGCGATCACCGAGTTGGGCTCCGACCTCGATCGCCGCCTGTTGGGCGAGTTCCATACCTATCTGACGAATTGCAGGCTCGAGGGCGGACAGCAACTGGGAGGCGGCGGCCTCCATCGTGCTGTCACCCCCAGCGACTGCCAGTTGTGTGCTGACGGCGGCCTCGATGGCCGTGAAAATTGGTGCGAGATGCATCAGCGGGTCCTGCGCTCGGCGCGGTCCTGGTCGGCACCGGGGTTGCGGGGAGGCGCGGTGTGGCGACGAAGGTACTCGCTGTGATGGGCCATATTGAAGCTGTGGAATGTCATCGGAAACTCTCTCCTGTGTGTGATGTCATCATGATGTCAGAATGATGTCACATTGTCAAGAGATTTCTCTGACCTGATCTACGGGGTCGCTTCGCTCACCGCCCCCCTCGGCCGGCTACGCCGGCCGGTCCCCCCAACGTCGCTGCGCTTCTGGGGGGACAAACTGCCAATCTCTCCCCCTCGGGAGCTCGCCGTTTAGGCGAGCGAGTGTTGGGCTCTCCTATGTCAATCCGTGGTCGCGGAGGGTTTTCCAGACTTGCCGGGCGACGTGTCGTTTGGCTGCTCGGATAGCGTTGCGTTTGTT
>JBGTKD010000139.1:0-12925 GCA_041744795.1 Acidimicrobiia bacterium
TCGCCGAGACGCAGTCTGTTCCTGCGACACAGACTGCCACTGACACGACCGAGGTCAAGGCGACTGTCGTCGAGTCCTCGCTCGAGATCAGGCGAGTAGTCCAGGTGGTCTACACGCCGGCAGCCATCCAGGAACTCCCGCTCAACGAGGAGATCGTGGCCGCAGACCCGGTATCCGAATACCCCACGAGCCCGTGGATCCCCCTGGCACTGTCGATCCTCGCCTTCGGACTGTTCCTGCTGGCCCGACGCAAGAAGGCCGCGGCCCAGGACTGATAAACCGCCCGCACGATTCTGAGCCCACCGGATAGCGTGCCCCGGTGGGCTCAGAGCGTTTTAGGGACTACGTGTTCTTCAGGAACGTGAGTACGGCGGCGACGCGGCGGTGAGTCTCGGCTTCATCGGGAGCGAGGCCGAGCTTTACGAAGATCGAGTTGATGTGCTTCTCGACCGCCGATTGGGAGACGAAGAGGTGCTCGCCGATCGCAGAGTTCGAGCGTCCCTCTGCCATTGACGCCAAGACCTCGGTCTCTCGAGGGGTCAGACTGTCGAGCAGTCGGTCGCCGGTGCTGCGCTGTCGGTTGAGCAGTCCCTCGACCACAAGCGGGTCGATCACGGATCCACCAGAGATCACCTCTCGCAACGCCCTCAGCAGTTCATCGAGATCACCGACCCGGTCCTTGAGGAGGTAGGCGAGGCCCGAGGTGCCTTCTTGGAAAAGCTCGAAGGCGTACATCGGGTTGGCATGTTGAGACAGCACCACGACCCCTGTCTCCGGGTGGTGGGACCTGATGTGGCGGGCGGCCTCGATGCCTTCCATCTGATGGGTGGGGGGCATGCGAATGTCGACGATCACGGCTTGAGGTGAGAGCCGATCGACTGCCGACCTGAGCTGGATGCCGTCCTCGACCGCGGCGACCACCTCCACCTCGCCTGAGGCTTCCAACAGTCTGCGGGTCCCCTCGCGAACCAAGTAGTGGTCGTCGGCGATCACGACCCGCATTTCAAGCTCCCAGCACAGGGAGGCGAGCCGTCAGCGTTGTGCCTGCTCCAGGCTGGGACTCGACATCGACAGTGCCACCAAGTGCCTCAAATCGGTCTGAGAGTCCCGCTAGACCGTTCTTGTGCGTGGTCGAAACTTCGAAACCCAATCCATCGTCGGACACACGGATCTCGAGGTGGCCGTTGCGATGATCCACGTGAACCCTGGCGCTGGTGGCATCTGCATGTTTGAGGGTGTTCGTGAGTCCCTCGGTGACCAGGAAGTAGGCGGCGCCTTCGATGTTGTCATCAAAACGGGTTCGTCGCAACGCGGGCGAGGCTTCGACGGTGACGGGGATCGGGAGTCTGCCAACCCGGTCCTCGATTGCTTCCACCAAGCCGCCATCCGTCAGGACCGAGGGATGGATTCCCTGGGCGAGCTCTCTCAGATCGGTGAGGATGGCGCGGATGTCGGCCTGGAGCTCGACCAAGATCGACTCGTCGAACTGTCCGATCCCTGCCCGCGTCCTGGCCAAGCCGAGTTTGGCCGCCAAAGCCACCAGCTCCTGTTGGGCGCCGTCGTGAATATTCCGTTCGATGCGCCGTCGTTCTACCTCCTGAGCCTGGACGATCCGCCCCGCCAGGCGCAGGTTGGCGATCATCAACCCTGCCTGACCGGCTAGCGCTCTGACCAATTCGCCGTCTTTGTCCGTCAGAGGTCCGGCGATTCGCGGTCCGCAGCGGATTTCCCCAAACGTCTCGTCGTTTCGTTGGATCGACACGATGAGTGCTGGTTCCCCAACCGGCTTGCCTGCGACGTGGGTCGGGTCGGGCGGGATCGTCACGGTTGCCCAATGCAATCGGGCGGCGGCTCGAACAAGGTCCGCCAAGTGTTCGCCGATAGCGGTGGGCTCGTCGGTCGACCTCATCGCTTCCTCGAACTCGGTCACCGCTGCGATCGCCGTCGGCCGCTCCCCAAAAACCAGACGGTCTGCGACCAACTGGAGGCGGGTGCGGGTGGGTTGGGCGAGGAACGCCAGCGCTGCCGTCAGAACGATGGCCACTTCTACGGGGAACCGAGCTCCCGCGGCGAGCCCCAACCCGGCGGCCACGGCTGCGTACGCCACGAAGATCCCGATAGTGAGCAGCCCGTAGGTCAGTGACTTTCGGATGACGGCATCGGTATCGATCCATCGAGGCTGTTCTACCGCTATCACGACGGATGCCGGTGTTAAGACGATGGCCGCCGATGCGAGAAACAGTAGGCCCCCGTGGGCGGGTGACGATCCGAGGATGGGACCAACCAGGAACGGGATGACGCCCACAGCGAGGGCGGCGGCGGAACCAAACAGCACCCACCGGATCTGCCGCCGATCGACGGGGCCGACCTCGCGATACCGGAGAAGAAGGATCGCGACCGCGACCAGCAGAACGAGCCCGACAGCCGAACGAATCTGGGCGGTTGCCGGGCCTAACACCGAGAGCGACTCGATGTGCATGGGATTGACGAAGGGATCGAGGCCCTCGTAGGCGAACGGGTCTACCGGGACGTTCTCGTTGGCCAGGAGCGAAATGAGCATCGGAACCGGCAAGAACCACACGAGACGGGCGAAGACGCGTTCGCGCCGAACCCGCGGCTTGCCGCTGGGAAAGAGCCCGATGAGAAGGGCCAGACAAGCCAGCCCGAACATCGCGACGATCGACTCGACCCCCAAAATCAGACTCAACCATGAGGCGGCTCCATCTGGCCTGGACCGGACGAGTTGTTCGATCAGCGCCGCATAGCTGATCGTCAACGCCGTGCCACACGTCAGCAGCCACCCGGCTCGGTGTTCGGGAAAGCGCGCCAGCAGCCAGATCCCGGCGGTCAGGAACGGAACGGGGATGACGAAGAGATATTGGACCGAGGAGACCGATAGGGCCTGGAGCCCTCCGAAGGTGGAAAATCCCAGTGCGAAGGCGCCAACCACCGCGCAGACTGCGCTGAACGCGATGAACCACACGAGTCTCTTCACTTCGACATTGTGGGCGGGCACCCCCTCCGGTGTCCATTGCGGTCGACCGCAGTCTCGTCTGCCGTCACGGTGGGGTCTGCCTCACCCAGGGACTCCAGTGGGCAAGCTTCCCGAACCGGCCAATGACATCGATAGTGGAACGGATGGATCCGATCGTTGACTGGCCCGGTGTGATTCGTTCGGGAACCCTTGCCGGAGTTGTGTCCACTGTCGTGTTCACAGTTGTTCACGACCTTCTCATCAGCAACATCTGGCCGATGCTGGTTCCGATGCTCATCGCCGGTATGGGGAGCGGTATCTGCCTCGCCTGGAGCTACTCCCACCTCGCCCGCCGTCGTTCCTTGGCGGGGTGGCTGGGCTACAACCTCACCTATCTGATGATGTTCGGACTTCTAGGAGTTGTGTCGATTGCGATGTTCGAGCCCGTGACGACAGTGGGGGCACTCATTGCGGGTGGGCGTCCTCCCGACGGACTGTTCCTGCAGGCTCTCCCGATGACCGTCGTCTTCACTCTCATCGGAGCCGTTCTTGTCACATGGATGTTCGGTCGGAGCCTGGCGGGATTCGGGTCGGCCGCCGTCACGATGACCGTCCTAACGCTGACCCTCGGCACGAACATCGCGATCATTGGCCTCGTCGAGTTCTCGGCGGGCACCTGGTCTCTGGTCGGCGAGTTCTTTGCGCTCACCGCGTTGTTGGGGGCTGTGTTTGCGGTGACCTTTGCCATATTGGAACGGAAAGCACTTACAGCGGTCAAACTTCGCTCTTGACAAAACTAACTCTCTTAGTCATATTACTAACATGACTAAGAACGAGGCTCTCTTGCAAACATCTCTCGCCTACGACGACGCGGGCGGCTCAGGCCGACTGGTGATCCTGCTTCCCGGTGCCGGCGATGTGCGATCCGAATACCGGCATCTGACACTTGACGGTCACCGCGTCGTCACGGCCGACCTTCCGGGACACGGCGAGTCGCCGATCGCGACCGAATACTCCGTCGCCTCGACCTCGGAAGCTCTGATCGGTTTGATAGAGACGCTCGAAGGGGGACCGGCGGTAGTCGTAGCGTGCTCCTTCGCACCGGCGGCCGCCGTGTGGGCGGCTACGGAGCGGCCCGACCTTTTCGCCGGGATCGTTGCCATCAGCCCTCACTTCCATGCAGATGTCTCGGTCAAGGGTCGGCTGGTGAACTGGGCGACCCGGGCGATGGTGCGTGGTCCCTGGGCCGGCAAGGTGTGGACCGGGCTCTACGAGGGTTGGTACAAGACGAACACCCCGGCTGACTTGGACTCCCAGCTGGCGCTTCTGCGGACGATGCTGTCGGATCCGGCTCGCCGAAAGGCCGTGCGAGAGACGCTAACTGCTGGACGCGCAGGGGTCGCGGAGCGGATGGAGACTCTGAATCTGCCCACCCTGACCATCTTCGGTACCGCCGACGATCACTTCACCGACCCTGCCGCCGAATCCGAAGCCGTGGCATCCCGACTCGGCGGTCAGCGGCTGCTGGTCGATGGCGCCGGTCACTATCCCCACGTGGAGTCGCCTGAACTGGTGGCGGCGGGCATCGAGTCGTTCATCGCCCAACACGACTGATGGGACGCGCAGGTCTGACTCCGGATCTGGTGACGAAGGCGGCTGGTGACCTGGTCAACCGGGAGGGCCGGGCGGGGCTCACTCTCGCCCGATTGGCTGGCGAGCTCGGAGTTCGGTCTCCTTCTCTCTATAACCACGTCGGCGGACTTGAGGATCTGGAGCGCTTGGTCGCTCTCGACGGGATCGATCAGCTCGCCGAGGTTTGTCGGGCAGCGGTGATGGGGAGGGCCGGTTCCGATGCGCTGAGTGCGCTGGCAGTCGCCTACCGGGGTTTCGCCAAAGGGCAACCCGGCGTCTATTCACTCACCCAGATCGCCCGGCCCGATGATCCCGAGTTCGGGCAGCGAGCCGCCAGGGTGCTTGAACCGGTGAGTGCGGTCCTTGGCGGGTTCGGTCTCGCTGGCGACGAACTCATTCACGCGGCGCGGGCGTTGCGCGCCGCCCTCCACGGGTTTGCCAATCTCGAGACCGGCAACGGGTTCGGTCTCGACGTCGACCTTGAGGCGAGCTTCGAGTGGCTTGTGGCGATGGTCGACAGGAGCCTGTCGGGCATCGGGCAGGCCTAACTCAGGGCGATCGACTCGGCGATTCGGATCGCGTCGGATGCCAGGTGCGCGATGCCGACGCCTCGGTATCCCCATCCGGTGAGATGCATCGATTCCGGAGTTGTCCGGTCTAGGGCCGCCAACCAGTCAGCGTGACCCACGTTGTATTGAGGAATGCCAGAGGTAGGGCGGGCTACTTCAGCGAAAGAGACGTCGATGTCTGCGCCCAGGATGCGTGCCAGATCGGAGCCGACGGTGGCAACGATCATGTCGTCGTCCGCATCGACGAGGGAGGGCCGTCCTGCTCCGCCAGCGATGACCTTCACCAGGCCGTGACCGTGGGGTGCGCGATGCGGCGCGTAGGAGGACTCGAGGAGGACTCCGCGGGTGATCATCCCGGAGTCTCGGGCGGTGAGGATTCCGAAACCTGATGGGAGCGCAAGCGACGGTCCTCCCAAACCCACGACAGCGACACGAGCAGTTGATGATCCGAGCAGTGCCTGTCGAAATTCTGAGTCGACCAGGCCCGCGGCCTGATCCGGAGAACAGGCGAGTACGACGTGATCGGCCTCGATTCGTCCGACACCGCTAATCGTCCATTTGCCGTTCGAGCGTCGGACGGCCTCCACTGGGTGATCGGGACGGAAACGCTCGCCCAACGTCGCTGCCAGAGCTTCGGCCAGTGCGGACATCGTTGTGGCTGGAAGATGGACGGAAGGTCGAGTGGCGTCCCTGGGCCGCGAGCGGAGTTGATGCACCGCCCCTCTCACGATCGAGCGGTGGGCAATCTCCAGTCCGGTGAGCATCGGAAAGGCCGAGCCGGCCGAGAGCCGAGTCGGGTCCCCGGCGAAGACCCCCGATGCGGCCAGCCATGCCGCCTCGCTGCCGAAACCGTCGCCGAAGCGACGGCGGAAGAAGTGCTCGAGTGTCTCGTCCTCTTCGGCGTGGGCGGCCGCCCACGGTTCGGCCACCGCTCGGAGTTTTGCGGCCAGAGGCACGATTGGTGCGAAGAGCGTGCCGGCACCCGAAACCGAAACCAGCCGGGTTCCGGTCCATACATGGCGTGCGACCGACGCAGCTGGTCGTAGCCCGGATCCAGCCAGAAGTCGGGAGAGATGGGGATGGGGGAGTCTGAAGCTGCCCGCTCCCGGCTCGAGGATGTAGCCGTCTCTAACAACGCTGCGCGCCACTCCACCCGGATGCGCTGAAGCCTCCAGCACCACGACATCTTCGACTCCAGCCGATACGAGTTGGCATGCTGTGAACAGACCGGCGAAACCACCGCCGACAACCGCCACCCTCACGAGCGAACGGCTTCTACGAATGCCTCGACGCTGCTGACCGGGGTGTGACGGTCGATTCCATGACCCAGGTTCATGACGTGACCGGGTCGGCCTGCGACCCGTTGCTTGACGTCGGCGACATGGCGGCGGATCGTGTCGGGGTCCGACCTCAGAACCGCCGGATCGACATTGCCCTGGATCGAGACGTCGCCGAGCCGGTGCCAGGCCTCGTCGATCGGAATCCGCCAGTCGACGCCGTATCCGTTCGCTCCCACCGATGGCTGCAGGTCCAGGGTGTGTCCCGCCCCAGGGGCGAAGTAGATGGTTGGTGTGGCGATACCCGTGAGCGAGGCGCGGGCAGCGGGAAGACACAACTCGGCATAGGTGTCCCGGTCGAAGAGCCCAGCCCAGGTGTCGAAGAGCTGGACGACATCTGCGCCGGCGCCCACCTGCAAGCCGAGATAAGCCCGCATCGCGGACGACAGGACTTCCAGCGCAGCGCTTGCCGCACCGGGGTCAGCGCGCATAGCCGTCCTCAGTTCCATGAACTCCTTCGAGCCTCCACCTTCGATCAGGTAGGCGAGCAATGTTGTTGGCGCGCCGGCGAATCCGATCACCGCAGTGTCGTCTGAGACCTCGGATCTCACGCGCCTGATTGTCTCTCCGACGAAGCTGACTCGGTCAGGGTCGAGATCGCCCAGAGATGCCACCTCGGCCAGGGTGTGGGGCCGCAAACGTGGACCGGGATCGAATGTCATATCGACGCCCATAGCTTCCAGGGGGGTCATGATGTCGGCGAAGATCACGGCGCCGTCCATGGCGAACCGGCGGATTGGCTGCATGGTGATCTCAGCGGCGACCGCAGGTGTAGAAACCGCCTCCTGGAATGTATGCTTGCCACGTAGCTCTCGGTACTCCGGCAGGTAGCGCCCAGCCTGACGCATGATCCAGACCGGGGTCCGGTCGACGGGTCTCCGCTGGAGGGCTTCGACCAGGCGTTTGGTCACACCGCCTCCCCGACAGCAGTCACGAGTGTCTCGATGGCCTCGTCAATTACCAGAGTGTGCGACTCCATCAGGAAGAGCGCCTCGAACTGCGACGGTGGCAGAAGCACCCCACCTTCGTAGGCGGCCTGGAAGAAACGGGCGAACTGGTCCCGGTCGACGGTGGCGGCATCGTCCCAGGATTCCACTGCGGTCGGTCCGAAGAAGACCGTGAGCATCGCTCCCACCCGCTGGACGCAACCTTTCACCTTGTTGGCTTCGAGCGCACCGACAAGGGCTGTCTCCAATCGCGCACCGGTGGCTTCCAGCGTGTCGTAGACCTCCGGCCGCTCGACGAGTTGACGCAGGCAGGCCAAACCGGCGGCTGTGGCCAAAGGGTTGCCCGAGAGCGTTCCCGCCTGATAGACGGGCCCATCAGGAGCGACCTGGCGCATGAGGTCTGCCCGGCCGCCGTAGACAGCGGCAGGAGTTCCCCCGGCAACCACCTTTCCTAGACAGGTGAGATCGGGCGTGACGCCGTATCTCGCCTGCGCGCCTCCCCGCGCCACTCGGAACCCAGTCATCACCTCGTCGAAAATCAGCAACGCCCCATGCCGGTCACACAGGTCCCGCAAACCGGGCAGGAACTCGTCCGAGGGCGGAACTACCCCCATGTTCCCGGCGACCGGCTCGACGATCACGGCGGCGATATCCCCTGAGCCAAAAGCGGCCTCCACCGAGGACAGGTCGTTGAACCGGGCGAGATACGTGTCTCTGACTGTCGATGCGGGGACTCCGGGGCTGTCAGGCTCGCCGAGCGTTGCCAGACCCGAGCCAGCCTTTACGAGAAAGGGGTCGGCATGACCGTGATAGCAACCCTCGAACTTGATGATCCCGCTCTTGTGAGTAGCGGCCCGGGCAACCCGGATTGCCGAGGCTGTGGCTTCGGTGCCGGAGTTGACCATCCGGAGCACTTCGACCGATGGCACCAGTTCGACGATCAGTTCAGCCAGTTCTACCTCGAGACCGGTAGGCGCCCCGAAGGAGGTTCCTTTGCGGGCGGCTCCCTCGACCGCGGCGACAATCGCTGCGTCGGCATGGCCGAAGAGCAGCGCTCCCCAGGAAGCGATGAAGTCGATCACCCGGTGGCCGTCTTCGGTCGTCAGGTACGGACCACTTCCCGAGGCGATGAAAGGTGGGTGCCCACCAACCGCGTTGAAAGCCCGCACTGGCGAGTTGACTCCACCTGGCATTACCGCCGTGGCGCGGTCGTAGAGCGCCTCCGATACAGGACGGGAAGTCACGAGTTCTCCAGCGCCCTGGCGGCGCGAATCGCAAAGTAAGTGAGGATGATCCCCGCTCCCGCCCGGGAGATGCCGGTGAGCGACTCCAACATGACCCTATCGCCGTCGATCCAATCGTTGGCCGCCGCCGCTTCGATCATCGAGAACTCACCAGACACTTGATATGCAGCGACAGGGACGTTCACGTTGGCCCGAACTGCGGCGATCACATCCAGGTAGGGACCGGCGGGCTTGACCATCACCATGTCGGCACCTTCCGCCAGGTCCTGTTCGACCTCGGCGAGGGCCTCCCGGACATTGGGCCAGTCCATCTGATGGGTGCGCCGGTCACCAAACGCGGGTGTGGACTCTGCTGCGTCGCGGAACGGCCCGTAGTAAGCGCTGGCGTATTTCGCTGAATACGAACAGATCGCCAGTTCTTCATAACCGGCGGAGTCCAGCGCGGAGCGGACCGCACCCACCCGTCCGTCCATCATGTCGGACGGCGCGACAATATCTGCGCCCGCATCTGCATATGCGATCGACGCCTGAGCGAGCAGGGGAAGGGTCGCGTCGTTGTCCACGGTCTCGCCCCGCAACACGCCACAGTGACCGTGGCTGGTGTATTCGCACAGACAGACGTCCGCCCACACAACCATGTCGGGGACCTCGTCTTTGATTGCCCTGATCGCCTCCGGCACAGGGCCGTGGGGATCCCACGCTCCAGATCCGGTTTCGTCTTTCGACGAGGGAATCCCGAACAGAATCACCCCACCGACACCTGCCGCGGCGGCCTCCTTGACGAGCGGTACCAGTCGATCGACCGAGAGTTGGGCGTGGCCCGGCATGGATCGGATCGGGTTCTCGATGTCACGTCCGGGTACCGCAAAGAGCGGCAGCACGAATCCCGCAGGATTGAGGCGGGTCTCGGCCACCATCCGTCGGAGAGCGGCACTCCGACGGAGCCTTCGTTGGCGCGATACCGGAAATGTGCTCATGGGTTGATCCTCTCTGCGAGTGCTGCTGCGAGTTCCTCGAAACCGGGTCGGGAAGCCACCACAGGGTCATCGACACCCCTCACCCGAAGGGCACTGGCGGTGGTCGAGCCCATCGCAGCCACCACGATGCCGTCCAAGGGGCGTCGCATCAGCCATCCTTTCACCGCCGAAGGCGACCCGAAGATGGCGGCGTTGACCTTGTCGTCGGCGGGGGCGATCGGGATCGTGTCATATGCGGGAGAAGCGAAGACGCTTGCCCCTTTCGCCTCGAGTGCTGCAGCCGTGGCAGGGTCCGCCGCCCGGGCGTGGGGAAATACGACCCGCCGGCCGTCCACAACGAGGGCATCGACTAGTCCCTCTGCATCGGAATCGCCGATCTCTTCGAGCTTTCCTCCCGCTTCCACGACCGCTTCGGCGGTAGCCCGACCAACGGCGGCAGTAGGGATCGAAGGCATGTCTCGATCAGGCCATGTGATACGAACCGCTCGGGCGGACGTGACAACGATGAGGTCGGCCTTCTCTGCTTCGGCTCGCAGTTCGTCGAGGAGGGCCTGGGTCGAAGGGCTGATGGCGATGCACGGCAGCATGACGGGGGTTAGCTGATGGGCGACGAGCGCCGAACCGACTCTGGGAGCGGTGTCTGCGGTGGTGGTCACTGCAACCCTCTTCACAATCCGAGGGCCCCTTGCAGAAGGCGAACCCCAACCTCGGGGTCCGAGTGGCGGATCTCTGCCCGGCGGGGACCTGCGGAATCCGAGACGAATCCTGACATGATCATTTCGCTTCCATCATGGACCGCCAGGACGCCTAGCGCGGCCCGGCATCCGGCTCCGGTGCGTTCGAGCAGGCGGCGTTCTGCTTCGACAGTCGATCTGGTCGGCGCATGGTCGAGTCCGGCGAGGATCTCGGCGGCTTCGGACCCCTCCAACACCTCTAGGGCAAGCGCTCCCTGCGCGGGGGCGGGAACCATCTCGGAGAGCCCGAAGACATGACTGATCTCGAGGCGTCGATCTGTGCGGTTGAGCCCGGCTTCCGCGAGGACGATGGCGGCGAACTCACCAGAAGCGAGCTTTGCCAGCCGGGTGTCGATGTTGCCGCGGATATCGGCGACCTGTAGGTCGGGTCGCAGCAACCGCAGTTGGGCCTGTCTGCGAGGGCTGCCGGTTCCCACCCTGGCGCCTTCCGGCAGGTCCTCGAGGCGGGATCCGCACATGACATCCCAGGGTGACTCCCTCTCGGGAAACACGGTGACTAGACCAGCAGGCCCGGTTACCGGCAGGTCCTTGCAAGAGTGGACCGCCACATCGGCTTTGCCTTCGATGACCGCTGTCTGAACCGCCCGTACGAACGCCCCCACTTCGGTGAGCGTCGTCACGGGAGAGACCCGGTCGGCGTCGCCGGTCGTGGTGATCTCCACCAAAGAGACAGAGATCTCGGGGTGCTCCTCGGCGAGGCGATCAGCTACCCAGCGGGCCTGGGCCAAGGCGAGCGCCGAGGCCCGAGTGGCCAACCGGATGGACTTCATTCATCGACACCAAAGGCGTCGGCTACGACTTCCACGGCCTCTGGAGCCCTGTCCGGCTGCTTGATGTAGGCGATCGGTCCTGCAAGGAGGGTGCGGGCCACAGTGTGGGCCGTCTGGCGAAGTACGGCGACGTCCTCTTCATTCGTCAGCCGGCTGGCGAACCGGGCGACGAGAGTCTCGACGATCTCGTCCGCCTGGCGGGTGAGGCCGCCGATCACCGGAGCCACCTGATGGTGTTCGACGTACATGCGGTGCGCGGCGGCGGCGGCCTGCCTGACCAACTCGTCTGCGTCGTCGCTGCGCGGACGACGGTCCGCCATGCGAGCCAGGTCATCGATGTCGATGTATCGGAGGTTTTCCGAAGACGTGGCGTCGAAGTCGGGGGGCATGGCCATGTCCACCAGCGTGAGGGGCCGTGACCGACGAGACACGGTCTCAGCCATCACATCGGACTCGATGAGTCTCTTCTTCGCCGAGGTAGCTGAGACGACAGCAGGGAAGTCTCCGAGGGCTTCGAGCGCCCGCTCGAAAGCCCATACGGCGACGCCATGCGCGGTCACCCGTTCGGGCCTGCGGGCTACGACGGTGATCATGGGAGGAGCCGGTAGGCCCCTGAGGGCGTTGATGATCGCAGTTGCCATCGCCCCGGAGCCGAGTACCGCCACACGGTCTGCTCCGCCCACAGCCTGGGCCGCTACCGCAGCCATCGAGTCGTGGGGAGACTCGGGTAGCAGTTCGCGTGCTTGGCGCCCGACGGCTACCCCTGTGGAGACGAGCTTGGAGAAGAGCCCAGTGACGTAGCCCGACTCGGTGGCTTTCGCCAGGGTCTGGCGAAACTGGGTCAGGATCTCTCCTTCGCCGCGGATGGGCGACTCGAGGCCTGCTGCGACCCGGTAGAGGTGTTCGACGGCATCGGCTTCATGCCTGATCTTGGCGATCCCCGCGTCGGCGGTTCCGTCGAAGGCCTGATCGAGGATTCTGATCAGGTCCTCGTTGTCCCCTGCCACGATCACTTCAGTGCGTAGACAGGTGTTCAGGACGAACGTAGACCCGTCGGCGACAGTTACCCGGAGCCGCTCTGCGAGCATGGCTCTGGTGTGACCGTCGACTGACGGGTAGGCGAACGACGCCGCCGAGATGTGGGTCGCGGACGAACTGCTCATGAGGCGAGAGTGACCGTACCGTTCTCGGTTCCAACTGCGAGTCGGAACCGACGTTTTCTCATACCCACGACTGTGCCGGAGCCCGAAGGACGCCAAGTAGGTCGGCCTCCGGCGACTGTGGTTCGGGTTCGTAGTCGTAGCTCCAGGTTGCCAGCGGTGGGAGAGAGGCGAGGATCGACTCGGTCCGTCCGCCGGTCTCCAGGCCGAACTTGGTACCCCGATCCCAGACGAGATTGAACTCGACGTACCGGCCTCTGCGGATTCGGTGCCAAGTGGTCTCCCGTTCTCCGTAGGGAGTGTCTATGCGCCGTTCCAGCACAGGAAGGTAGGCCGCCAGCAGGTTGTCGGCCAGGTCGCGCTGGAAGGCCCACACTTCGTCGAGGTCGGTCAGATGGTCAAAGAACAAGCCTCCGACCCCGCGGGCTTCCCCGCGGTGGGGGAGGTAGAAGTATTCGTCGCAAGCCTTCTTCCACTCTTGGTAGTCGGCGGCGGCATGCCGATCGCACGCCGCGGCGAGGACGGTATGAAAGTGTCTGGCATCTTCGTCGAAGAGGTAA
>JBGTKD010000140.1:0-10660 GCA_041744795.1 Acidimicrobiia bacterium
CGGGCCCCACTTTCTACTGATTATCGGCGAGTCGGTCCTAGCCGGTAATGATGTCGATCAGGTCAGCACGAGCGTACGAAGCCGCCACAGGTGTCAACGAGATATCCGTTACCGAGCTGTCGTCGTGGCGAGCGATCTGGACTCGCTGGCTACCACAGTCGCCGAACTCGTCACAGGTGATCGATCCGATCAGACCTGAGAAGTTCGAAACGGTGTTGATGTAGTCACGCAGTGCCTGACGGCCGACGCGTAGTACGTCGTCGCTGCCAACCACGCCGACCTCACGGATCGCAGTGAGCACGAGTGCTGTCGCGTCGTAAGTGTGACCGTGGAACGGCGCAGGCGGAGCCTCGCCGTAGGTAGAGATGTAGGCCTCCCGCATCTCGGTGTAGTTCTTCCCGGTGACACTTGCGTTGGCACCGAAGTCGAGGTCCGGACCGGAGAAGTACATTCCCTCGGTCTCGGGGATCGACAGGAAGTCAGTTCCGAAGAGGCCGTCTGCTGATACCCAGATCACATCTTCTAGTCCCGCGACGCTGTTCTTCTGCTGGATGATTTCCGGACCGCCCGTTGTGGGGAAGATCGGGAAGAACACCAGTTCCACGTTGGCGGCGGCGACTTCGGTGAGAAGCGCCGTCTGGTCATCGCCTGCCGTACCGCTGGTCGCGGTGAACACAGGGACCTCGCCACCGAGGGAGATGAATGCGTTCCGGAATGCGTCGGCCAAGCCCTGGGTGTAGGGATCGCCGTCATGGATGCCGGCTGCAACCCTGACACCTAGTTCGTCGTAGGCGAACCGCGCAACCGCAGCGCCCTGGAACAGGTCGTTGTGGGCGGTCCGGTAGTAACCAGCTATGTGGTTCTCACCAGCATTGCCTTGCATGTCCGAAGTCAGGTCGGGGGCGGTGTTCGAGCCAGAGAACATGACCATTCCGGCACCGGTGTAGATCGGCATGGCGGCCCGGGCGGCACCCGAGCAAGTCGTGCCGATGACTGCAATCACGTCCGCTTGGGCCACGATGGCCTGTGCACCTGACTGGCCGCCTTCAGACGAACAGAGGTCGTCTTCCGGGGTTCCCAGGTTCACCGAGAACCCGTGGATGTCACCAAAGTCGGCGATGGCGAGTTCGACGCCTCGCACCTGGTCGGTGCCCAGGGGGGCTGCGTCGCCCGAGATCGCCTGATGTACGCGGATCTGGATCGATTCCCCTGGCTGTATCTCTACGACGCCCAAGGCGTCTTCGATGGTGTCTGCTGCGTCATCGCCACCACAAGCGGCGAGGACCATTGCCAGCACCGCTGTGAGTGCGATCAGGTGTCGCGATCTCCAAGTTTTGCGGTTCATATATTTCTCTTCCTCCGTATTGACGTGCCGACCTCAGGCATGGTGCCGGGTCGGCGACTCGGAAGTGTAGCCATGACTCGGCATGGGGGTGATCGAACGCCCCAAAACCTGGGTGCTTGGAATACCGCTGTGGGCGATACCCGGGTAGGCGGTTCCACCTTCGCCAAACCCCGTTTTGACGGGCCGGAGGTGGCGTCTCGAAGCCGCCTCGTTTAATTGCTTGACAGTCCATGCGCTCGGTGCATACGGTGCCGAGATCTTCCAGGAGAACTGTCAGTGATCGAGCAGCGTATTCACATGTCGCAGATTCCGGCTCTCGCCGGCGTCGCTGTGGCGCGCGCTGCCGTCCGGGTGCGGAAGGCAGCACCCGTCGCTGGCAACGGATTCTGCACCGCCGTCTTTGTTGCCGGCGTCCCGACACCAGACCGACGGCCTCCTATCGAGTGATATCCACTTGACATCGACTTTGGAGGACCGTCGGGATCACCCGGCGGTCCTTTTTGTATGGGCCACTAGACCGAAAGAAGAAAATGGAACCGATATACGAACAGGGTCGATGTACGAAGGAGGGCACTCACGAGCTGTTCTTCTCCGAGCGACCCTCGGACCTGGCAGCCGCACAGTTGATTTGTGCCGCATGCGAGGTCCGAATCCAGTGCCTGGAGACCGCACTCGAGAATGCCCTCGAATGGGGTGTGTGGGGAGGCGTCATCTTCTGGGATGGGCAGGCCTACCACCGCAAGCGTGGTCGGGGCCGCCCCCGGCACAACGAACGACACCTGCCTGTGGAGGCGGATCTCGTGGATCTGAGAGACACGGTCCGATCCGCATGAGTGGCAAGGTGGCTAGGGAAAAGAAAGAACCCCGAGGGATCGCACCCTCGGGGTTCTTTCGTCAGAAGGCGGCGACGTCGCGCAGTACCCGGCCGGGCTTGCGCATCTTGGCGATTGCCTTCGCCTCGATCTGTCGGATGCGTTCCCGGGTCACATTGAAGTGGCGGCCGACCTCGTCGAGTGTCTTTGGCTCGGTGTTGCCGAGTCCGTAGCGCATGATGATGACGGTCCGTTCCCGATCATTCAGGCGTTCCATGTAATCGTCGAGATCCTCCAGCCGAGATGCGAGCAGGGCCATCTCGAACGGATCCTCGGCATGTTCGTCTTCGAGAAAATCTCCGAGAACGGTGGCGTCGTCTCCGACTGGTTCGAACAGTGAGATGGTCTCAGGCGTTATTCGCTTGGCCTCGACCACCTTGTCCAGCGTCAATCCTGCTTCCTTGGCTGTCTCTTCGTCTGTGGGCTTGCGGCCGAGTCTCTTGTTGAGTTCGTTCTCGGCAGCCTGGACCTGGCCAATCGTGTCCATCATGTGGACAGGGATGCGGATGTTGCGACTCTTGTCGGCTATCGCCCGCGAGATCGATTGACGGATCCACCAGGTGGCGTAGGTCGAGAATTTGAACCCCTTGCGGTGTTCGAACTTTTCAACCGCCCTGATCAAACCGAGGTTGCCCTCTTGGATGAGATCAAGGAAGGGAAGGCCGGATCGCTGGTAGCGCTTGGCGATGGAGACGACCAGGCGGAGGTTGGCCTGGATAAACCGACGTCGAGCTGCGAGACCTTGACGGACCTCGACCTTGAGTGTCGCCTTGTCGGCGTGGTCCGGATCGGCGGCAAGCTTTTCTTCCGCCTTGCGTCCTTTTTCGATGGCCTTGGCGAGCGCGACTTCGTCTTCGGCGGTGAGCAGCACAAACGTGCCGATCCCGTCGAGGTATTGCTTGACTGCGTCGTCCCCTGCGTCCCAGGGATTCATTCGCCTTGATGACATGATGGGTGCGGTCGATCCGATCGTCGGAGATTGGGTACTTGAATCTCCTATCGGCTCGGCTAAGCCCAAAGTTGAGCCCTCCCCATAGGCCTCCCGCCCCATCCCTGCGACGCGTACCCAGGGTTCCATCCCGCGTATGCGCGGGATTCAGCGAACAGAATGAGTCATCGCTTCCGCGGGCTAGATGGGACGCCGGCGTCCGATCTAACCCTGGGTACGAATGGACGCGGGGCGGGTATCCTGCCGGACCCGTCCTAACGGGCGCTTAGCTCAGCTGGGAGAGCGCTTCCCTTACAAGGAAGAGGTCGGCGGTTCGATCCCGTCAGCGCCCACCACCGAGTTCGGTTGTTGCGGAAGAAACCCCCGGTCAATCCCGGAGGTTTCGTCGGGTTCTGTAGATCCGGACCACCACAAAATCCGGACACGCGTTCAGAGTTTTACGGGCACTCCGGGGGGCGCTGGGCCTTCGGGCCCGAGCAATAACCGGGTGGCCTAGTGGTAGTTGTCGTGGCGATCGTTGTCACCGTCGTGGAGGGTGCCTGGGTTGTCACCGTCGTGGTGGGCGCTGCCGTGGTGGTGGTAGTCGTCGGCGCCTCTGTAGTGCTCGTCGACGAGTCGCCGGGCGCGGTCGATGTCGTCGCAGAGTCCGAGCTTTCGCCGCGTAAACCCACAGCTATCGAATCAAAGGCGTCATTAGTCCCTTTACCGAGCACCGCGACACCCGCCATCGCCACCACGGCAATCAGCACTACGACCAGCGCATACTCGACGAGGGACGCACCCCGCTCTGATTTGATTTGCTTCATGGAGAGTGTCCACACCCGTTTCCGTGTTTCTGGATTTTTACTTTCGTGCGCGGATGATTGACAGAGCAAGAATGCCGAGCAATGGGTCGACAGACCCTTTCATCTGCCCCGCCCGAGCGACGCTCATCGTCGCTGCAATCGTCTGAGACCAGGGTCTTCGGGGATGTGACTTTTGGCTCTGCTCGCGCCGGTCGTCATTTCTGACAATGGCAACGACAAGACCCGCCTTTTCCGCGCCGTGAGGCACGGGCTTGAAGTGGAAGCTCAGAAATGACAACAACCGACCTACGTCCACTGGAAACCCGTTCAGACGACTCCGATCGCCCAAGCCCCCGTTGGCCTCTGGCCCTCTTGTCTCTTGTTGCGGGCGTCCTGCTCACCACCCTCTTCATGGTCGCGTTCGAAGGTGACATGCCGCCGGACGTCACGATCGATCCGATCCAGTTCGGCGAGGAGTCCCTTGGAAACTGGGACGTGATCGGGGTCAACTCAGGCGAGTACCTAGCTGTGCGCGCCCTACCCGCCACGGACGGCCCCGTCGTCGGTGCGCTTCCATCTCACACGGTCGAACTCGAGTCGACGGGCCGCATCGCCCTCAACCACGGAGTGCTGTGGCGCGAGATCAAAGTTCCGGGAGCGACTACCGGTTGGGTCCTTGCCGGCCGTCTGATCGAATCGACGCCCAGCGTCCCGGATGTCGAGTTGGGTATCCCGACAGCGGCGGTGAGCATGGCTGAGCGAATCGTGGCCGCCGTTCAGGCGGAGGATCTGGAGGCGCTAGCCGTACTCGCCTTCGAGGGTGGCTCGACCTTCACTGCCTCCTTCGGTCAGGAGGTCACCAAACCCGCCGAGCTCATCACCTTGTGGGAATTGATTGGGACCGAAGAGGTATTCGCGGCCATCAACGCACTCGTTGGCCTGCCGAACTGGTACGAGACGGCCGCCCAGGGTGCCGACGGCCGCACCGTGGCGATCTTCGTTACCCCGAGGTTCATGCACGAGCCCTCCAATGCCGAGAATCGTCGACTGTTAGAGGAGGCGTTCAGCTTCGGCTACGTCGAGGCGGCTGTTGCGGACGGTCAATACCTGGGCTGGCGAATGGGAATTACAGAAGAGGGTGAGTGGCAGTTCCTCGTTTCCGGGGACTGACCAGCGCGCAAAATGCCCGGTTGGGGAAATCCCAACCGGGCATGCAACATCACTTCTCCAGTTTGTCGGCCGAAGCGATCCAGCCTTCGATCGTGCTGCGAGAAGGCATGCGATCTGGCTCCTGGCTCTCGAGCCTCATGCTGATGGTCTCTGGGTCGGCGGCTGCCACCGATGCGATCGAGGCGTACCCCGTCTTGCGGAGTAGCTCTTCGTAGACCTCGTCGATTCCATCGATGGCCTTCAAGTCTGCTCGGTCGCGCCAGGTCTCCAAACGGCTCGTGCCGATTCCTGTGGCCTCAGCAAAGCGACGGAGTGAGTCGTCGTCGGCGGTGCGGGCCATGAGTGCTGCCACTGTGGTGACACCCTCGTTCCGCATCCGCTCGGCATAAGACGCGCCTACTCCGGGGATGTCGGAGACGTCGTTGACCGGCGAAGACGCGGTAGCTGCCAGACCAGTGAAGGTGTCACGCAATGACGCCGCAGCCTCAGGCCCGTCTCGGCGAATCCTGCGAAGGACACGTTCGACGAGTTCTTCGCCTTCCAGCGCCCAGCGGTCGATGTCTGCGCGGGCTGACTCCGACAGCTGATCGGCCGACTTCTCCAGCGCGTCGCGCGCTTGGCCGGCACGCTCCATCAAAGAGTTCATGGCGTAGACCGGTATCCCGACCGCGGTATTGGCGATTCGTTGCATAGTGGACTGATTCATGTGCTTCACCTCGTGGGTTCTCGTTGTCTTGGAGCTACCCGTTGGGAGGTCAACTGAAACACGCCGGTACGATGCCGGCCGATGCCATCGGTGTCCGAAGTCCTCGCTGCGCTCGACCGGACCGTCCCGGAAGGTTCTGCGGCGTCTTGGGATCCATCGGGACTGCAACTGGGCGATCCCGCTGCGGTTGCAGACAAAGTGGCGGTCTGTCACGAAGTCACAGACGCCGTGCTGGACAGAATCGAAGCTGAAGTCCCTGGGCTGGTTGTCACATATCACCCGCTCCTGTTCAAACCGACGACGAGTCTGGTCGCTGGACATTCGTCCGCCGGCAGGGCCTGGCGTCTAATCCGCGCCGGTGTGTCTCTGGCTGTGGCGCACACCTCTTTTGACTCAACCGATGGGGGTACCGGCGACGCACTCGCCCAAGCGCTTGGGTTGAGCGACGTAAGGCCTTTCGGCCCGACCGGGCCGACAACCTCTGCCAAGGTCGTCACGTTCATGCCGCCGGATTCGGTCGAGTCCGTGAAAGCGGCGATGGCCGCAGCGGGGGCGAGCCGGATCGCCATCGGCGCCAGCTTCCGTGTGGATGGCACCTTCGGGGCAAGCCCCCTGGAGGGCACTCGAGAGGAGGTGGACGAGGTGCGAGTTGAGATGCTCGTCCCACGGCGTCTGCTCGACCCTGTAACTGCGGCGTTGGTGAGCGCCCATCCCTACGAAGAGCCCGCCTATGACGTATACGAGGTTGTCTCGAACGGCCGGTTCATAGGACGGGTGGGCCGACATGAAGGCTCCTTCGACGATTTGGTCTCACTCGTGTCCGGCGTGACGGGAGCGGTGGGATTGCGAGTCACCCGGGCCTCGGAGCGGGCGGCAACAGTCGCTGTCGTCCCGGGTTCCGGTTCGTCTTTCACCAACGCCGCCAGGGCTGCGGGCGCCGACGTGTTAGTGACAGGAGACGTGGATCACCATCGAGTTGTCGAGGCTCGCGACCGGGGACTGTCCGTTATCGATCCGGGTCATGCCCCAACCGAACGGCCCGGCATGGCTGCCCTGGTCGATGCGGTACGAAAAGCGGCGCCTGCGGCTGCGGTCTTGGATCTCACCGGATTCGACCCGACACCATGGCGTTAGCCTCACCGCCGACCCCCACGGAGCTTTGATGGAGATTCCTGCCCTTTCTGACCTCGTCGACCTCCAAGAGGTCGACCTCCAGATCGACAGGCTGCTCGACCGTAGGCAGTCTCTTCCCGAGCTCAACCAGTACCGCAAGGCCAACGAAGCCCGTAAAGCCGCCGAAGCGTCCAGGGACGAGGTGGCAGGTCGCCATCGCGAGGTCTCGCTCGGCCTCGACAAGGCCGAAGGCGAGCTCGACATCCTCGAAGCTCGCCTCAGAGAATCCGAAACCCGTCTGTACGCGGGAGGTATGAGCAGCAGGGAGACCGAACACAAACAACTCGAGGTCACGTCGCTGAAGGGCCAACAGAGCGCACTCGAAGAGCGGGTCCTGAAGCTGCTCGACGCCCGCGAGGCGCTAGATGCCGAGCTGGCTGCCGCTGAGGAGGCCGTCACTGACGAGCTGAAGGTCGAAAAGGACCTCGAGGCTCGGATCGGTGAGCAGTGGAAGGAAATCGACGCCGAACTGGCGCGTCGCGAAACCCGCAAAGCCGAGATGACACCTTCGGTCCCCGCCGACCTGCTTGAACTCTATGAGACGCTCCGTAAGACCAAGGAGGGCGTAGCGGTCGGACGGTTCGAGCACGGCCAGTGCGGTGGCTGCCACCTCGCCCTTTCGTCGCCCGAGCAGAAGGAAGCGAGGGAATACGACCCTCCCCGCTGTACTCACTGCCGGCGGATCATCGTCTTTTAGAGTCGTGATCGCCTGGCACGTCGGGGCGACGCTCTTTCTCTTCCGATGGATTTTTCGGGACCCAAAGGTGGACGTTCGGTTCCTGGCCCTCGGAGCCCTGCTCCCGGATCTCATCGACCTCCCTCTGGGAACGCTGCTGTTGGCCGACACGCTGTCAACAGGCGAAGCCTGGACCCACTCGCTCCTTGCCCCTTCTGTTGCCACGGTCCTCGTGCTGCTCGCGACCCGGAGAGGTCGACGGCGACGCGCTTGGATGGCTCTCGTCATCGGCATGTTCATCCATCTTCTCTTGGACGGCATGTGGATGAAGACGGAGGTCTTCTTGTGGCCGTTCTTCGGATCGATACCCCCCGGTCCTAGCCCTTATTGGGCCGACGTGTTCACTAGGGCATTCGCCGACCCGTGGCGCTGGGTGCGGGAGTTCGTCGGGCTCGCCTACCTCACAAGGGTCTGGGTCCAGTCCGGATTGGCCGATCCGACGAGGCGCAGACAGTTTCTGGATAGCGGCCGTCTGGAGCCTGTGTCATGAAGGCCGGCGTCGTCGCAGCCGCCCTCATTCTGGCTGCCTGTGCAGCGGACCCTTCGCCCCAGCCAGACTCGGATGAAGGGCCGGTGCCAACGTCGCCGGAAGGCGTGGTCCTCCAGCTCGTGGAAGCGCTCCGGGCCGGTGAGTCAGATCGGGCGGCCGAACTGACGGATCATCTTCAGTTCCCTTTACTCGCGATTGCCGAAGGCGTTGGACCGCGGGAGATTGCTTCGCTCACGACTGCCGACCTGGCGGTGGTGGCGTCGAACTTCTGGTCAGGCTTCGCTGCCCAGCTCAAGTCCGCGCTCGGGGCTGGACTGGCAGGCGTCAGCGCCGGTGACGCCACTCGCAGCGAGGCGGGCGACTCACGTTTCGCATCCGTCGATCTTCTCCTGCCCGACGCGTCAACCCGGCGCCTCGTCTTGCGCGACACACCCGGGGGCTGGGTCATCGATCTCATCGCTTCGTTTCCCTCGCCCGTTCTCACGCGAGTTCCCGACGCTGCAAATGTCATTCGCCTGTCGGGTGATGAAGACCTACGCGAGAACATGTTCGGTTATGAGGACAGCATCCTCTTCATCCTCGACGATTCGACGACCGAGCCGCTGCTCAATCAGGCGGCCATTGCCGCACTTGAGGCCATAGCTCGCTGAGCCTCCGAGCGACCTTGGCTGGCCATCACCTAAGGTCTTGGCCATGAGCGACGGTGCATGGATTACGTATAAGAGGGCCCTGGCAGCCATCCCAACTAGCGACCGGTACGCCGAGATGATCCGGCATGGGACGATGTCCGCGGGCCTTTACGCACCTCACGAAAGCGATGACCAAGAGCCGCACGACCAGGACGAGGTCTACGTCGTGGTCGATGGCTCAGGATTCTTCCGCATTGGGGATGAGCGTCAGCCGTTCGGCCCCGGCGATCTCTTTTTCGTCCCCGCCGGTGTCGACCACAGTTTCGAGGACTTCACGCCGAATTTCTCCGTGTGGGCCGTCTTCTACGGTCCCGCAGACGGGGAGTCGGACTGAATCCGCGGGCTACTCGGTGGCGGCTGCTTGGCGAAGGCGGGGGAGAACTTCAGACCCGAGTAAGTCAATCAGTCCTTCCTGGTCGAGCGAAGTCATCTGAATGGTGACAACGTCGGCGTGCAGTTCTGTCACGAGCGGCAGGTAAGTCTCGACGATTTCGTCAGCGGTTGACACGATCGAGTACCGGCCGAGAACGTCCTCCCGAGGGAGTTCATCGGCTCTTTCTCGGAGCGTCTGTGGATCTACCGCTTCCAGTCGCCCTGGTGCTCGAAGGCCCCGCCATGAGTACAACGCTTCCCAGGCCTGCTCTTCGTTGTCCGCCTTGATGGACCACCGTGTAGCGAGGATCTTCGGCTCAGGCCGTCCGGCATCTTCGGCGGCTGCCCTGGCTGGCTCGACGACGTTTTCCAGAGTCTCAGAAGGAATCTTCACCGAGGTGATGATCCCTTGCGCCTTCTGTGCCGCGAGTGTTGCGGACTTGGGGCCTCCCGCAGCCAACCAGATCGGAACCGGCCCGAGCGGAGGGGAGTACAGCTTGGCCCGGTCGGTGGAGTAATACTCGCCCTCGAAGGTGAGCTTCTCGCCGTCGAGCAGGCGCCGCATGATCTCGAGCGCTTCTTCCATACGCGCCGCCCGTTCCTTGTAGGCGGGGAAGTTGTATCCGAGTGGTCCCTCGTTGATGTTCTCGCCAGTGCCGACTCCTAGGTTGAAACGACCGCCGCTCAACCGGTCGAGAGTGGCGGCTGCCTGGGCGACCACTCCCGGATGAAACCGCCAAAGCGGAGTGGTGACACCGGTGGCGAACTCGAGGGTTGAGGTGGCTTGGGCCATCGCGCCGATCGTCGAGAAGGCGAAACCTGCCGCCGACTGGTCATCAACCCACGGGTGGAAGTGTTCGGAGACGACTGCCATGTCGAAACCGGCCTCCTCGGCAAGGACGGCGTGGCGTACGAGCTGTTCTGGTTGCCACTGTTCGTGGCCGCAGAAGTAGGCGAACTTCGTCATCTGTGCATCTCCCGGGAAGTGATCAGCGCGGACCCTAGTGGTGCGTCGCACAAACAAATGGGGCGGTCTCCCCGGCCCATGACGCCCCTCCTTGAGCGACACACCACTAGACAACTGTGGGCGACATCCGTACCTGGGCGATACCGTGCGCTGATGGAACTCCAAGCGCTGGCGGACGCTCCGAAGATCCAACTACACGACCATCTCGACGGTGGCCTGCGTCCTCTAACGATCATCGAACTGGCCGACCGGAGCGGATATCAAGATCTGCCCTCCACAGATCCCGATGAGCTGTCGGTCTGGTTCTCCGAGACGGTCAGGATCGGCGGCCTCCCGGGCTACCTATCGACCTTCGATCACACGATTGCGGTGATGCAGACGCCGGAGGCGATCGAACGTGTCGCCT
>JBGTKD010000141.1:0-14006 GCA_041744795.1 Acidimicrobiia bacterium
AGGACCACGGCTTCAGGGCGGATCATCACGCTGACCTGCCCGGTATGGGGGCTGGCAAATGACCCGGCGGGCGTGGTGACGGTGCCGTCGGACGCACTTCCGGGTAAGAAGTCGGCATCGCCCAGGAAGGCGGCGACCCAGGTATCTGCTGGCTTTCGGTAGATGTCACCGGGAGTTCCCGTCTGAACGATCTGACCGTCGCGCATCACCGCCACGATGTCGGACAGCGATAGAGCCTCCTCCTGGTCGTGCGTCACGAAAACAGCTGTGGTGCCTGCTCGGCGGAGAATCTCTGCGACCTCGTTCCTGACCTTGGTACGTAGCGACGCGTCGAGGTTCGAGAACGGTTCGTCCAGAAGGATCACCCCCGGTCCGGGAGCCAGCGCCCGGGCTAGGGCAACCCGCTGCTGTTCTCCACCAGACAACTCGTGTGGCATGCGGTGTGCTTTGCCTGTCAGACCCACCAGTTCCAGCACGGCTGGCACCCGGTCGGTCCGCTGGCTCTTGTCCACGCCGTATCCAACGTTGCGCTGAACGCTGAGATGAGGAAAGAGGGCATAGTCCTGGAAAACCATGCCTACCCGCCTTTGCTCGGCCGGTACGAAGGTGGCAGGTCCTGCCACTGGAACGCCGTCGATCTCGATGGTGCCGTCGTCGGGTCGGTCGAAACCGGCGATCAGCCGAAGGGCGGTCGTCTTACCCGATCCGGAAGGCCCGAGGAGTGTCATCAGGTGACCGCTCTCGACGTCTAGGTCGAAGTTGGCCAGGGCGCGGGTCTCGCCAAACCAGCGTTCGACACCGCGCATGCGGATGGCAGCGGCTCTTGGCGAGAGGTCGGTCATCGGTGAAGGTCTCTTGTGACGAGGAGGTAGAGGGGAACGGCGGATACTCCAACCAGGACGAGAGCCGCCACGCTTGCTTGAGTGTAGAAGAGGTCGGTGGATGCACTCCAGATGCGCACCGCCAGGGTCTCGAAGCCTGTCGGACGAAGCATGAGAGTTGCAGGGAGCTCTTTCATGACAGTCAGGAACACGAGTGCACCGCCCGCCAGTAGCGAGCGCCACACCAGCGGGACGATTATGCGGCCGAGAGTGGCAATCGATCCGGAACCGAGGCTGCGGCTGGCGTCTTCGAGGGTGGGGCCCACCTGGCGCAACCCCGCCTGGGTCGAAGCGAGAGCTTGCGGTAGGAACATGGCAACGTAGGCGATCACCAGCAGTGTGACGGTCTGATAGATGGCTGGCACGAACCGAATCGAGAGGATGAGAAAACCCAGGCCGACGGCCAAGTGAGGAAGCGAGTAGGTGGACCAGCTGATCGCTTCAAGTGCTCTTGCTGGCCGGCTGGGATGACGAACGGTGAGGATTGCAATCGGAATCGCTGCCACGACGGTGGCGACGGCGGCAGCCAGCGCGACGCCCGCCGACCTCGATGCTTCCGCCCAAACCGAGCCCAAGACGTTGCCTAGAGATAACCCCTGGATCGCCCACCAGCCAAGTGTGAGAAGGGGCAGCACCAATGCTCCGATCACCACGGTCGTAAGGAACGCATAGGCCCCGAACCTTGCGGCCCCTCGCAGTCGGATCGCTTCGAGGGGCCGCGACGGACGTCGAGCGGCAAGCGAGACATTGCCCCGATTGCGCTGTTCGATGATCACGAGAACCAGCGCACCGAGGACCAGGATCCCGGACAGGAACAACGCGGGAGTTATGTCGAGGCGGCCGCGGAACTGGGTGTAGATCGCTCGGGTGAAGGTCTCATAGCGCAGCAACGAGACGGCACCGAAGTCTGAGATGACGTATAGAGCGACGAGAAGCGACGAACTCAGGAGTGCTGGTCGGAGTTGGGGAAGCACAACGTCGATCAACGTTCGCCACGGAGATGCGCCCAGGCCGTGCGCTGCCTCCTCCAACGCAGGGTCCATCCGCGCCAGCGCGGGCGTGGCTATCAGATGCACGTAAGAGAAGTTCCACAGACTCAAGGCTCCCCATGCCGCCCAGAAACCTGAGAACACCCCGAGCTTGGGCAGGCCGACGGCGTCGAGGGCCAACGACACCAAACCGCCGTTGCCCGACGACCCGAGCATGGCCAGCGCTCCGACGTATGACGGGATCACCAGTGGGATGCTGACGAGAGTCGACCACACGCCTCGCCCTGCAAGGTCCGTCCTTGTGGTGAGCCAGGCAGTAGCGGTGCCAAGCACCAGCGTGGTCGTCGTCACCGCGACCACCAGGATCGTTGTCGAGGTGAACAGGTCTATCAACCTGTCGACCCCGATGCCTCCCGCATCGAAACCGCCTGGCCGAATGACGGTCCAGACCAGGTTGATGATTGGGGCTGCGCCGGGGATGGTGACCGCTATCGCCACTGCCCACAACGCGCCGGAAGCCCTCCGCCTCTTGGGGACGGAGGGCCTCTGGGCGACCGTGGGCGGCGCGGGGACAGCCATCAGTTCAGACCGGCCTCCGCAATGAGCGCCAAGGCTGGTTCGAGGGTGTCGGCGGTATCGGTGAGACTGACATTGAGAGTGGGAAGCTCGTCCAGGGCCAACTGTCCGGCCGGAGTTCCGACGCCATCGACCAGCGGATACTCGAAGAGGGTGAGGAAATGGGCCTGGGACTCGGCCGAGAGCAGGTAGCGGATGAGATCGGCTGCTGCGTCGGGGTTGGCGGAGCTGGCGAGAACGCCTGCCCCGGTTGCCATGACGAGTCCTCCCGGGTCACCGGAGGAGAAGAAGTGGTTTCTCGCCGGTACCTCGCCAAGTTGAGCAACCCGTTGCAGTAGGTAGTAGTGATTTGTCAGGCCGGCGGGAAGGTCGCCTGCCACGACGGCATCGACGATGGGGCCGTTGCCGTCGAAAATCACGGGGTCGTTCGCGGCAACGCCTTTCAGCCACTCCAGAGTTCGTTCTTCGCCTTCGGCCAGGACCATCCCGGTCACAAAGGCCACGAAAGACCCATTCGTCGGGGCTATCCCGAAACGCCCTCTCCATGCAGGCTCAGTCAATTCCCAGATGTCGGAAGGCAAATCGCCTTCGGAGACGAGATCGGTGTTGTAGATGAAGACTCGGCTGCGACCGGTGATCCCAACCCACAGACCGTCGTCGTCGCTGAACCGGGAGTCGACGAGCCCAAGAACGTCGGGGGGGAGTGGGGCGAGGAGACCTTGCTTGGCGATTCCGCCGATAAAGGCGGGATCTTGTGCCCAGAAGACGTCAGCAGGCGAAGCGTTGCCTTCGGCGGCGATGGTGGTCGCCAGGTCACCGGTTCCCCCGTAGCGAACCTCCACTTCGATCCCGGTGGCTGCGGTGAAGGCGTCGATGACCGGTTGGGCGAAGTTCTCGTTGCGGCCCGAGTAGAGCACCAGGCTGACCGGTTCACCTTCGCCGGTCGTGGTTGTCCCGTTGTCGGTGGCAGGTCCGCCACACGCTCCTAGGACCAACGCCAGGATGGCCGCCGCAATTGACCGTCGCATTCAGGGTTCCTTTCGTGCCCGACGGCAAGATAAATAGCACTATCACCGTAGTGCAAATTCGCCTTACACACTTTGTTAGGCACGACTTACAGCTTGGAACCGGATGGACCGGCCGGGGTAGGATCAGTCGCTGTGACCGACGTCTCCCAGTACCGCACCCCCTATCGGGAGTACGCCGCCGCCATCTACGAGCTGGCTGAGGCTGGCCTCCCCGTGATCCAGGCGCGGATCGGCGAGTGGCTCGGAGTCTCCCGGCCTTCTGTGTCGGAGATGATCCACCGGATGGCCGATGACGGTCTCGTCGATGTCGGCGACGAGATAACGCTCACCGAATCAGGTCGTCACCTGGCCGAAGTCGTCGTGCGCCGTCACCGCCTGGCTGAGCGCTTTCTCACCGAAGTTTTGGGCCTGGCCTGGGTGAAGGTTCACGAGGAGGCGGAGGTCTGGGAGCACGCCATCTCGGACCAGGTCGAGCAGGCGATGTGGGCCAAACTTGGCGACCCGAAGACTTGTCCTCACGGAAACCCGATTCCGGGGGCCGGTTACAAGGCCCCGCCCGTCGAACCGCTCGCCGCAGTCGTGGACAGGGTGGCGATCTTGGAGCGAATCTCTGAAGAGTTGGAACTCGACGACGAGATCATGGACTTCCTGGACACAAACGGATTGCGACCTGGTGCCCGCGTCGAGACGGTTGCGCGTACTCCCGACGGCACCATCACGGTCAGGGTGGACGACGACCACCAGGTGGGAATCGGTCCGTTCATCGCCGATCGGGTCTACGTCGCGCGTTGACCTCCGGTCATCCGAGGTGGGCTATCCGATCAGGAGGGGTATCTCCACTTCGGCCCGCAGGATTCCCCCGTGATAGCCCACCAGCCGCCGATCGAACCCGCGGGGTAACAGGAGGGTCTCGTCAGGAGCGAGAGCGATCAGGTCGGGTAGCCGCTCTCCTAACCGGGGGTGAGGTTCGGGGTCCTCGCCGAACCAGCTTGAGAACTCTTGGCGTTCCACGATCTGGGCGCCGGTTTCTGCGAGCAGATCCCTGGCGGAGTCCGCGTCACCTCTGACCATTAGCGATCGCGAGTCGCCAAACCATGTGAACTCGCTCATCCGAGGCGAGCGCAGCAGCAGCTTGCCCGACTCCTGATAGTCGAGATGCCCGTGGTCAGCAGTTCCCACGAGCGGAACTTCGAGTCTCTCTTGTAGTCGACGCCACATACGGCCTGCTTCGATCGTGGCCCTGCGATAGGTCTCGGATCGTCTTCCAGCCACGTGAGCGGTCACGTCGACATCGGGCCAGTAGGCGAACACGAGACGGTTCGGCTCGGCCGCCAGTTGGACCGTGGCGTCGACCCATTCGCTCTTTGACCAAACGGCTTCGAATCGACATCCGCGATAGAGGGCCGATGACAGGGGTGATCCGGCGAAACTTCCCGGTTGTACGGTCACCGGTTCGATCCCTGCCCGGCGGAGGCGCTCCCAGAGGGTGTCTCCTGGAAGGAAGCTGGCGTGCTCGAGCCGTACCGGCTGGCCCTCCGGTGTGACGAACTTGAGCACGTTGGTGACCGAGTTCACCTCGGAGAGCCACATGAGATGTCCCAGCACGCCGTGGCCCGCCGCCGCCCTACCGGTTGCGACTGTGGCCAGGCTCACAGTGGTGGTGGTGGGGAATGGGGCGTGGAGCACGCCCGCTATCGAGCTTGCGAAGTCGTCCACCTCCGCGGCTTGGGACGCTCCCAAACCATCGAATAGGGCCAGAACGAGGCTCTCGCCTGCCGGTATCAACGAGCCGAGTTCGGCGTCGAGGCTCGGAGCGCGCGCCGAACCCGTGAAGCGCCTCTCGATCTCGGCGACGAGGTTGAGGAGTCCCCGCCGGTTTGTGGATGGAATGAGCACCAGGGATCAGAGTACGGGCCGTGTGGCTCTCCGCGGGTGGGCTCCGACACTCAAAAATGAACACCTCGCCGCAGCCGGGGTTTGGAACCTGGGCGACGCCATCGGCAATCAGCCCGTGAATAAAGGCTACGTGGGGCCCGAAAAAGAGGTCGCAGGATGGATTTGGGCGGCCAACCCCGATTCCTATACTCGCCACGGGTCACGGAGAGGGAATCCGGGTTTCAATGAGCCAGTACTTCCAGGACTACGTCACTGTCGGGGCGTTCGCCGCTCTGGGTGTCGTACTTGTCGTGGCGATCCTCGGGGTCGCCTCGGTCATTCGTCCGTCGAATCCCACCCGCGCCAAACAGATGACGTATGAGTGTGGCGTCGACCCTGTGGGTTCCGGCTGGAGCCAGACCTATGTCCGCTACTACGTGTTCGGCCTGCTCTTCATTGTCTTCGGTGTTGAGACAGTGTTCCTCTTCCCCTGGGCGATCATGGTCGAGAGCCTCGGTGTATTCGGCTTGGTCGCCATGGTCATATTCATGCTCACCCTCGTCGAAGGACTGGTTTACGCCGTGAAGAAGGGGGTGCTGTCATGGGAGTAGTCCAGAAGTTCGGAGCCCCCAAGCCGGTTTCGTGGCTTCTGAACTGGTCCCGCAAATATTCGCTCTGGCTATTCCAGTTCGGTCTGGCTTGCTGTGCCATCGAGATGATGGCCGCCTCCGGACCTCGTTATGACTCAATGAGGTTTGGAATCATTCCTCTCCCTGCCTCGCCGCGGCAGGCCGACCTGATGGTCGTGGCCGGCACCGTCACCGACAAGATGGCACCTGCTGTAAAGCGTCTCTACGACCAGATGCCAGACCCCAAGTACGTGATTTCGATGGGCTCGTGCGCCAACTGCGGCGGTCCTTATTGGGATTCCTATTCCGTGACCAAAGGCGTCGACCAGCTGATACCAGTCGATGTGTACGTCCCTGGCTGTCCTCCCCGTCCCGAGGCGCTGCTGGATGGCATCCTCCTCCTCCAGAAGAAGATCCAGGGCGAGAACATCAAGGAGAAATGGAATCAGCGTGACCACGAGCCCGTCTGATACGACCGAGGCTCCAGCCTCCGGTCCGCTGGATCAGCTCGCCGCCGAGGTGGCGGAAGCTGTGGGCGGCTCCGCCGTTGTCACGTTCGACACGATCAAACTGACCGTCGACGCCGATCGCTGGACAGAGTCGGTCAAGGCGATCCGCGATCAGTTCGGGATGGTCTTTTTCTCGTGGCTCAGCGCCATCCATTGGGCCAACGATGTCGCGGTCGGCGACCCCCTCGGCGACGAGGTGACGGAGCGCTACGAGTTGTTGTGCACCATCGGTGATTTGTCCGAGGGCCGCAGGGTCACCATCTCGACAGATCTCGACATCTCCATGCCTCGCATCGCGAGTTTGGTGGGCGTCTTCGCTGGCGCCGACTGGCACGAACGTGAGGCTCACGACATGTTCGGGATTGTCTTCGACGGCCATCCCGGTCTGGACCCTCTCTACCTCCCTAACGGTTTCACCGGTCATCCGCTTCGCAAGTCCTATCCGTTGCTAAGCCGTGAGGTGAAGCCATGGCCTGGCAAGGTCGACGTCGAGGCCATGCCCGATTCTGACGCCGATGCCGAAGATGACGGGCCCTCCACCGAGAACCCGGAGGCGTGATGCGGGGAGCAAACGCATGACGATCGCCGATCAGGACCTCATCCGCCATCTCTCCGAAGCTTCGGTTTCGGTGGAGCTCGAGACCGAGGACATGACCCTCAACATCGGGCCGCAACATCCGTCCACTCATGGCGTGCTCAGACTCGTGGCAAAGATCGACGGAGAACGCGCCTACGACGTCAAGCCAGTCATCGGGTACATGCATCGCGGCTATGAGAAGTTGGCCGAGGTGCGCACCTACCCCCAGATCACCGCTTTGATCAACCGGATCGACTGGGTGTCTGGATACGCCAACGAGATCCCCTTCATCGTCGCTGCGGAGAAACTGATGGAACTCGAGGTGCCGGAGCGTGCCCAGTACATCCGTCTCATTCTCACCGAGATGGCCCGCATCTCATCGCACATGGTTTTCATGGCCTCCTATCCCCTCGAACTGGGGGCGGCGACTCCGCTGTTCTTCGCTCTCCGTGAGCGCGAGCGGGTGCTCGACCTGCTCGAGAGCGTCACCGGCGGCCGTTTTCACCCGAACTTCAACCGCATCGGCGGCGTCAAGCCGGCCGCTGGATCTGGCTCCACAATGCGCAAGCTGGTCCAGGACCTACCAAAGGGTTTCCTCGAAGAGACACGCGTTGCGATGGACAACATCGATCATGCAGTCGATCAGATCGAGGATCTGGTGGCAGGCAACGAGATCATCCTTGCTCGGACCAAGGGAATCGGCGTGTTGCCACCCGAGATCGCCGCGGCTTACGGCGTGTCCGGTCCGAATCTGCGGGCATCCGGTGTTCGATTCGATCTGCGCAAGACCGAGGACTATCTGCCGTACGACAAGTTCGACTTCACGGTCCCTGTCGGAAGGAACGGTGACTGCTGGGACCGCTGGTGGGTGCGAATGGAAGAGATCCGCCAGTCATCCCAGATCATCCGTCAGGCAATCGATGGCATCCCTTCCGGTCCTCTGCAGGCGAAAGTACCGAAGGTCATAAAGGTGCCGGCTGGCGAGACCTACGTTCGGGCAGAGAACCCCAAAGGCGAGATGGGTTACTATCTGGTTTCGGACGGCGGACAGGGGCCATACCGGCTCAAGATCCGCTCTGCTTCCTTCTCCAACATCTCCATCCTCCCCTGGGCGCTGGAGGGGACGATCATCCCTGACATCATCGCCATCATGGGTTCTCTCGATTTCGTCCTGGGGGATGTGGACCGATGAGTTGGCTGCTCGACAACTTCTGGTTGCTGCTGCTCGCCAAGATCGTCTTCATCGCCACGCTCATCCCGTTGGCGGGGATGGCTATCGGGTTCGCCGAGATGAAGCTGTCGGCGAAGATGCAGAACCGCGTCGGTCCGTATTTCGCTGGCGGACGTTGGGGTTGGGCCCAACTCATCGCCGACGGTGTCAAGTTCTTCCAGAAAGAAGACATCGTCCCCGAGGAAGCCGACGCCCCGGTCTTCAAGCTGGCGCCGGTGCTCGTTTTTGTCGGCACGGTTGCGTTGTTTGTGGTCATTCCGTTCGGTCCCGGGCTGTCGATCCGCAACCTCGACGTCGGCATCTTCTATGCCCTGGCGATCTCTTCTCTGTCCACGATCGGCATCCTCGTCGCGGGGTGGTCTTCGGCCAACAAGTACTCGCTCATGGGTGGTCTGCGGGCCGCCGGCCAGTTGATCGCTTATGAGTTGCCACTGGTGTTGGCCACCGTGGGTGTCGTGATAATGGCCGGGACCATGAGTCTCGAAGGCATCGTCGAGTCCCAGGCAGGCTGGTTCTCAGAACTCGGATGGAACTACGGCCTCCCGTTCGTGATCCCGCAGTTCATCGGGTTCGTGATCTTCATGATCGCCGCTCTCGCCGAACTGAGCCGGATCCCGTTCGACATGCCGATTGCCGAATCCGAACTCGTGATGGGTTATCTCACCGAGTACTCCGGTTTCCGTTTCCTGTTCTTCTTCCTGGCCGAATTCGCCAACATGTTCACGATGGCCGCCATCGCTGCCACCCTCTTCCTGGGCGGCTACTGGATGCCGGGCCTATCGACCGAGACGCTGCAGTTCGCCGGTCCCCTGATCCTGAGTGGCAAGATCTTCTTCCTCGTGTTTGTCATGATTTGGTTCCGCTGGACCTTCCCGCGTTTCCGTGAGGACCAACTGCAGTCCCTGGCTTGGAAAGTGCTTGTTCCGGTCTCACTCGTGAACATCGTCGTGACCGGAGCACTCAAGGTGGTGATCTGATGCCCCCTGTGATCCCCGGCAGGGGTCTGCTCAAAGGGTTGAAGGTGACTTTCGTCACGATGATCCAGACGATCTTCAACCCGAAGAAGCACCTGAAGACGGTCAACTATCCGTTGGTCAAAGAAGAGCCTGTCGCCAGGGCCAGAGGCGTGATCGCCCTGGACCAGGAGGCCTGCACCGTGTGCATGCTCTGTGCGCGTCAGTGTCCGGACTGGTGCATCTATATCGAAGGTCACAAGGAAGAAAAGCAGCCTGACAAGCCAGGTGGCCGGATCAAGGTGCGGTCCGAACTCGATCGCTTCGACATCGACTACGCCCTCTGCATGTACTGCGGGATTTGCGTAGAGGTCTGCCCGTTCGACGCCCTCTTCTGGAGCCCGGAGTACGAGTACTCCGAGACAGCCATGGGCAAGATGATGCACGACATGGACAAGCTCCAGGACTGGCTGAAGACAGTCCCAGAGGCACCGGCGTTGGAGACCTGATGTCGTTCGAGTCCTGGATATCGGAACCAATCAACTGGGTCTATCTGGTCTTCGGCGCGGTGGTGCTGGTGTCAGGTTTCCGCGTAGTCACGACTCAGAACGTTGTACGCGCCGCTCTTTACCTCGTCGCCACCCTGGGTGGTACGGCCGCCCTGTTCTTGATGTTGTCTGCGGAGTTCGTTGCCTGGACTCTGGTGCTTGTCTACATCGGGGCGGTTGTTGTCTTGTTCCTGTTCGGCACGATGATCACCCGTGCTCCGATGGTGCGCGACGTCGGGTTGGACACCCCGAAGGCCCGTCCTGTGGCAGCAGGCCTGTCGCTGATCCTTTTCCTGACGCTCAGCTACACGACGATGACCGCCTTTGGTTCACGCGAGATCGTCCAGGTCGGCGAAGGCACTGATACCCGCATTTTGGGTGAGGCGCTGCTGGGGCGGTTCGTGCTCCCGTTCGAGATCGTCGGGTTCATCCTTCTGGCTGCGCTCGTTGGCGGCGTCACGCTGGCCCGTCGAGACCTGACGCCGAAGGAAGAAGAGGAGCGGAGTTCCGTATGATCCTCAACCAGTTCCTCGTCATTGCGGCCGCTCTGTTCTCGCTGGGTGTCTACGGCCTGATCGTGCGCCGCAACGCCGTGATGATCCTTCTGGCGGTCGAGCTAATGCTGAACGCCGTGAACATCAACCTGATCGCTTTCGAGGCTGTCATCCGCTCGAGTCAGGCGGTCGGACAGATCTTCACGATCTTCATCATCACGGTCGCCGCGGCTGAGGTCGGAATCGGCCTCGCCATAGTCATCATGATCTTCCGTAACCGCCAGAGTGCCAACGTCGACGACTTCAACCTGATGAAGTTCTGATGAGTGACCTACGAGTGCTCGCCGCCGAAGGCCCCATGAACCTCACCGAGGGAGGCTTCTTCGCCGAGTGGGCGGGGATCATGCTGGTTCTGCCGTTCGTGGCCTTCCTGCTGATTGTCTTCTTCGGCAAGCGTCTCAAGAACCTCGGAGCTGAGTTCGCTATCGGCGCCATGGCGATCAACGCCGTCTGGGCAACTGTGCTACTCGTCCAGAACATGACCGCAGGGGTTTTCCGTGAGGTCAACTTCGAGATCGCCTCCATCGGCATGTTCGAAGGGCGCTCGCTCATTTTCGAGCTGGGATGGGTCGTCGACGGCCTCTCAATCATGATGTATTTCGTCGTTTCCTTCGTGGGATTGCTCGTCTTCATCTACGCGGTCGGATACATGAAGGGCGACGTCAGGGTGACCTGGTTCTTTGCCTCGCTCTCGCTCTTTGCAGGCGCCATGCTGGTCCTGGTTGGCGCTCCCAACCTCATCCAATTGATCATCGGTTGGGAGGGCGTCGGCTTGGCCTCCTATCTGCTCATCGGGCACTACTGGGAGAAGAAGGAGAACTCGTCGGCCGCGATGAAGGCCTTCTACACGAACAAGGTGGCGGACGTCGGTCTGATTCTCGGAGCGATTCTGTTGGGACTGGCGATCGGTGACTTCTCATTCGCAGCCATCAACGAAGCGGCCGCCAACCACGCAGAGCCCCTGGAGGCCGTTGCTTTCGCCGGCGGATTGCTCTTGTTCTTTGGAGCGATGGGCAAATCCGCTCAGTTTCCGCTGCACATCTGGCTTCCGGACGCCATGGCCGGTCCCACACCCGTCTCGGCGCTGATGCACGCCGCCACGATGGTGACGGCTGGCATCTACCTGATGGCGCGGACATTCCCGGTCTATCAGAACCTGGTGGGTGGGGAAGCGGCCCGAGAGTGGATGATCCCGATCGGGGTGATAACGCTCTTTGCGATGGGTCTGCTGGCTTTGGTGGCAGACGACATCAAGAAGGTCCTCGCCTATTCGACGGTTTCCCAACTCGGCTACATGATGACTGCGGTTGCGGTAGGCGGGTATACGGCCGGGCTGTTCCATCTGTTCACCCACGCCTTCTTCAAGGCCCTTCTGTTCCTCGGCGCCGGCTCGGTCATCCACGCCGTGCACTCCAACAACATGAGCGACATGGGCGGACTTCGAAAGGAGATGCCAAGGACGTTCTGGACCTTCGTCATCGGCTCGCTCTCCCTGGCCGGGATCATCCCGCTGGCGGGTTTCTTCTCCAAGGACGAGATCCTCGCCACCCTCGATTATGAGGGTTATCAGGCCTTCATGTGGATAGCCATCGCCGGTGCATTCGTGACCGCGTTCTACATGACAAGGGCTGTTTCGCTCACTTTCTTCGGGACCTACAAGGGTCACGGCCATCCGCACGAGTCGCCCGCACTGATGACGGTGCCACTGGTCGCCCTCGCGGTTCCCTCCGTGTTCGCCGGTTTCTTGAACATCCCCGGAGTCGAGTTCGGCCGTTTCGGCAATTTCACCACTTGGGTGGGTGCCAGGGTCGTGCCGATGGGCGATCATCATCCTGCGGCGATCGACTGGACGCTGGCCGCCTACGGTCTCACCGCCGGCCTTCTCGGCATAGGCCTCGGTTGGATGATGTTCGGTCGTGATGCCGATACCCAACTCGCCCGTGACCGTGTCGAGATTCCGGTGCTCTATCCGCTTCTGCGGGAGAAGTACTACATGGATCACGTCGCCCTCGGTCTGGTCGGTTTCACCAAAGGCCCGGCTGCAAAGGCAGTCAACTGGATCAACACCTACGTGATCGACGGTGTGGTCAACGGAGTGGGTGCCTCGATGGGAGTCCTCGGTCGGTTCGTGTACAGCGGACTGGACCAGCGTGGCGTCGACATGGTGTTCAACGGGGCGTCTGCTGCGGCCGACGCCGCTGGCTCGGCGCTGCGCAAACTACAGACCGGCAGGGTGCAGCAATACGCAATGGGTTTCGTGGCGGGAGCATTGGTCCTGGTGCTCGCCGTCGCCGTGTTCAACTAAGACTGGAAGAGAGAGGCGACTGACGATGGATCTGTTCGAGAGCGGCTGGGGTCTGACCCTCATCGTGTTCCTGCCGTTGGTGGGTGCGCTGGTCAACATGGCCATCCCGAAGACCAAGGAAACCGCCATCAAGCAATGGTCGTTGTTCGTGGCTCTTGCCACGTTCGCACTATCGGTGCTCGCGGTCTTCAGGTTCGACTACGGCGCGGCCGGTCGGTTCCAGTTCGAGGCGAATCAGCCGTGGATTTCGGCCATCGGCGCCAACTTTCACATCGGAATCGACGGCATCAGCCTGCCTCTGCTGGTGCTGTCCACGTTCGTGATGGTCCTCGCCATCATCTATTCCTGGGACCACTGGGAGGAGCCGCGAAATCCGCGGGCCTTCCTGTCACTGATGCTCCTGCTCGGCACTGGCATGAACGGGACATTCGTCGCTCTCGACCTGGTCCTGTTCTTCATTTTCTTCGAGATCGTGCTGCTGCCGATGTACTTCATGATCGGCATCTGGGGCGACAAGTCGATGAGGAAGATCCCAGGGTTCAGCCGGCAAGTGGAGACCCGTCTCTACGCCTCGATCAAGTTCTTCCTGTTCACCCTGTTCGGGTCGGCCTTCATGCTGCTTGGCTTCCTGGCCCTCTACTTCCGGTCGGGTGACTTCGGACCCCGTACCTTCGACATCCCCGAATTGATAGAACTGGGTACGTCGGGGGCCTTCACCGGGACGTTCGCTTTCCTTGTCTTCGGGGCGATGTTCCTCGGGTTCGCGGTGAAGGTGCCGATGTGGCCACTCCACACTTGGCTTCCCGACGCCCACACTGCCGCGCCGACGGTTGGTTCGGTGCTGCTGGCTGCGATTCTCCTGAAGCTCGGTTCCTATGCCTTCATCCGCATCTCGATTCCGATCCTGCCCCAGGAAGCCGCCAACTGGGCCCCGTTTATTGCTGTGCTGGCCGTGATTGGCATCATCTACGGCTCACTCGCCTGTCTGGCCCAGACTGACCTGAAACGTCTGATCGCCTTCTCCTCGGTCGGTCACATGGGTTTCGTGATGCTGGGTATCGCCACCCTGACCGATGTGGGCATCAACGCCGCCATCATCGGCATGGTCGCCCACGGTCTGATCACAGGGCTCCTGTTCTTCCTGGCAGGGTCGATGTCTCATCGTTATCACACGAGGGAGATGGCCCGCCTCGGCGGGAATCAGAAACTCATGCCTGTCATGGGCGCGATTCTCGCCTTCACTGCTTTTGCCTCCCTCGGTTTGCCGGGTTTGGCCGGCTTCTGGGGTGAGTTCATGTCGCTGCTTGGCGCCTACAACCCGCTCGAATCGCTTCGCGCCGAGTATCTGGGG
>JBGTKD010000142.1:0-25654 GCA_041744795.1 Acidimicrobiia bacterium
GCCTGCACGAGGCACTGGGAACTATCGGTCGGGAGCTAGGCGTTTCGCCCGACAGCGCAAAAGTCCGGCAATAGGGTTCTTTTCCACCGCACCTGGTCCTTGGATAGACCCGGAGGGCTACTGGCCGCCTTTTTGGACGTAATTCTTGACGAAGTCCTCGGCGTTTTCTTCGAGGACCGAGTCGATCTCGTCCAGCAGGTCGTCGATGTCGTGTGACTCGGCTTCGACAACCTCGATCACCTCGTCGACGTCCTCAGCCTCTTCTTCTTGACGGCGCCGGGCCTGTTCACGGTCGGTCATCGTTCGTCCCTTCCAAGGCCTGTATCAGTTCCGTTGCGGTTTCGACGGAGTCGAGCAGCGGGCCCACGGTTTCCTTTGATCCCCTCAACGGTTCCATCATAGGAACGCGCTTGAGATGTGGTTCGTCGATATCGAAGACGAGTGAATCCCAGTTGGCCGCCACCATCGACTCGGAAAAGCGGTCGACACAAGTCCCCCGGAACCACGCCCTTGTACGCTCCGGAGGCTCCGACATTGCCGCCGTAACCTGATCGTCTGTGAACAATCGGCGCAGGCGCCCCTTGTCGACCATGCGGTGGTAGAGACCCGTCGATTTGTCGATGTCGTGATACTGCAGGTCCAGGGCACGAAGTTTTGGGTCTCCGTTCTGGAGGCCGTCGCGATCGACGTATCCATCGATGAGACGACGCTTGGCTACCCAATCCAGACGATCAGCGGTTGACGCCGGGTCTCGCTCGAGGTCGCTCAGAATCGACTCCCACTCAACCAGCACCTGATCCCAGACCGGTTCATCAAGCTCTGACTCGGCGTACTTGCGCAGCCACTCGAGGTAGCGGAACTGCATCTGGAGCGCTGTGGCGGTGGAGCCATCCGCCAACTTGAGCGCCAGGTCGAGGTCGAGGTCGTGGCTCACCCTCCAGCACGACTCGACCGGGTCGGCTAGATCCAGGGACTCGGGGAGCGCGTCGTCTTCCAAAGCGGCGAGGAACAACGCTGTCACGCCAAGCTTCAAGAAAGTCTGGACCTCGGAGAGGTTGGCGTCGCCGATGATCACATGCAGGCGTCTGTATTTGCCTGGGTCACCGTGCGGCTCGTCCCTGGTGTTGATGATCGGCCGCTTCAAAGGGGTTTCCAGTCCAACCGTCTCTTCGAAGAAGTCAGCTCGCTGGGTGATCTGATAGGGGGTGCCGGGCCGACCGTTCTCCGATCCGACTTTGCCTGCACCCGTGAAGATCTGGCGGGTGACAAAGAACGGCGTGAGATGGCGGATGATCATGCCGAACGGGGTCAGACGCTCGAGCAGGTAGTTCTCATGTGCCCCGTAGGAGTTGCCCTTTCCGTCGCTGTTGTTCTTGTACAGCTTGAGGACTTGGCCTTCGGGCAGGATCCGCTGGGCATTGAGCACGGCGCGTTCCATCACCGCTTCGCCCGCCTTGTCGTGTAAGGCTGCCTCTAGGGGGTCCCAGCACTCGGGACCTGAGTATTCGGGATGAGCGTGATCGACGTAGAGCCGGGCTCCATTCGAAAGCACGGCGTTGACAAGAGCCGAATCGGGGTCAGCGATCCCAAGCCCATCGTGTCCGAACCCGCGGGCATCGCGCCCCGGAGACTCCTCCTCATAGGACCATTGGACGCGGACACGGCGGCCGTCGTAAGAGTTGATGACTAGGGCGGAGGCAAGGGCCGGATTGAAGTCCCTCTGGTTGCGAATCATGATCCCGTACTCGGTTTCGGTGCCGAGCACTTTGCGGATCGCCATCAGAGGTACTGCCCGGTCGAGACTCCCTCCACCTGCCTGCTCTCTCCACCTTCGCCTTCGATGAGCGTCCGCACGTACGCAATCCGCTCGCCCTTCTTGCCCGAAATCTTCGCCCAGTCGTCAGGATTCGTGGTGTTGGGAAGATCCTCGTGTTCCTTGAACTCCTGGACAATGGCATCGAGGAGGTCCTGGGTACGAACCCCTCGCACACCTTCTGCGATCTCGCGCTTGATCGCTTCCTTCTTGGCCCGGCGCACGATGTTTTCCATCATCGCTCCCGATGAGAAGTCCTTGAAGAAGAGGACCTCGCGATCTCCACCGGCGTAGGTGACCTCCAAGAAACGGTTCTTGTCATCCTCTGAATACATGGCTTGGACGGTCTCAGCGATTAGGGCATCGACCAACGCCGAGCGGTCGTCGTTGTGAGCAGACAGCTCCTCGGGTGCGAGTGGGACGTCATGACGGAGATATATGGAGAAGATCTGGCGAGCGGCTTCAGGATCCGGCCGGTTGATCTTGATCTTCACGTCTAGACGCCCAGGGCGGAGAATCGCGGGGTCGATCAGGTCCTCTCGGTTGGAAGCTCCGATCACGATCACATTGCGAAGGGATTCGACTCCATCGAGTTCGGACAGGAGTTGGGGCACGATGGTCGATTCCACGTCCGAGCTGATACCGGTCCCGCGGGTCCGGAAGAGCGAATCCATCTCGTCGAAGAAAACGATGACCGGCACGCCCTCATCGCTCTTTTCCTTGGCACGCTGAAAGATCAACCGGATCTGGCGCTCGGTCTCGCCGACCCACTTGTTCAACAGCTCTGGGCCCTTGATGTTCAAGAAGTACGAACGGGCGTCGGGCCGACCGGTCCGTTCGGCGACCGCCTGGGCGAGACTGTTGGCAACGGCCTTGGCGATGAGGGTCTTACCGCACCCGGGTGGTCCGTACAGGAGGATTCCCTTGGGTGCTTCCAGTCCGTAGTCGCTGAAAAGGTCCTTATGGATGTAGGGAAGTTCGACGGCGTCGCGGATCTGCTGGATCTGATCTCTCAGCCCACCAACCTGTTCATAGCTGATGTCCGGGACCTCTTCGAGAACCAGCTCTTCGACTTCGGGCCGGGCGAGGCGCTCAAACACCATCCCGGCGCGGGTGTCCATCCTCAAATGGTCACCGACGCGAATCAGGGTGTCTTCGAGGCTGTCAGCGACGGTGACGACCAGCTCGTCATCCGCCCTGGCGAGGACCAGAAGACGGCCATCGGGCAGCTTGTCACGAACCCTGACGACCTCGCCCCTGATGGGGTATGCACGCACATCGACGATGGCGAGGGACTCGTTGAGCAGGACTTCCTGGCCCTTGGTCAGTTGCTTGACCTCGATGTTGGGTTGGGCACCGACCCGCAGCTTGCGGTTGCCGGTCATGACATCGACGCTGCCGTCCTCGTTGACCTGAAGCACGGTGCCGAAGTTATTGGGAGGGGTAGTCAGCTTCTCGACCTCGGCCCGCAAGACGGTCAACTGTTCGCGAGCCTCTTCGAGAACGGTGCTGAGGCGATCGTTCTGAACCCGAGCGCGCTCAAGCTGGGTGGTGGCTTCAACCAGCCGTTGTTCGAGGTCAGCGGCGCGGCGAGGGGCTTCGTTGAGCCGGCGGCGCAGAGAGTCGATCTCGACTTCGAGACCGGCGATCTGGCGGCGCAGCGCAGCGGCATCGTCTCCTCCGTGCGTGCGATCCGTCATTCGGTCTGGCTCCTCCTGGCTTCGGTGCCTCTCGCGCAGTATACGAACGAGTTTGGTTTTGCCACGGGCCTCTTTCCTACCCGGTCAAAACGCCTTCTCTGGTGGGCTGGTTCCCTTGACGCGAAGGACGGGCAGCCGGTGAGCCGCCCCTCGGGATCGTCGTCGAAGCTGCTGTCAGGGTTCGATAAAAATGCACTCGCCCGGACACTCTTCGGCCGATTCGATGGTGATGTCTTCTTGGCCTGCAGGGACGACGGCGACGCCAGCCGCGCCTTCCGGATTTCCTTTCGCCGCCGCATAGACAGTGTCGCCCTCGCGTACATAGGCCAGTCCGTCGTCGAGGAGGATGAACACTTCGGGGGCGATCTCTTCGCACAGGCCGTCGCCGGTGCAGAGATCCTGATCGATCCAGACCTTCATCTTGTGAATTCTCCTAACAAATAGGGGCGGAATGGTAGACGTGAGAGGCGCGAGATCCTTCCATCGCGACCCGCCGGCTTGACGTCGTCGCGGCAGGCCTGTGAACTCGGTGGACGTTCACCGTTCGGAGTGTCCTTGTCGCAAGATTCTCGTTCAATTGTCCGCCGGTCTTCACAGCCCGATACACGGTCGGTTCCCCTCGGCACGCCCCTCCAGCCGGCGGTGGCCTACACCACAACCGACGCAGACGCACTCGACGCCGTCTATGAGGGTCGAGAGCCCGGCTTCACCTATGCCAGGGAGGGACATCCGAACGCGCTGGTGTTGGGTGAGAAACTCGGCTGGCTGGAAGGGGTAGAGGAGTCGTGGGGGCCGGGAGTTGTCACGGGATCCGGGATGGCGGCCATCGGGAGTGTCCTCCTGGGGCTGTTGAAGCAAGGTGACCACGTGGTTGGCGGCGACCAGCTCTACGGGCGAGTGCATCGGCTGTTGACCCAGGACCTGTCGCGCATGGGCTTTGCGACGACTCTCGCTGATCCGACTGATGCGGCTGCTATCGAAGCCGCCATTCAGGACGACACGCGGATGATCATCGTCGAGGTGGTGTCCAATCCGACCTTGCGGGTGGCCGACATCGACGGGATCGCGGCGGTGGCGCGCCGTCACGGAACGCTGCTGGTCATCGACAATACTTTCACCACGCCACGGGCGTTCCGACCGTTCGCTCACGGGGCGGATGTGGTTGTCCACTCGGTCACGAAACTGCTCGCTGGTCATTCCGACGTGACGCTGGGTTATGCAGTGGCCAACACCGCGACGTTGAACACTGCTCTGAAGGAGGCGGCGGTCACCTGGGGTTTCACGCCGTCGCCGTTCGATTGTTGGCTCGCCGAGCGGGGGCTTCACACCTTCGAGCTTCGCTACGACCGAGCGCAGTCGAACGCTGCGCTGCTGGCCGAGGCGCTGGCCGCGGTTCGTGGGGTTGAGGCTGTGTTCTATCCCGGGCGGGAGGATCACCCTGACCACGCACGGGCGGGAACGCTTTTCGGCGAGCGGGGCGGGACGATGGTGAGCATCCGTTTGGAGGGGGGCCGTGAGAGGGCCAACGCTTTCATCCACGCCGCCCCGAACATTCCCTTCGCGCCCACTTTGGGTGACGTTGCCACCGTCATCTCGCATCCGGCTTCGTCCTCTCACCGTGGGTTGAGCGAAGCCGGGCGCCAGGCGCTGGGGATCACCGAAGGTTTCATTCGGATTTCGGTCGGCATCGAAGACCCCGACCTCCTCGTGACCGAACTGACCGCCGCCGCCCAAGCCTGACCGCCCTTCCGCGGGCTGGATGGGACGCCGGCGTCCCAATTAAATCTGGGTACGCATGGTGCGGCGGGCGGTGGTGATGAAGCCGGTGTGGCCGATCATCTGATGGTCCGGACGCACCGAGCGGCCCAAGACATTCCAGGTCCGATGCAACGTCTCGAAGACGTCGATCTCCGCGTAAGACCCGGTGTCCCGCAACGTGTCCACTAACTGCTGGACCTGAGGCACGGTCGGCACGTATGCGACAAACCCCGTCCCGCCCGGCTGGGACTCCGCAGCGATGGCCGCGACATGCCATGGCTCGGGCAGATCGAGCACAACCCGATCGACCTGGACCTCCGCGACCACGTCCTCTACCTCGCCGATTCGCATATCCAGGTTCTCGGGCACACCACCAAACCACCTCGTCAGCGTCTTGACGGCCTGCTTCTGGTGATCTTCCCGACGCTCGACGGTGATCACCGAGCCTTCCGGACCCACCGCCCGCACCAGCGCAGATGTCAACGCCGCCGAACCCGTTCCCGCCTCCAGCACGCTCATGCCCGCCCCGATGTCACCCCACATCAGGATCGGGCCGATGTCTTTCGGGTAGACGACTTGGGCTCCCCGCTGCATTTTGAGGATGTAGTCCGCCAGACGGGGACGGAGCACGACCAGCTCTCCCCCACCGCTAGCCTGCAACCTCACGCCCTCGGACGCTCCGATGATTTCAGTGTGAGCCAACACGCCCCGGTGGTATTGGAACGATCCCGAGACGTCCAGACGCACCAAGTAGTGGCGTTCTTTAGAGTCGATGACGAGGGCCATCTCGCCTTCTTTGAAAGGCTCAGCCACGCTCCACCTTCTTTGCGATGTGGACGAGCGTCTGGCTCCGCAGCCGACAGAATGCGCACCGGTCCCCCGTTGTGGGCTGACCGCACTCCGAACACGACGACAACTCCGGCGGCTCGGCCGCCTGGAAAACCGCCGACGCCCGATCCCAGAACCCGAACACGAAGTTTGCCTTGGTTCCCGGGGCCTCGTCTTCGAGCCGGTTCAGCCATTCCTTGTATCGGTTCATGGTGTTCCCTGCCGCCATCGGGCACTCCTCCACCTCGTAGTCGATGCCCTGAACGATGCAATACGCCGCGGTCTCGCGCTCGGCGAGACGGACGAGAGGCTTGACCTTGCGGGCGAGTCCGTCCTCGCTGGCCGGTAACACCGGATACTGACGAGAGAGATAATCCAGGTCCCAGCGGGTCACATTCCCGAAGAGCGTCGCTGCCTCGTCGTCCAGGTTGTGCCCCATCACGAGGACGTCGTACCCGCCTTCGTCGGCCACTTGGTTGAGGATGTAACGCTTGGAAAGCCCGCACGCCGAACACGGAACTCGGCTCCCCGCCTCAGCGGCTTCCGGAACGCTGAACCCGTACTTGGAAGGCAGATCGACGATCCGCAGGGCCAAACCCCGCTCCTCAGCGAACTGCTGAGAGAACACCAGGCTGTCAGAGGAGTAGTCGCCGATTCCCAAATGCAGATAGACCCCGTCAACTCTGTATCCGAGATGGGTCAGCACATCCCAAAGCGCCAAGCTGTCCTTTCCGCCCGAAACGCCCAGAAGAAGGCGATCCTCTGGCCCAAACATTTTGTGGTCGTGGATGGTCCGCTCGACCTGTCGGTGGACGTGGTCCACGAAATGCGGTTTGCAGAAGTTGGCGTTGTGCCGGCGCATCTGGATGACGGCGCGGTCACGACAGACCCGGCATTTCACGATGTCAGCCCCCGGAGATGACCGGGCGAAGTTCAATCACATCGTCCTCGGCGAGAGCGATGTCGGTCGTCAGCAGTTCGTCGCCCCGAATAACCAGCACGGACTCGGAGACAACATCGAGCTTCTTGAGCAGGTCGGCGACTCTGTTGACCCCGTCGACCTCGACCTCACGGCGAGGCTGACGAAGGATCACCTTCACTGGAACACTCCGACGATGGCCAGGCTGAGACTGAGAACCATCCCGATCACGACGATCCAGATGGTGACTACGACAAATCTGTTCTTGTTATGCATGACCTCGATAACTGCCGACTCCAGTACGGTAGTGCTGTGTCACAGACTGCCAACCGATGGGTCTGATACCCGAACCGCGTTCGCTTATGGCCGCCGGAACAGCTCGCCTCTTCCAGGGCCTGCGGACAGGTGACCAGCGGGCGCTCCTGATGGGTGCTGCCATTGCCGCGTTCGGATGGTGGCGCAATTCGTCCGGCCCAAAGAAGGTCCTCGTCCACCGCTCCGTCGTCAGACAGGGCCGTTCGCTGGTGGTCCGCAATGGATCAGACGGCTCGAAGGTTGAAGTCCGCCACCTCGACTGAGTAAGCGTTCAAAAGGCCGAAGGCCTAGCGGACCTTGTACACCTCGACGACCGTCTTGCCCTTGTCCGCCCCGCGTCTGCGCCCGAACAGAAATGCCAACGCGACGACCACAGTCACCGCTACCCCGGCAACGACTGCCGTGTTCTGTGCCGATTCCTTCGTCTCGTCAACCAGGTGGGTGATTTCGGCGGCCTTGGCCTCTATGTCTGCAGGTGTGATCTTCATTTTTTCGACATCCTCCAGCCGATGAGTCCTGCTCCTATGCCCGTGACCAGAACGGTAAGCCCTCGTGCGAGAACCACCCACCACTCACCCTCGGGCAACAGCTGACCGAAAAGGGCGTAGGCGCCCAGCCCGAAGAACAACGCCGCTACTGCGAAGACAGCTCCCGCCCCCAACCCCATGCCGGCAAAACGGCCTAGACGCTTGGCAGGCTCGATCGTTTCCTGTCGCAGGTATGCCTTCGACATGTCGACGAGTTCGGTGACGAGTTGCGGTAGTTCTCTCGGATCAGCCATCGGCAGTCAGGCTAGCGGCCCGCTGAGAGCCAGCAGATGACTAGCCCAGAAGTGGGGGAAATCAATCACCCAAGGGTTGGACCCCCGCTCCTAAGCTGGCTGGCCGTGAGCGTCGACGACATTCAGATCGGGTGGCGGGGTCGCCACGTTGCGGACACAACCGCCATGGGCCGACGCTTCACGATTCTCTGGATCGGGCAGATGGTCTCCCAGCTCGGCGACCGCATGGCCTACATATCCATCCCCCTCTTCATCGCCTCGCTTCAGGGGACGAGCCTGCAGTTGGGCATCGCCTACGCCCTTGAGAACGCGCCCGTACTGATCATTGGCCTCGTCGGTGGCGTTTTCATCGACCGCATGAAAGTCCGTTGGCTAATGATCGCCTCCGACGTGATCCGTGCTCTCCTGTTTCTCGGGCTAGCTCTAGTTGCGAGAGGCGACTTCACGAGCGACGCCACAGGCAAGGTGCTGGTGGTCTTCGCTGTCGCGTTCATGGTCGGTGGCCTGACGAACCTGTTCGAGACTGCCCTGATGACGATCGTGCCCGATGTCGTCGAACCCCGGTTCCTAGCTCGTGCCAACGGCCGGATCTCAGCCACGATCAACTTGGGAAATATCGCAGGGCCAGCGCTCGCCGGCATCCTGGTCGCTGCCACTTCGAGCTTCACGCTGGTGTTCATCATCGACTCGCTCACGTTCGTAGTCTCAGCGATCAGCCTCTTGATGATCGGCCCAATCGACACCGAGCGGCTTACCTCGTCCAACACGTTCCGTTCGGACCTCGTCACCGGACTGCGATATCTGTGGAACGAGGTGCGCCTGCGGGCAACGACCATCGCTGCAGCGACAATCAACCTGGTCGTCGGTTTCATCGAGGCGACCCTTGTTCTCATCGCCTTGGATCCCGAGTTGGTGGGGGCCACCGAAGGTTGGCAGTTGGGGCTGCTCTACTCGGTATTCGGATTGGGGGCGATCGCAGGGTCGTTAGCTGCTCCGCGGGTTTCGCATTTCATGGGGCTGGGGCGAACGACTGTCATCGGCATGATCGGCTTCCCCATCGCCTGGATCCTGTTCGTGAACACGCATTACTCGTTTCTGGGTCTCGTCTATCTGTTCATCGCCTTCCTCATGCTGATGCTTATCAACGTCCCATTGGTGACCATCCGTCAGACGTACACCCCGGCGATCCTGCGGGGTCGCGTGATTGCCGCCGCTCGGGCGATTGGGTGGACCACGCTTCCGCTCGGAGCATTGGCAGGCACGATCGTCGCCGAGGCAACCGGACAGTTCGTTGCGATGGCACGTTGGTCCGCGCTGCTGATCCTGATTGCAGGGCTGACGCTATTACCGACGACGGTCTGGCGGGACACTCGCGGCGGTTCTTCAGGACGACGCACGCAGCCCAGTTCGGGACGCAAGGTCGTCCGGATCTGATTCAGCCCCGGGCCGAGGGCCGCTTGGGCCGACCGTCGAAGCCCGGCTTGTCGGAAGGAAGATCAGGAAGTTCGGTGCGGATAGGCCTGGGTGGCTCCCGCCCAAAACGGGTTCCCGTGTAGACGAACGTCCCGGTCAACGCCGCCAGACCCAGAAGCTCTGCCACCCTGGTGCGGGCGTACTTGAGACAGTCGGCCCGTGTGGATGCACCTGGCACACTCTCGTCGAAGCGTCCAGCGAAGACCATGGCGACCCCCACCCCGCAGTCCACTTTCGACTGGTAGAGAACACCGTCGAGTTCCCGCTCGGAGTAGACGATCGACTGCGGCTGGAATGCCAACCACACTGCGAATACGGCGGTGGCTACGGCAAGGGTGTACCAGGTCTTACGAGACAGCATGTTCGGTGAACGATATGCAGGCCGAATAGCTTTCGTGTCAGAGTTTCGGGAGCGAGAACTCGAAGACCGTCCAGTCATCTTCGAGCATGCACACGATGTCTCCTCCCATGAGGACAGCTAGTTGTCTTGACACCGACAGCCCCAGCCCGACCGACCCCGGTACACCTGGATCGTCATGGGCTCTCTTATAGGGGGCGAAGATTGCTTCGAAATCCTCGACTGCGATCCCGCCGCCATCGTCCGCGACAGTGACGACCGCCCGATCGTGATCCGTTCTGGTTCCGATGCGCACCGTTGACCCCCCATACCGGGCTGCGTTGCTGCAGAGGTTGCGAATCACCTGCCTGACTCGCAAAGGGTCACCAATCGCGGGCGCTTCTTTGAGGTCGAGTGACACGATCTGACCCTGCCATCGAGTCGAATCAGCCACGGGTCGCACCAGATCTGACAATTCCACGTTCACCGAGGCGATCGTGAGTTGGTCGATGTCAGCGCGGGCCGCAACCAATAGGTCCTCGACGATGTTCCCGACGTCCTTGGCCTCATCCACTATCGAGTGCAGCATCTCGTCTCGTTCGGTGGCCGTCAGGCCGAGAGCGGGATCCACCAACAACTCGGCGAAACCGCGAATAGCGGTCAGGGGTGTCCGAAGTTCGTGGCTGACTGACGCGATGAATTGGTTCTTGGCGGTGATGAGGGCCTCCTGGGAAGCCTCGAGCGCCTTTTGAGAGCTGATGTCGCGTCCGACGGTGGAAAAGAACCGGACGCCGCCCGAGTCGGAATGCGCGAGGATGACCTGGGACATCGGAATCTCGCTCCCGTCCCGAGCAAGCAAACGTGTCTCCCCCCGCCAACTCCCGTCCGACAGGGCGCCAGGAAGAGCAGTGGCGAGGATCTCAGCGGCCACATCGGGAGGATGCCAATCCGTGATCTTGACCCCAGTCACATCTTCCTCGAGCGGAATGCCAAGCATGAGACGTCCCGCAGGGTTGATGTACCTGACGATTCCGTCGGCATCGCTGAAACCAACCAAGTCAGTGGTGTTCTCGAGGATTGCAGCCAACCGGTCGCGTTCTTCCTCAGCCAGGCGCGCTCCGATCACATAAGAGAGCTGGGCTAGCACCGTCTGGACGGTTTCTACGGCCGCGTCCGCCATGTGCTGGCGGGTCGGGCCGAGGAGGGTCATCACCGCCACGACCTGGTCTTCGAATTTGATCGGAACACCAAGAGCTGCGTACAAGCCGTGCGGAGCAGTCAGGTCAGCAGACAGGAAACGTTCGTCCGAGTTGATGTCAACCATCGCGATACCGGTTTGCCCGGTTGCCACGGTTCCGGCCAACCCCGAGCCAAATGGCACTCGATCAAGGGAGACACGTTCGAATTTCTCCAGACCCGGGTCGTCGTACCAGGTGTGCGTGCGGATCATCTCGCCATTCGGGTTCGGCTTCCAGATCTCACCGAAGGTCCAATCGCCGAAACGACCAACTCCGGCAACAACAGCCGCCATTGCTTCGTCCGTGTTGGGCGCAGCGACAACCTGCATGGTGAGATCGAGCAGCAGGTCGCGTTGTTCTTCGGTCTCCTGCTGACGGGTGATATCAAGGACCTGGCCGATCATGAACTGTGGCTGACCGTCTGAACCTCTCACAGCAGACAAATGGAAACTGCCGCGGACGATCCGACCGTCCTTGTGTATGTAACGGCGCACGACGCTGAACTGATCGAGGATGCCGGCCGCGACCTGCTCCGCCAGATCATTCGTCGCGTCCAGGTCGTCAGGATGCACGAGGTCCTGGAGATGCATCCCCGCCATCTCGGATTCTTCATAGCCGAGCATTCCTGCCAGTGCGGGATTGGCGGCTGTGACGAACCACGATCCTGCCTCACTCAGCTCCATGCCGATGGGCGCGTTACGGAAGATGTCGATCAGCCTTTGCTCAGAGGCCTCCAATCTCCGGCGATAGTCCTCACGTCCTTCCAACTGACGTGACGTGAGGGCGATCATCCAGGTGATGAGAGGACCGAAGACGGCCAGCAGGGTGATAGTGATGAGAACGGTGCGCTGAAGAGTCCACTCGATTGTCGGGGGCAGGACCACGGAGAAAAGGCCTGTCCCGGTGAAGCCGACGAGCGCTAGAACCACCATTCCAATCGCCCGTCTTCCCGAGGCCAGCAGGATGGGGGCAGCGATCAAATAGCCGAAGGCGGGGAGGATGGCAACGGCCGGTGGACGGACAATCGCAAGGGCGGTCGTCACGACGACGATGTCGATGAGAATCGTTATCGCGGGACGATCCGCTACGCCGGGGCGCAGGTGATAGGCGGCATGTCCGACTTCGAACAGCGCAAACCCCACAACGATGAACCCCAACGACCATCCCCATACGCCGGCCAGCACAGCGAACGTCACCGTTGCGATGGAGGCAGCCACGAGCCGGACTTTGTGAAAGTCCCCCGGCCTGAGTGTCACCTCACCCGGTGGCGGCTCACGTCCGAACATCGTTGAAGCGTCAAATGACATGTCCGAACACTATCGGTCGGTTCATGCCCGAGATTGAGCCACAGCCAAGCCAGATCCGTTTTTGGCGCAAGAACGTCTCGAAAATGCGACGTTCTGCAGTACAGAACGCGATTTTGGCGGGCCAAGCCACCAGGCTCGCTAGTCCTCTTCGCCCGGATCCACGTCGTTCACAGGGGGCCGGACGATCGGTTGAAGTTCGGTCGTTGTGGGGAACGACCTATTCCAACCCGAGGTCGTAGCGATCTGGCTGGTGAAGCGACGCCAGGTGGCAGGCTGGGTCGGGGGGTTCTCTCGCAAGAGTTCCGGGACGATCTTCGCCCAACCCACCGCCCGCAGAGCCAACACCATGACTGTCCCAGTGACCCCCACTATCCCGAGCGCTGCGAGGAAAATGACGAGTCGAGGAGGCTCCAATACGAAGAAGTCCCGGGAAGCGGGACTCACCAGCGCCAGGAGAAGCAAGCCGGCCATTGTCGTGAGCAACCCCTTCTTCCAGGCCACGAGGGGCCGGCTGACAATGCCCAGAGCGAACAACCCGATCGCAGCGAGAACCAAGGTCGCCGTGGTTCGGGACTGTTCGACGCTGGCGCCTTCCAGATCCGCTAGCCAGTACCCGGCGAAGGTGGCGACGGTTGCCACAAGCCCGGTCGGTACCGCGAACTTGAGGACCCGCCTAGTGAAACCAGGGCGAGCACGACGCCGCGAAGGGGCGAGGGCGAGGAAGAACGCTGGGATGCCCACTGTCAGACTGCCCACGAGCGTCAGATGACGCGGCAAGAACGGAAATGGAAGAGCCGAAACGACTATCGCCATCGACAACCCGAGGGCATAGATCGTGCTTGTGATGAAGAGGTTCGCCACCCGCTCGATGTTCGACGTCACCCTTCGCCCTTCGCCCACGATCTCGGGGAGGGTGGCGAACCGACCGTCGATGATCACCAGTTGGGCTACCGAACGGGCAGCGGGGGCGGCGTCGCCGATCGCCACTCCGATGTCTGAATCCTTGAGGGCGAGGACGTCGTTGACGCCATCTCCGGCCATCGCCACCACATGCCCCCGCGCCTGGAGGGCCCTGATCATCGCTCGCTTCTGGCTCGGACTGACCCGCCCGAAAACCGTCGATCTCTCCATGAGCGCTTCGAGCGCGGATGGGTCGTCGGGAAAGAGCCGGGCGTCGACGACGTCGCCGGCACCTTCAATGCCCGCCTTCCGAGCGATGGCACCGACCGTTTGCGGATGATCGCCCGAAATGACCTTGACCCGAACACCCTGGTCTGCGAAATAGCGGATCGTGTCGACGGCGTCTGACCTGAGCCGATCTGACAGCAGCAGGATGGCGACCGGCTCCAAGTCGTCTGGCAGGCCGTCAGACGTCAACGTCGTTCTTCCGGTGGCAACGATGAGCACCCTGCTGCCACGCATCGAGGCCGACCTGGCAACCTCATTCGCCTTCGGATCGTGGGGGGCGACAACGTCGGGGGCGCCTATGACCCAGGTGCCCTGATGGGCGAAGGTGGCACCGCTCCACTTCCTAGCCGAGGAGAACGGAACCGAGGTGAGCACGCTCCATGACGGGCGTTCTGTGAATCGTGCGCCGATGGCCGCCAACGTGGCGTTGGGATGCGATTCACTCCCTGCGAGCGCAGCAAGCGCTGGACCTGGATCCCTCTCGGACAACGCTATGACATCTTCGACTGCCAGACGGCCCTCGGTAAGGGTTCCGGTCTTGTCGAAACAAACCGTGTCGACCCGGGCGAGACCTTCCACGGCGGGAAGTTCCTGAACCAACACGTTGCTCTTGCCCAGCCGCACGACACCCACAGCGAAGGCGATGGAGGTCAGCAGAACCAGACCCTGGGGAACCATCGCCACGCCGGCGGCAACCGCTCCGCCGAGACCTTCCAGAAAGGTGCCGCCGCCCCGAGATGCGCTCCAGATCAGGAGGGCCATCGTCGGAACAACCACCCAACTGACTAGGCGCAGGAAACCGTCGATGCCTTCCCTCAGTTCGGACCGGACGAGAGTGAACTCTTTGGCCTCATTGGCCAGTCGGGCGGCGTAGGAGTCGCTTCCCACCCTCGTTGCCCGATATCGGCCACGTCCGGCTGCAACGAAACTCCCCGACAGGCACTCGTCGTCGGTCTTCTTGTGGACAGGGTCGGACTCGCCGGTGAGCAGCGACTCGTCGATCTCCAGTCCGTTCGAGTCGACGACCACGCCGTCGACAGCTACCTGGTCGCCTGCTCGCAATTCGATCAGGTCATCGACAACGATCTCTTCGACTGCGTGGTCGCTCACCCGGCCCGAGCGGACCAGACGGACTTGGGGAGCGGCGAGCAATTCCAGACGGTCAAGGGTTCGTTTGGCGCGCAGTTCCTGAATGATGCCGATGGCCGAGTTGGTGACGAGCACGATTCCGAACAGCGCGTCGCGCGGCTCTCTCAGAACGAGGAGCACAACTAGAAGAAGGGCTCCGAGCAGGATGTTGAAGCGCGTGACGACATTGGCCAGGACGATCTCGCGTGTTGTCCTACTTGGCCGGTCGGGGACCCGGTTGACGAGCCCGGCCGCGATCCTCTCTTGGACTTCGGACTGGGTGAGACCCCGTTCTGGCGTTGTCATTTCGACAGTCATGATCCCGGCGCAGCTTACGGCTGGGAGACACCTTGCACCGGTACGCGGGGCCGCGGAGCGGAGGCCATGCCAAGATGGTCGCCATGTGTGTTGACCACGACGCTCGACTCCCGGCCCTTCCCGCGGGGAGCTACGGGACTAGAAGCGAACGGTTCTCGCTGCGGGCTGCCGACGGCACGGACTTCTTGGCGTTTCTGGCCGAGCCTGAAGGCGAGCCCAAGGGCGCTGCAGTCTTGGTGCTGCCCGACGTCCGAGGGCTTTTCGGTTTCTACGAGGATCTGGCGTGCCAGTTCGCCGCCCACGGGTATCGGTCGATGGCGATCGACTATTTCGGACGCACTGCCGGCACCGAACCTCGACCGGCAGACTTCGAGTTCATGTCACATATCGCTCAAACGACCACCGACGGTTTGAACGCCGACATCTCCGCCGGCGTTGCTCGGCTCCGCGACTCTCAGCCTGGAGTCGAGGTATATGCGGTGGGCTCCTGCTTCGGCGGCAACATCGCCTGGGGTGCGGCCACCCACGATCACGGCCTTTCGGGCGTTGTCGGCTTTTACGGCAAGCCGGAAGCCGACAGACCGGCGGGTGACGGTCCGATTTGGGACCGGTGCCACCTGATGAAGGGTCGGGTGCTGGCCCTCTTCGGCGGCGACGACCCGGGGATCCCGCCCGAGAACATCGAACGCTTTGAGGCGTCGATGGTCGAGGCCGGCGTGGACCACGAGGTGGTCACCTACCCGGGCGCCCCCCACTCGTTCTTCGATCGCACCCAGGCCGATTTCCAGGCCGAGTCCCAAGACGCCTGGACCCGCATCCTCACCCTCCTCCCCACCTAACGGCGCAAGGACGCGGCGTCCTTTGCGGTTACGTTCCCTGGGGGTTTGTCGGGGGTGGCGGGTTTCGCAGCAATTTGGTGCTCACCGGTCCTAGCGGTGCTTCCAGATTGTCGCCCATCGCCATACAGCCTTCCCGCATGACACGGTCATGCGCCCACGCCAGGAGAGGCTTGGCGAAAAATGCGGCGACGTTCATCCACGTCTTGGTAGTCGAGACGTACCAGTTGAACCTGATGTGTGTGACGTCGCCTCGATCGTCGAGGAAATAGGTCCCGGTGCCAGCCAGGTCGCCGCTGACCACCGAATGCACGCGGACGGGACGGGTTGATTCGACTACTTGGGTTTCGAAATCCAACGAGTAGAGGAGGGGGCTCCTCACTTTGTAGGCGGCCACGTTGCCCACGCCATCACGGTCGCCTTCCCGGACGAGCCTCGAGCCCTCAATCGATGGCCACCACTTCGAGAACTCTTCTGGGTGCTGGAGAGTGTCGAACACGCGACCGATCGGAGCCGCGATCGACCACTCCGTCTCGAACCTGAAGTGCGCCAAGCCGTCTCCCCGTGCATCACGTAGCCCGAACCCTGGGCTCCAGAGTACCTCTAAGGGCGCCGCGAACCCTGGGTTCGCGGCGCCCTTTTCGGCATTGGGTTGTTGCGGGATGGGTCAGTCGCGGTCGAGGCGTTCGCGGATGGACTCCTCGGTCTCGCCTGTCTTTTCCTTGATGCGTCCGACCATCTCGTCGTAGCGGCCTTCCGCCACGTCTAGGTCGTCGTCGGTGAGATTGCCCCAGGCCTGCTTGGCCTTGCCTTTGAGCTGGTCCCAGCGACCATCCCATTTGGTGTCAGTTCCCTTGTCGAACATGCTCGTCCCCTTTCGACGATCGATGCTGCCAAGAACCTTCCCGATCTCGGGACATCTGAAACCTTTGGCCGGTCAGAACGGCCCCGACAGCCGCGGTTTCGAGCAGGCGGAAGACTCCGAGTGTCAGCGGTCGATGATTGTGACGTCGCTGCCACCATCTCCGCCTGAGCCAGCGGACATCATGATCGTCAGCACGAGGCCAATCGCGCCGGCAACCATGAGAATCAAACCAATCGTGTTGAGATTGAAACCTTCGCCTTCGACGCTCACACCCCAATAAAGGACCGCTCCGAGCGCTGCTAGGACCAAACTTCCACCGATTCCTCCGTTACGCATGATGATGCTCCTTTCGCAAATATCCCGAGATGTTTACCCACCCCGCGGCGAGCCCAAACAAGAAGTCTCAGGAATTCTCTCGCCAGTCGCTCAAGGGTGTGAGAAAGCGGCCTGAAGTAGACTCGCGTCATGAAATCCGACCTCCTCTCCAACCTGGATTTCACCAAACGCGACGAGCCAACTCCAGGAACGGACCTGCACCGGTTGCTTACCGAGTGGCTCGATTACCAGCGTTTCGAGTTCCGAAGGAAGTTGCGCGACTTGAGTCCCGAAGGCTTGGCAAGATGGTCGATTCCGCCGGTCGAACTTTCTGTTCTGGGTCTCGTGCGTCATATGCAGCAGATGGAACACGTGTATCTCAGCTGGGGTCTGGGCGGGGGTGAGCGGACAGAGATCTACGGCGACGATGACTACGCCGGCGGCTCGGTCGAGACGGTCGATACCGATCTCCGGGCCTACTTCGACGAGGTCGAGAGGGCGGACATCGCGATATCGACGCTTGGAAACCTCGACGCCATTGGACTCGGGCACGGTCAGCCGCTTGGTGCCACTTTGGTCAAGATGATCGACGAGTACGCCTTACACAGCGGCCAGGCACACATGCTGAGATACGCAGCGCTCGAGAAGATCGTCCGCTGATCCTCGAGCCGGTCGTTCCGTTAGGTTCTCTGCTCGAGAAAGGTTGAACGCGAAGGTCCAAGTACCTGATTGAAGGAAGCATCGATGGACATCATCCTCATTCCCGGCCTCTGGCTCGACGCCTCCTCGTGGGACGAAGTCGTCCCCCATCTCGAGCGGGCCGGCCACCGAACCCACCCCCTCACCATGCCGGGAATGGAGGCGAAGAACACAGACCGCTCGGGAGTGACCCGGAGCGACTGCGTCGACTCGATTGTCACGGCCATCGACGCCGTGGACGGGCCGGTGGTTCTGGTGGGCCACTCGATGGGTGCCGGGCTGGCTTACGCCGCCCTCGACGCACGACCTGACCGAGTCGACCGAGCCATCTATATCGGGGGTTTTCCAACGCCAGCGGGTCGAGCGTCAAACTTCCCGTCGGTCGACGGCGAGATCCCACTATTCGCGTGGTCCGATTTCGATGAGGCCGATCTGAGGGACGTGGACGAGGAAGCGAAAACTCGATTCGCTGAACGCGCCATCCCCTCACCGGCCCGGATGGTCAGCGACCCGCAACAGCTCTCTGACGAGCGACGCTACGACGTGCCCGTTACCGCCATCTGCACCGAGTTCAGCGCCGACACGCTCCAAGAGTGGATCGAAGAAGGAATGGAGCCGGTCCTGGAGTTCGCCAAGAGCAACTACGTCACCTATGTCGACCTACCCACAGGCCATTGGCCGCAGTTCACCAAACCGGCCGAACTCGCCCAAGTCATTCTCGACACCTTCAGGAAGAACTGAGCGACCCCCAGAAGGAAATGGCACCCGTAGCGATGTCGTATCGCTCAACGCCGACGATGTCGGAGGCTCGATGATCGAGAATGAGCAATGGAGCGAATCATGGCTGTGCGAGTCGAAAGGAATACTGCCTGATGCTTCACTCGATCTACGGGTGGTCCGATCGGATTCATGGCTCGCCGCATCTTGGGGTGTCCCATACTGCCGGTGATGGAGCGTTGCCGACGGTTCATCGGAACGTATCAGCAGCATTTCGGCCTTGTAACCGCTGTCTCAGAACAACCTCGGCGCTGAGCGGTGGGGCGATTCGCAACATTGCCGCCGCCACGTCGTCTGCCACGCTCTCTCCCACTGATGATGTCCCCGTCAACTAAGAGTTCCACAATTCGTGCCGGCATCTTCGGGCCGGTTCGACCTACCCAATCAGGTCTGCGCATCCTGGCGTGGATGGTGGCCGTCCTGATGCTCCCGTTCATCCTGGCGCCGATGTTTCTCTTGGTGCCCAGCGACGGAGTCTCCCTCGAACAGGCCTTGGGTTGGGGCACTGGCGTTGGGATCCTCGTTTTGGTCCTCTGGCTCACCCTGCGCGTCCCTCACTCCACCGTGACCTGGACTCTCCTGGTGGCGGTGTCAGGCGCCATCATCTTCCAGGCCTCCTACATCTACCTCGAACAGGCAGCGACGTTGGGCCTGCCGGCCGTCCGCATCGTGTTCGGTGGAGCCAACATCATCTTTTGGCTCCAAATAGTGCTCGGCCTCGTCGTGTTCCCTCTCATCTTCCCCACCGGCCGGCCGCCCACAACCCGATGGAACTGGGTGTTGTGGGCCGCAGGGATCGGGCTGATCCCTCAGATCGTCAAGGCCATATACCTGGCGGTCACGCTGCCCGTCGGTGGTCTGGTCGACGGTCCCACCGGGTCCGGCTGGCTCGACAGTGCGGTGAACACCGGGCAGGCGATCATTGCCCCTGTGGGCATTGCCGCGCTTGGCTCGCTGGCGGTGCGTTTCAGGCGTTCGGTTGGGGTGGAACGCCAGCAGATCAAGTGGCTGCTCTTCCCAATCACGTTCCTAGTTCTCTTCTGGCTGGTTGACAGCATCAGTCAGGAGAGTCCTTTGAGTCTCGGGCTGCTCCTCATCGGCTCGATCACCCTCCCGGTGGCGCTATCCATTGCGGTCCTCCGCTACCGGCTATATGACATCGACCGCATCGTCTCGCGCACGGTCACCTACACCCTCGTGGTCGGTTTGCTGGTGGCGGTCTACACCGTAGGTGTGGCGCTTGTGACGACAGTCGTCCCCGCTGAATCCGACCTGGCAGTAGTCGCATCCACACTTACAGCCGCACTGTTGTTCACACCGCTCCGGCGGCAGGTGCAAAAGCGAGTCGACCGCCGCTTCCACCGCACCCGTTATTCCGCCGACCATGAGGTGGCCTGGTTAACCGGAAAGCTACGGGACACCACCGACTCCCGAGTCATGATGGCCAGCCTCGGGACCGTCGTTGAACGTACCCTCGCCCCGACCACGGTCGGAATGTGGTTGGAGGATCTGTCTGACCGCCCGCGTCCTCAGACACGGTCGGATCAACTATCGGGCCTGCGCCGAGGCGGCGAGAGGAAGGAGTGACAACGATGACGAAGCCAGCACCCGACATCAATTCGCCCTACGTCACGGAGCGAATCAACGCGACAGCGTTTGCGTTGCTCGACCAGCATCCCGAGGGCCTGCGCTGGACGGACCTGCGGACTCGGATCGAGGAGTCAGATCCAGGGTTCCATCCGAAGACTGTGAACGGATGCGTATGGAAACTCGTCGAGACATATCCCGACAGGGTGTACAAGCCTTCCAAGGGCCTCTTCCGCCTGCTGAAGCACAAGTCCGACTAGCGCCTGGGTTAACAAACCGACGCTGCATGGCTATAGGGTTTGAGATGAATCGAGCGACCAGATTTCGGTAGGGGCTTCTCGAGTGGATCCGAACAAGAAAGAGAGTGGAGAAGCGAACTCGCTTGGCGAGGCGGCCGGACTCGACCGCCTTCTCCGAGATGACATTCGCACCGATCCCCGGTCTCTTCGCGCACTCACCGATGAGGTCCGTCAGCTGTTGGGTGCGAAGCAAGCTCGTCTGTATGTCGCGGACTACTCCTCCAAGCATTTGCGGGAGATCGCGGTCGACGATGAGGGAGGCGACTCCAAGCCCATCGATTCAAGCCTTGCCGGACGAGCCTTCACGTCAGCGACGACGCTGATCAGTGACAAGACCGCGACTGTGTTCCTACCTCTGCTGGAAGGCGCCAATCACGTCGGTCTATTTGAACTCGAATACGACGAAGTACCCGACCTACCGTCACCAATCTCAGACCAGGTGCTCGCGATTTTCGTGTTGCTCCTGACGAACCTGAAGCGGTACAGCGACGAGTGGGACCGTGCACGGCGTGCGAGGCCCTTGTCGGTCGCGGCCGAAATCCAATGGGGTCTGCTCCCTCCCCTCAACTGTGCAACGCCAGAAGTCAGCATCGGGGGGATGCTGGAGCCGGCGTACTCGATCGGTGGAGACTCATTCGACTACGCGTTCAACGGTCCCCGATTGGACTTTGCCATCGTCGATGCCATCGGTCGTGGCATGCCAGCCGTGCTCCTGTCGGTCACGGCGATCAACGCCTTGCGTAACGAACGGCGCGCTGGTCAGAACCTGAAGTCGTCGTATGAGACGACAGGTCGCATCATCGAGTCCCAGTTTGGCGACAGCAACTTTGTCACAGCTCACATCGCTTCGTTGCATGTGGCTTCTGGTGTGCTCAGCTGGGTGAGTGCTGGGAACATCCCGCCGATGCTCGTTCGTAACGGCACTTACGCCGGGGAACTCAAATGCGCACCGTCGCTCCCGCTGGGACTTGGTGGTGAGGTCGCCGAGGTCGCATCGGTATCGCTCCAGAGCGGCGACCGAGTCCTGTTCTACACCGACGGTCTAACGGAGTCGAGATCGCCCGACAACAGGGAGTTGTTTGGCACTGAACGCCTCGCCGACGTGTTGGTGCGAGCCTCGCTTGAAGAGGCAAGTGTGGCAGAGACCACACGCCGGTTGGCGAAGAACATCGTCGAGTACAGCGGAGGTCTCGTTGACGACGCCACGCTGGTGCTGTTGGAATACCACGGTTCCCAAGACTCGACGTGACTCACGAATAGATGTTTAGCCGGTCCTGTTTTCGGGAATCAACCATCTGTCAAGACGTCCTAGACGCGCCCATCTACGCTCAACGGAGGAATCCTCATGCAGTGCTCACACGACATCTGCACCTGTTCCGAGACAAGTCAGGCGGGGTTCTGCAGCGCCGAGTGCCGAGACTCCGAGTCTGGGCCGGTCTGTGCTTGCTCACACGATGACTGCACCGCTAATGCCGCCAACCTGGAAGTCCCGCTGTCATAGTCGACAGCTCACCGGAGTCGCGACGCACTACTAATCGGCAAAGGTCGGACCCTCACAGCGAGAGGACCCGTATGTCCAAGACAGATACCGCGGCACAGACAACCTTCTCCTTTCGCGCCGCCGTCGATGCCGTCCCGGCCTCTCGTCGCGCCCTCGACTCGGTGGTGCGCCTAGATCCCGTCTGCCTGGCAGAGGCACACGTGATGGTCTCTGAGCTCATGGCGAACGCCCTCGATCATGGGGATCTCGACGAGTCCTCCGAGATCGAGATGCTGGTTGATCAAGATCCCACGCGGGTGCGGGTGTCTATTCGCCATCTTGCTCCCGGTCAACCCGAAACAGATCGCCGGGGCATGGGGCTCACCGTGGTCGAACGCCTCGCCCGACGATGGAACATGTCCTGTGCCGATGGAGTCTTCGAGGTTTGGTTCGAGGTCCGCTCCCCCGGTACTGCCGGCGCAGTCATCAACCTCGCCGATGAGGAGATCTTGGAAAGGGCAAAGTCCGACGACGCGTTCCGGGACGAGGCTTTTCGCCGCTTCCGAAGCTTCGCCTCCGGCCTGGCCTGGCGGTTCAACGGCAAAGGCGTGGCCGACAAAGACCTAGAACAGGTCGCTCTCTTTGGTCTGCTCAACGCAATCAACCGGTTCGATCCGACAAAGGGGCCGTTCAAGCCCTTTGCGGTAGTGACGATCCAAGGTGAACTGAAGCGCTACCTCCGAGATCGGGGATGGTCGGTTCGTGTGCCTCGAAGCCTCCAGGAGCGGGCGTTGCTGGTAGCCGACACCGGCCAGTTCCTCTCCCAGACTTTGAGCCGAAATCCCACCAATGCTGACATCGCTCAAGAGTTGGGAATCTCCGAACAAGAGGTCAGGGAAGCAATTGCCGCTAAGGCCGCTTATCGGACCGAGTCGATCGATGCCAAATACGAGGGCTCGCCTGGCAGTTTGGCCGAGGCGTTGATAGAGGACGAAACCGCGATCGGATCCGACGAGTGGGAGGGGCTGTCGGAGGCTATCCGTTCTCTGCCGCCTCGTGAGCGGGAGATGCTGTATCTCCGGTTCTACCGAGACTTCACGCAGGCTGAGATCGCTGAGGTGATGGGCATGTCGCAGATGCATGTGTCCCGGCTGCTCTCAAAAGCGACAGATCGGCTGCGCGGAATCGTCGAGTGAAATCAGCGGCGGCGGAATTCGGCGAGTACCCCAGAGCCTCTCACCATGCCATCGAGTTCAACCAGGTCTTGCGAACGACTCGCCGCTCCGCGGCTGTCATTCCTCCCCATACGCCGAATGGCGCGTTGTGGATGATGGCGTACGCCAGGCAGTCATCCACCACGAGGCAATCACCACACACTGCTTTCGCCAAGCTTTCCTCTAGTAAGCCAACGGGGTCGTCGGCGAAGAACGTTTCAGACCCAACATCTCGGCACGCAGAAACTTCTCTCCACCGTTGTGATCGCGCCAACTCCGAAATCACGACCTCCGCCATGCGTATCTCCTCTAGCCCAGTGATCCGCTGCTTTACCCCCATGCGACTGGCGTTAAACCGGTTCACGGCGACTACTTCGAACGGGCGCGTTCTGGCTAGGCTCCGTTCCATCGAGGGGGATACTTGACCGACGAAACTAAAACCGGGTACCTGGAGGTCGAAAGCCTTGCTGACGGTTGTTGCGTCACGGTCCGACTGGTAGGAGAAGTCGACATCGCAAGCGTCGACCAGGTCCGAGCCGCCACCCGTGAAGCAAACGATCGAGATGGGACAGCACATCTCATCGTCGACTGTCAACACCTCGACTTTCTTGACTCCAGTGGTGTGAAGGCTCTCCTCGAGGCGCACAACGCATTCGACGGCAAGGTCGCACTCGTACAACCGCGAAGAGTGGTGACTCGAGTGTTCGAAGTGACAGGGTTGGAACAGATGTTTTTGATCTCTGACAGCGTGCAGCATGCGCGGGATGCTCTTCACGAGACGTGAGCGGACGTCCACCAGGGGACGCGCACAAGCGACCCCCGTTTGGCGGAACCACGTGGGATTGGCGTGTAACCTCATCCGCCCCAGGCGAGAGTGACCTTCGAGTGGACGTTCAAGACGCTTTAACGATGGAGACCAGCGAGAGCGGCGACGGTGCCGTGACTTTGGCTATCCAAGGTGAAATCGACTTCGGCAACGTTGGAGCCCTGCGTGCCCGCCTGTCAGAGCTGATTCGCTCTGGCTCGGGTCCTCTGACGATCGATCTCGCTGACGTGGACTTTGTCGACTCGACCACGATCGGCGTCCTGATCCAGGCAAAAAAGCGGCTCACCCAGAGTGAACGCGACTTCCGCATCGCCCAACCCAAACCGGGCGTCCGACGCACAATCGAACTTGCCGGCCTGGTCGATTACCTAGGACTCTGACGCGTCCCACGGAGTCGGATCAGCCCCTGATAGCTGGCGTTCGACCTCGCCGAGGTACCACTCGACGTAGCGCTTAACGGACTCGGACATTTCGATGGTCAGAAGGTGGCCTTCCCGGCAAACCTCGTCGGCACGGAGGAGGTGATCGTAAAGATCCAGGGCGACGCCGCTTGCCTCCGCAGGAAGTTCCAGCCTGAGGTCGACGTACTCCTGACCGGCGGCATGCGCTTCCTCAAGCGTCAGGTTGGTGGACTCGCTAAACCGGGCAAACCGAGTCTGAGCATCGTCGACGAATTCCACTAGCTGGCGCGGCACAAGCGCGTCAGGAGTGGAGTTGGCGATCACGGCGAATTCACGCAACAGTTCTTCGAACCAGCGGCGACTCTCGTGCCAGGTCTGTACCGGCACCTTCCGCAGTTCGACTGGAAGAAGTTCGACGGTGTTCATTGGCTGACGGGATCTGTAATGAGGGAGAACTGTACGGTCTTGGAATTCTCGGCGTACACGACGCTCCACTCGGTCGCCACCCTGTCGACAAGTTGAAGACCGCGTCCGGTGGTGGCTTCTTCATCTTGGTCTCGCAGTACCGGCGCGGCATCGCTGGCGTCTGTGACGCCGACGCGTACAGCACCGTTTTCCACAACTACGTCCAGCGTTATGTCGGTGCTGGCGTGGATGACTGAGTTAGTGACGAGTTCGGTGGCTAGGAGAGCGGCATCTTCGGTGGTGAGCTGGTCGACGCCAGCGTCTCCCAGTACGCGCCGAACGAAACCTCGGGCGAGCCCGGGGCTCGTTGGGTTCGGTAGGAGTTCAAGCGTTGCCACTGCCACCAGCCTATGTGGACCGGAGAAGACGGCCAAGGGTGGGGAGGTCATTGTTTATAGGGTCCTCGCCCGGTACCTGCCGCAGTCAACGGGGAGCGTAGCGATAGGGCCGCCGAGGCCCGCGTATCGTTTTCAGGGAACCGATTCTCGTACGAGACGGAGCGCCCCAGAGGGGCACTCCGTCTTGTCACAGGGTCGTCAGACGGACCAGCCGCGATCGTTGTGGACATCGACTCGCTTGGCGCCCATGCTCCGCAGCGTGGACTGAACGCGATCGCTCGCGTCGTCGTCGACGTGGACGGTGATTAGCGAACCCCCGTCTTCGACACCCTTGCGGTAGTAGCTGGAGTGCTCGCTGTCGTCGGTGTCGTCACCGAAGATGGCCCCCGCCGCTCCTCCAAGCACAGCACCTCCGGCTGCGCCGGCTGCGGTTGCGCCGAGCGTGCCGA
>JBGTKD010000143.1:0-5665 GCA_041744795.1 Acidimicrobiia bacterium
GTCGACGACGACGGTTCCATCTTCGAGGACGAGATCGCCCAGATCGCAGAGGCGGGCATCACCCTGGGATGCAATCCCGCAGGGACACACTTCTGTCCTGATGACCCGGTCACACGGGGCCAAATGGCCGCCTTCCTGCGCCGAGCGCTTGCGCCGACCTAACTCCGACGACACCTCGTGTCCCCGGACCATCTGCATCGAGGCTCCAATGAGTGGGTCAGAAGGTCCGGGGCTTGAGGTCATCGACGTCGCGCTGGGTATCTACGTCACGAGGCGGATAGGCCTCGATCCACACTTCCTCGACCCACTCGGGATGGGCTGTGAGAAGGCGGCGGGCTCCCTCGTCACCGGAGAGCGACATGAGTCGCGGCCACAGGTCGCGGGAGACCAGAACAGGGTTGCCGATCGTGTAGCGGTACTTCGGAACGACGGCCAACCGCTTGCTTACCTGCCAAGCCTCGACGAGCCGTTCTGGCACACCCTCTTCGATGTCGGGCTGGTCACCGAGCACGATGAACACTGCCTCCGCCTTCGACAGACGCGTGAGGGCATCCAAACCGACTCGCAACGAGCCCGCCAAGCCCTCTTCCCACTCGGTGTTCTCCACAATGCCAAAGTCAGTCAGGTCGACGCCAGCCCGCACTGCGGCGAGTTCGGCTCCGAGGACGATCCACATTTCCTCAACCGGGTACTGCCTGACTTGTCCGAGCACGTGACCGAGAAGAGTCGAATCGCCCCACCTCTCGATCTGTTTGGGTCGCCCCAGCCGACGTGAGCCACCCGCGGCAAGAACTAGGGCCGCGATCATCCGGAATCCTTTCCAAGCCGCTGGGGCACTCCCACCAGTTGCGGCTCCACATCGGCGCCATACCGGACAGCCGTCATCTCAGCGAGTATCGAAACGGCCACTTCCCCCGGCGACTCGGCTCCTATGTCGATGCCTATTGGACCGTGAATCAGATCGAGTTCCGGCTCGGTCCAGCCCGCTTCGGCCAACCTGGCTCTCCGGGCAGAAGCCGTCTTCCTACTACCCATCGCGCCGACATAGCGGACAGGGGTTCCGTGCACCATCGGCCACAGCGGATCCTCAAAGCGGGCGTCGTGACTGAGAACCACGACAAAGGTTCGCCGATCGAAGACCAACTGGTCGGCCAGGTCGCCCGGCCAACCGAGGAGGAGTTCGTCGACACCGGGAAATCGATCTCTCGTCGTAAAAGCGGGACGGGCATCTGAAACCGTGACGTGGTAGCCGAGCCGAGCAGCGAGCGCTGCCAGCTCCTGAGCAATGTGAACCGCTCCAAAAATCAACAGGCGAGGTCTTGGAGCGATCACCTCGACGAAAATCTCGATGCCGTCTTCATACAGAAGGGTTGCCGATTGCTCCCTGTCGATCAACACCCTGGCATCGACGGAGACGAGGTCGGAGAAAGGTACCTTCCCGGCCACGATCCCCGATTCGCGGTCCAGAACTGCCACGGCGCCGATGCTGTCGCCGGCTACCACCGTGAGCTTGGCGCCGAGACGTTCGGACTCCACGAGACCTCTCACTGCATCGAGGGTCACCACGGTTCGATCACGACGGCGATGCTTCCGCCACACGCCAATCCCACCTCGAAGGCGTCGTCGTCGGCAATCCCGTAGGTCACCACCTTGGCGCGGCCGGTCTCCAACACCTCTTGGGCGTGCAAATAGACGTCGTTCTCGACACAGCCGCCCGAAACGGAACCTTCCATGTCTCCGGCGGAACTGACCAAGAACTTGGATCCGATGGGCCGGGGCGCAGAACCGGAAACCTTCGCCACGGTGGCAACGGCCACTGACTTGCCTTCCGAAACCCATCGGTCCCTGATGTCGAGCGCTTCCCTCATTCGGTCCTCAAATAGTCCCCACCGACTCTAGGAGTCGGACGAGAGTCCGGAGATCGCGCAAGTTCCCTGCCGCAAGAAAGTCATCGACGTGCGGAAGAGCCGCTCGCATGCCGCGCGTTTCGGGTTCATAGCCGTCACGACCAGCCAGCGGATTGAGCCAAACCGTGCGGTGGACAGTCCGGTGCAACTTCGCCATCTCCTCGCCAAGAAGTTCGGGATCTCCTCTATCCCAACCGTCGGAAATGATCAGAGCAACCGGAGATCCACGTGAGACCCGACGGGACCAGTCGCGGTTGAACGTACGGATCGCCTCGCCGATCTGGGTGCCACCCGACCAGTCGTGAACATGGTCTGCCACCGCGGCGATGGCATCCGCAGGTTTGCGCCGGGACAGCTCTCGTGTGATGCGAGTCAGACGCGTGGAAAAGACGAAGGCCTCCAGCCTCCCGAATCTGTCCCGGGCGGCATGGGCGAAGTAGAGGAGCATCTCGGCATAGCGCTCCATAGATCCAGACACGTCGGCGATGATGATCACCGGACGCTTGCGCACGGTCCTCGACGTCATCGCCAACTTGACCATGTCCCCTCCGGGGCCAACAGCTGTGCGGAGGGTCCGTCGCATGTCCGGAACGTTGCCGCGACTCGACGGGGCCCGGCGACGAGCGCGAACGAACGCCGGGTTCCAGGCCATCTGGGCGATCATCGTCTTGACCTTCGCCTCTTCGTCCTCTGACAACATCGCGAAGTCCCTGTCCATCAGACGCTCAACCGCACTCGCGCCCACCGACACGGCTACGTCCTCGCTGTCCCCATCTCCTTCGCCGTCGTTCTCGCCCTGTTCTATGGCCCATTCTCGTGGAGGGACAGACTGGGTGAAGGAGATCCCTGGGCCTCCCTCCTCCCGAAAGAACTCGAGGAACACCCTGTCGAAGACCGGAATCTGGTCCCGGGAGGTGATCGTCAACCCCCGAAAAGCCCAGTAGACATCCTCAGCCGATCCCGCACCGACCTGTTCCACTGCCGCCACCAGATCCTTGGCCACAGTGGGGGGAACGGGAATCCCTCCATCCCTGAGGGCGCGCCCGAACTCGACAAGGGTGGCAGTGCTGGAGGTCATCGCAGGCAGGCGACCTCGCTCAAACCGTGGGCTCCGTCGCCAGCTATTAGTTGAGTCAAGCAACCGGAACCGGAACTGGAAAGATCAACCGCCGGTCCGTGCCACTCGAAATGCATCGGATCGCTGACCCGCCACCCTGCTCCCCAGGCGAATCCCCAATTACGCCACACCTGGCCAAACTCTTCTGACAGGGTGGCGGGTGCGCCGAACTGATTGGTGGACGGGTTGAAATCAATCGCTATCCCCCACGAATGACGCGAGAGGGCGAACCCGCGGTTCAGATCGCCTCCCCGCGCCAGGCGAGCGTTGTAACACCCACCAGCAGCTTGGAAGTCTCGAGCGTCGATCTCGTCGGCTAGTCCCCTGACCTCTAGTTCTGCCAGTGCACCCCGAATGTACGGAACGACCTTCGCATGACATCGGAAAGAGCCGATACGCGGCAGGTCGACTGTGACGATGTTCGCCTCGAACCAGGCATCGTCGGTTTCGATGGCGTCGGTTCCAGTTTCGCGAAAAGAGAACTCACCGAACTGCTCCTTGACGGCCACAATCGGCAGAACCCCGTCGACAAACACCGGATGCTGCGATCCAGGGCCACTCACACGAATCACAGCATCTGGGAGAATCGAGCGGATCAACAGGTCGACCACCATCGTGTTGACTCCCCACATGACTGCCCTCGCCGGACGCGCGACACCCAGAGCCGCAGCGGTTGCTTCGGAGAAGACGAGCTCACTCCACTGACTCGCCTCGTCCGCAACAACAGCCGCAACCCGGAGGCGGACCTCCTCACCATTCCAACCCACCAAGACGATCTCGTCACCGGCTGCGGCTCCTCGCAGGTCAGCGGTCCTTTGGGACATGACCACTCCGGTCGCCAACGCCTCCTGCATCGCCTGACCGATCAGCGGGCCAGCCCCAACAGGGTCGACTGCGACGAAGGACATCGGCACACCAAAGCCTGGGGCGAACGACTGGACCACCTGAGTACCCCGATGCACGCCCGTCATCTTGATGGTGCCCGACTGCATGACGGTGGGCTGGACCCCAAGGACGTCGGCCAATGTGGCCAACGCCGAAAGTGTTCGACTGGAAAGACCACCCGACTCCGAGAGTGTGACCTCACCGAGATCGTTCTCCCACGCCGAAGCCGGAGCAGGGGCGAAGGCCACCACGAAAAGGACGAAGGTGGCCACGCAAACTGGGGTCAGCCGGCTGCGAACTTCTCCGTCCCCTCTCGGGTCACGAGCTCGACGTCCTCGCGATACTTCAGGACCACGCCCAAAGTGTCCTCAACCGACGCCTTGTCGAGTTCGTGAGCTCCCAGGACGCGAAGTGCGCGAGCCCAATCGATTGTCTCAGCCACGCCTGGCGGTTTGAAAAGATCGAGTGCCCGCATGTCCTTCATCGCCGATGCCAGCTGGCGTGCCAGGCGTTCCTCTATCCCAGGAACCCTGGTCATGACGATGGCCACTTCGCGTTCGAGATCGGGGTAATCCACCCAGTGGTAGATGCAACGCCTCTTGAGGGCGTCGTGGATCTCCCGGGTCCTGTTCGACGTGAGAATCACAACCGGAGGCTCGACCGCTCGGATGGTGCCGATCTCGGGGATCGTGACCTGGAAGTCGGACAGGATCTCGAGGAGATAGGCCTCGAACTCTTCATCGGCTCGGTCTAGCTCATCGATGAGAAGCACGGGTCGGCCAGGTGTTTCGACTGCTTGCAGCAGGGGACGGGCGACGAGAAACTCCCGACTCATTATGTCAGCGACGTCTGCGGTGGCTCCGGCTCCCTTCGCCTCGATCAGGCGGATAGCCAGCATCTGTCTGGCGTAATCCCACTCATACACAGCGTGGTTCACGTCGAGGCCCTCGTAGCACTGGAGACGGATCAGCGGACTACCAAGCACCGAGGAGAGCACCTTGGCCACCTCCGTCTTACCGACACCCGCCTCGCCTTCTAAGAAGAGCGGCCGTGAGAGCTGGAGGGCCAGATGGACTGACACGGCCAGGCTGCGGTCGGCGATGTAGTCGGCATCCGCGAACGCGGCGACAACCTCTTCGACTGAAGCGGGGAACATGGCAACAGGTTACTGGCCGCCCGCCCCCAAGCGCTTTCCATCCAGGGGGCTCACCGCTTGAAGCTAGGTAGGCTCCTGGCCGTGTTCAAACAGCCCCAGGTACCCACCGTGGATGTCGCGGAGGCCGCTGCGCGGCTAGCCAAGGGCGCAGTTCTGGTGGACGTGCGGGAAGGTTTCGAGTGGACGGCATCGAGGGTTCCGGGGGCCATCCACCGACCCATCGGTGAGATCAACGACTGGTGGGAGGATCTGCCGACCGACCGCGACGTGATCGTTATCTGTCATAGCGGCAGCCGGTCGGCCCAGGTGGTTCAGGCCCTGTCGTCACAGGCAGGAATGACCAACGTGTGGGATCTCGCCGGAGGCATCGTTGCGTGGGGCAACGGCGGACAGCCAGTGGACACCGAACCGGAGCCGTGAGACGCCTTCCTATTAGACCGAATAGCTCAGCCTGTGCGTACCGTGCCATCACCGTCGAAGGCGGTCGCCCGGATGGCGGCGATTTGCGCATCAAGACCAGAACTGGTCCCAGTTGTGCAAGTCGAAGAAGTACTCGGTGCCGGACTTGATCTGGCCGTCCTCCAGCTCGACCACGATGCA
>JBGTKD010000144.1:0-29348 GCA_041744795.1 Acidimicrobiia bacterium
TCAGCAATCGAGCGAACCATGTCTCGCTCGGTGAAAATCCCGACCAGGCGCCGTCCGTCGATAACAGCAACCGAGCCGTGGCCCCTCTCGGCCATGCTGCGGGAGACTTCGAGCAGCGTCGTGTCTGGTCCACAGATGAAAGGGGTGCCGCTGACAAGGTCTCCGAGTATCACCAGGTGAGTCTACCGGCATCGGCGGGTTCCAATCCCCGACAGTCCTGTGCACCGGACGATTTTCAACTCGCTACCGTCAACGCCCGTGCGAATCCCCTTGACTGGTGCCCTTGAAAGCGCCCTCTCGTCCTCCACATCGGTCCGTTTCAGCGACGGAGAGTTCCTGGTCAGACAGGGTGATCCTGCTGACCACGTCCTGGTTCTCGTTTCGGGGTCGGCCCGGGTGGACAGCGCGGAAGGCGTGCTCCTCGTCGAACTCGGGCCAGGCGATCTTGTCGGCGAACTGTCCATCCTGGCGGGTGGAAGCCGTTCGGCCGACGTAACAGCGGTCGGAGATGTCACCGCACAGCGGTTCGATAGAGCGGCATTCATCCAGTTCATTGACGCCCACCCGGAGATCGCGGCAGAGGTGTCTGGCGAAATCGCCAGACGACTCGACGAGCAGCACATAGCGTCGGCTCTTACGCGCCTGTTCGGAGCAGACGCCGTCATTCCCTTCGACGACATCCGAGAGCACCTCACCTGGCGTTGGTTGCGGACAGGCGAGCAGTTGTACCGCCGGGGCGATGATGCCGAAGCCGGGTACCTCGTTATCAGCGGCAGGCTGCGAGTGATCGGTCTCGACGACGACGGCGCAGAGAGAACGATCGGCGAAGTGAGCCCGGACGAGTTCGTAGGCGAGTCTGGCGTGTTCGAAACTCGCCAGCGCCGGGTCACGGTAGAAGCGATTCGTGACACCCTCGTAGCCGAGGTCACCCGCCAAGCAGCAGTGGCGCTGCTTGGTCTGCACCCAGAGTCCTTAGGCCCGTTCATCGCGGCGATCGCAGGCGGCGGACGGAGATCGACGCGACGAGCCCGGCGCACGGTGGCTCTATCAATCACGGCCGACGTTGATCCGAGAGTCTTTGCCGCCCGGCTACATGGCGAGATGTCGATCGAGCGCTCATGTGAACACGTGTGGAGCGGATGGGTCGACGCCAAGTTGTCTCAACCGGGGTCGGCCGATGCCGAACCCGGTAGTCCCGTCGAGGCCCGCCGGTCGCAACTGCTTCACGAGATCGAACTGAGCAACGACCACATGCTGCTCGAGGCAGACCAGGAGTGGTCGAATTGGTCGGCGGTGGCTGCCCGCCATGCAGATCGTCTCGTCGCCTGCACCTCGCCCCAGCCAGACGAGCGAGAGGCCCACCTCGTCGATCAACTGTTCGAAGCAGGCTCTCCCAGTGCTGAGAGGGTGCTAGTGGTGGTCCACCCCCCCAATACCGACCGTCCCCGTGACACCGCCCCGTGGGTGGACCGCTGGCAGATTGACCGGATAGCTCACATCGTGGCGGGTTCGGCAGACGACATGGCCAGACTCGGCCGACTTCTCACCGGGAGGTCCAACGGGCTGGTATTCGGTGGCGGTGGGGCACGCGGTTTCGCCCACTGCGGCGTGTACAGGGCATTAACGGAGCTCGGCATCCCGGTTGACATGGTCGGCGGGGCGTCAATCGGTGGGGCACTCGGCGGAGGAGTCGCGATGAACCTCTCTGCCGAAGCCCACCTCGACATGATCGAGAGGCTATTCAAGGACCTCTTGGACTACACGGTCCCGATGGTGAGCCTCATCAAAGGTAAGGCGATCGCGAGAAGAGTCACCGAGGCTTACGAGGGGTGGACGTTCGAGGACCTGTGGCGCCCCTTCTACTGCGTCACAACCAATCTCACCCGCTCGACCGAAATGATCCACCGGCGCGGCGAACTCGTCAGGGTGATCCGGGCGACGGTTTCCATACCCGGGGTCATGCCACCTGTCGCGTGGGGAGACGATCTGCTCGTCGACGGTGGAGTTCTAAACAACCTTCCCGCAGACATCATGCGGGGCGACGTCGAGGACGGGACGGTGATTGCCGTCAACGTGGCTCCACCGATCGGTCCACGGGCAAAGGGCGACACCGCTCTCTCAGTCTCAGGTTGGAAGGCCCTTCGCTCACGAGCCGTCGGTGCCAAGCCTGCTTACCCGGGCATCACGGCCATGGTGATGCGTACGATCATCGCCGGCTCGGTCAGGGAGCAATCCAGGATGCTTGACCGGGGCGACGTCGACCTTTACCTCGATCTCGACTTACGTGGAGTATCGCTACTCGACTTCGAGAACTCCCGGCCGGTAGCTCAGGCGGGATACGACGCAGCCATGCCCCAGCTGGAAGCTTGGCTCGAAAAACGGAAGGCCTGAAAGCAAATGTGGTTGTTGACCATCCGCGACCTGACTCACCGCGCCACCCGGTTCGTGGTGGTCATAGTCGCCACAGCGATGGTGTTCACCCTTTTGTTCCTGATGACCGGCCTAGTGGAACAGTTCAACCAGGAGCCGTACCTCAGCGTCGAGGCGATAGGCGATGCCAACTGGGTGGTCCCTGCGGGGGTCTCAGGACCGATCACAGCATCTTCGACACTCGACCCGGCAACGGCCGCTGAATTGGAGGGGTTGGGTCTCGAACCGGTAGTAGTCGCTCGTGGGACGCTCAGCATCGATGGCATTCAATCCGAGTCGGTGGTCATCGGACATGTCTACGGCGGGGAGGTCGATCCTCCGCTGATCGAAGGGAGGAGAGCCGCGACGGCCGGTGAAGTGGTGCTGGATAGCAGCACGGGGGTCTCTATTGGCGATCAAATCCGCCTCGCAGACACCACGTTCCAGGTCGTAGGGATCAGCGAGGACACAACTCTCCTGGCTGGCCAACCCATCGTTTTCGGTGGCATCGAAGACATACGCAACGCGCTATTCGGCGGCGCACCGGTCACCAGTGCGGCGTTGGGAAACCTCGCATCGCTCCCGGCCGGGGTCGAGATGCTCACTCCGCTGCAGGTCGCAGACGACGCGCTCGGCCCGCTCGAGAGTGCAATCTCCTCGATTGACTTGATCCGGGCGCTGCTGTGGGTGGTGGCCGGGATCATCATTGGAGCGGTCGTATACCTCTCTGCACTGGAACGGAGCAGAGACTTCGCCGTCATGCGGGCGGTCGGCGCGCCGATCCGGAAGCTAGGCGGGAGCCTGGCGATCCAAGCGCTGATGATCGCCCTGCTCGCGGTCGGTCTGGCAGCCATCATTCAGTTCCTGATAGTCCCGGTATTCCCGATGAAGGTGAGAGTGCCGCCCAGAGCTCTCTGGCAACTCCCGCTGCTAGCCATGGCGGTCTCGTTGGCGGCGGCCGCCGGCGGCATGCGGCGAGTGCGCCGGACCGACCCTGCAGAGGCGTTCGCGGGGCCGGGCGCATGACACTGAACGTTCGCGATCTGGTCGTCGAGTACGTCACCGAGGGATACAGCGTCCGCCCGCTGGACGGCTTCAACCTTGAAGCCCTTCCCGGAGAGCTCACGGTTCTTCTTGGCCCGTCGGGTTCGGGCAAGACCACGTTGCTCTCATGCCTGGGCGGCATCCTCACACCGACCTCGGGCAGCATCCACCTCGCCGACACTGAGGTCACCGCACTGGGGTCAGATGCCATCGAGGCCTATCGCCGCAAGCAGGTGGGTTTCGTCTTCCAGGCTTTCAATCTGATTCCTTCGCTGACCGCGCAAGAGAACGTAGCGATTCCACTCATCATGTCGGGTACAGCCCGCAAGGAGGCACTGAGCCGGGCGGCGGACACCCTGGAGACCGTCGGGCTAGCCGATCGGATGAGCCACAAGCCACGCGGGCTTTCAGGGGGTCAACAACAGCGTGTGGCCGTGGCGAGAGGCATCGTCCACGAGCCAACCCTGCTGTTGGCCGACGAGCCCACGGCCAACCTCGACTATGTGCAGGCCGAGGCGATCATCCGACTGCTGCGGGAATTGAGGGACCAGGGCAGGATCATCGTCATTTCCACCCACGACGCCCGGCTCGTGCCGGTGGCAGACAAGACCGTCCAGATGGCCCAGGACGTCGAAACCGCCGATGGCGCACCGCAAGAGGTGACCTATGCCGAAGACGAGATCGTCTTCGAACAGGGTGACCCTCCCCGATTGGTATACGTGATCTCGTCAGGCGAAGTCGAAGTGTTCCGTCGGATGACCGACGGAAGTGAGACCCGCCTCACCACGCTGGGGCCTGGAAAGTACTTCGGGGAACTTGGAGCCCTCATGGGAACCCCCAGAGCAGCCTCGATCAGGACGTTGAGCGACTGTCGTTTCACCGCATACGGCCCCCACGAATTCCGCAAGGCCTTTCTCGGGCACTGAGCCCCGTAAACGAGTTAGGGGCTGGCGTCGTGACGCCAGCCCCTAACTCCGCATCAAAGCGAGCGTCAGATGAGATCCTGCTCACGGATTCCGAACGACGGGTGACGGAGGCGGCAAAGCGCCAGCTTCTCGAGTTGGCGGATCCGCTCACGAGTGAGATTGAACTCCTCACCGATCTCTTCGAGGGTACGCGGGACACCGTCATAGAAGCCGTAGCGCAAGGCCAGAATCCGACCTTCCCTTTGTGGCAGCCTCTCGATCGACTTGCGAAGCGAGTTTGCCACATCCATCTCTTCGGTGATCTGGACAGGATCGGCGGCATCTTCGTCCTCGATAAAGTCGCCTAGCTGTGCGCCATCCTCGCCGACAGGCTGTTCGAGAGAGACAGTATCGGCCACTCCTAGCGCCAATTCCACCTTGTCGACGGTCACACCGGCTTCCTCGGCGATCTCCTCAGGCCTCGGGTCACGCCCGAGTTCGGCCTTCAGGCTGGCCTGAGCGGCACGAACTGCAGCCAGAGTGTCGTGCAGGTGAACGGGAATGCGAACTGTGCGGGACTTGTCGGCGATCGCCCGGGTGATGGCCTGACGGATCCACCAAGTGGCGTAGGTGGAGAACTTGAAGCCTTTTCGCCAGTCGAACTTCTCGACCGCACGTATGAGACCAAGGTTGCCTTCCTGGATGAGGTCTAGGAAGTCGATACCTGAGGTGTTGGCGTAACGACGGGCGTTGGCGACGACCAGACGGAGGTTGGCCGTCAGGAAAGCGTCTTTTGCCTCCCGACCCTTGCGCTCATGGCGGCGCAGTTCGATCTCTTCCTTCTTGCCGGAGTAATCGCCCTTCTCCAGCCTCTCGCCTGCCTCCTCGCCAGCTTCGATCCGCTGAGCGAGCTCAACTTCCTGTTCGGCAGTGAGCAGGTCATATTCGCCGATGGCGGTCAGATACTGCGACACAAGGTCGGTGGTCAGACGGCCGCGCTCGTCCGTGAGCTTGCTCACGACAGACTTGCGCTTGTCCTTTTCGGTCTTGCTACGCGTTTCGGCGGATGCCACGGGAATCGAACCTCCAGAGAGATCAGTTTGAAAATGTTCAGTTTGAAAGCGGGAAGTTCCCGATCCTTCGTGTCCTGCGACCGATCATCGGCCGGGACCGGCACAGCGAAGGAAAGGTCACGAGGGTTTACTCGGGCCTCGCCTAGGTTTCGCAAACCGAGGAGACACGGGACCTCAATATGACAGATGGTTACCCGTTTGTGAACCCCTGGAACCATGAAATCCGATTACCCGCAGTTCACATAGGTGAAACCTGCGGTTTCCCCAGCAGTTGCACAGGCTTTCCACAGACCTATCCACAGAAACGCCTAACTGTGGGAAATTGTTCCCAAACGGCGGGTCATCAGGAAACAGGCGACGCGATGCCCGGAGGCGTACTTCTCAATCTCAAATGCCTCCCCAAACAGGGTTTCGACCTCGCCGGGAGCCAGGCTGGACATCCGCGACGCTCCGCTGAACGAAAACGCCGGCAACTCGTCAGGACTCCCGTAGAAACACCAAAGCAGGAGCATCCCACCTGGCCGCGTCAAATTGACCATATGTGCGGCGAGTGCCTCTCGGTCGGCGCCACGGAGATCGTCGAGGGTCCCGTAGTCGACAACGAGGTCGAAGGTGCCTTCCACGCCGGGAAGCGTCGGGAGGGTCAGGTCCGCCTGTACAAAGTGGCAGCGATCCGCCACTCCCGCCTCCGCTGCTCTGGCGCTGGCCTTTTCAAGCGCCACCGGACTGAAGTCCACGCCGGTCGCCTCGAATCCGCGTTCCGCCATGAAAACGACATTGGCGCCCGTACCGCAACCGAGGTCGATCGCCCGTGGGTGCTTCGACGGCGTAGCAGTGCCCTCGTCCAGGAGTCTCCGCAGGTCGCCACGAACGCCGACCGAATCCCACGGCGCCCACCAGCGATACATCCAGTCATAAACCCGGTGGCCGACCATTTCTCTCCTCGATTCCCCAGGGCCATGGGGAGAGTACGTCGCTCGATGACGGAAAGACGGGAATCGTCGATACCCTCGGAGACAGCCCAGACCGGAGCTGCATCTGTCCAACCGTCTCGAAAACTCCACGTCGCCATATCTCCGCCAACACGCCGACAACCCAGTCGACTGGTACGAGTGGGGCGAGGAGGCATTCGCCGCCGCCGCCGAACGGGACGTGCCGATCCTCTTGTCGATCGGCTACTCGGCCTGTCACTGGTGTCATGTGATGGCGCACGAGTCCTTCGAGAACCCCGAGACGGCCCGGATCATGAACGAGCTGTTCGTGAACGTGAAAGTCGACCGGGAAGAGAGACCCGACGTCGATGCGATCTACATGAATGCCACCCAGGCCATGACCGGTCGGGGCGGCTGGCCGATGACCGTATTCCTCGATCCTGACCGCAGGCCCTTCTACGCAGGAACCTACTTTCCGGCCGTCGGCCGCCACGGAATGCCTTCTTTTGGTCAATTGATGACGGCCATTGCCGACGCCTGGAAAGAACGCCGTTCAGAACTCAGCGAGCAGGCTGAGAGACTGACCGAAGCGATCAGCCAACCGATCCCCGGCGGAGAGGAAACTCCTGGGCTATCCGACCTGCAGACTGCCTACATACATCTCGAGCGGATGCATGACCCAGTACACGGAGGTTTGGGTGATGCACCCAAGTTCCCGCAACAGCCAGCTCTGGAGTTCCTGCTCAGGATCGTGGGTCGGGAGTGGGCTCCCCGAGCTGGAGCGATGGTCAAACAGACCCTCGAACGCATAGCGGCTGGCGGGATACACGACCATCTGGGTGGGGGCTTCGCCCGTTACTCGGTGGACGCCGAGTGGCTCGTCCCGCACTTCGAGAAGATGCTCTACGACAACGCCCAGCTTGCCCAGCTCTACCTGAGGGCAGGACAGGTCTTCGACAGTCCCTGGTTCACAGAAGTGGCCTCCAGAACTCTCGAGTACCTGATGCGCGACCTGAGCCACACTGACGGCGGCTTCTTCTCCGCCGAGGACGCGGACTCCGAGGGCGAGGAAGGAACGTTCTATGTGTGGAGTGAAGCCGAGATCCATTCTGTTTTGGGCGATCTGAGCCAGTTCGCCATTGCTCGCTACGGCATCAGTCAGGGCGGGAACTTCGAAGGCGCCAACGTGTTGTACCTGGCGCGCCTGCTATCCGAGGTGGCCAGCGAACTCGATCTGGACACAGAAGCTGCCGCCGAGATCGATCAGGAGATCCGTTCTCGTTTGATGGCAATCCGTGAGCAGCGGGAACGGCCCGGTCTTGATTACAAGGTGGTCACTGCGTGGAATGGCCTGGCGATCCGGGCCTTCGCCGAGGCCGGCGCGGTGCTCGATCGTGCGGACTTCGTCGATAGGGCCGTGCAGGCAGCAGAGTTCATATTGCGTGAGCTTGTCGTCGAGGGCCGGCTCCTACGGACCTGGGCCGATGGACAGGCCAAGGTGCTGGCATTCGTCGAGGACTACGCGGCGATGGCTCTCGGATGCTTTGGCCTCTACGAGGCAACAGGAGACTCGAGGTGGTTCCTAGAGGCAGAGAATCTGACAAGGGACATACCGGCCCTGTTCGCGGCACCAGATGGCGGTTTCTTCACATCCGGGTCGGACGCCGAGGAGCTCCTGGTCCGTCAGAAGGACCTGATGGATAACCCGTCGCCATCGGGAACGTCGATGGCAACCGAGGCGCTCCTGCGCTTGGCCGCATATACGGGCGAGTCCGCACTACTGGATTTGGCTGAAGGCGCCATGCGAGCGACGGCTCTGCTTGTAGAGAGGTCCCCATCTGCGGTCGGACACATGCTGGGGGCGATCGACTTCGACACGTCCGGCGCTCTCGAAGTTGCGATCACAGGCGGCGAGGCCGATCGATTGGCCCGGGTCGTCCGCGATGGCTACCGCCCAAACATCGTTTTGGCGATGGACCGGGATGGGACAGCCGCCCAGGCGATTCCTCTTCTCGAGTCCCGCTACCGGGAAGGCGAGACCCTCGCATACGTCTGCGAAGACTTTGTGTGCCAAGCACCGGTGACCGACGAAGCAGCGCTACGCGCCCAGCTCAGCGCGGTGAGGCATTGAGAGAGCCTGAGAGACGCGACCGGAAGGGAGGGTGGGTATCACGTGCAAGCTCGTGTGCGTCTCTCAGGCTCCATGGTCTTGAACGACACGGGCTGACACCGAGTTCCCGTCAACCGGCCGCCAATGCCAAGGCGCCTGCGATTCCCGAATCCTCGCCCAATCCGGGGGCAACGACATAGCCAACTCGGTGCTCGGCCTGGATCGCATATCCGGACATCATTTCGACCAGCCGGGCGTTTACCAGGGAGTGGAGCCCGGCGAGTTGGGCGACGCCGCCCCCCATCACGATCACATCGGGAGCCAGGGTGTATACGAACTGGCGAAACCCGGCAGCCAGGTACTGGGCTTCGATCTGGAGGGCTTCAACCAGGTCGACACCCAGCTCATCAGCCGGACGACCCCAACGAGCCTCCATCGCCGTTCCAGACGCCATACCTTCCAGACAGTCGCCGTGGAACGGGCAGACACCTTCGAAACGGTCACCTTCCATTCGAGCGACGCTCACATGGCCCATCTCCGGATGGATCAGTCCCTGCAAGGTCCGGCCACCAATTACGGCTCCCCCGCCAAGACCGGTACCGACGGTGACATACAGCACCGTGTTCAACCCGACCCCTGCGCCCCAGCGGGCCTCGGCCAGCGCGGCACCATTGACATCGGTGTCGATTGAAATCGGAACGTCCGCAACCCCCTTAACGGCACCAACCAGATCGGCGCCTTCCCAACCTGGTTTAGGGGTGGACGTGATACGGCCGTACAGAGCCTCGGTGCGGCGGAGCTCGACAGGGCCGAAGGTGGCTATCCCCACGGCATCCACTCTCCGCGCCGCGAAGTACTCGCGCACAGCAGCCAGTGTTTCTTCGGGTTGGGTCGTGGGGATGCGCACTCGTGCAGCAATGTCGTGCGGCCCGGTACCCACGGCGCAAACGAACTTGGTTCCGCCCGCTTCGATTCCTCCGTAAAGCACGGACCCGAGGGTAGAACTCACCAGAGCGAGGCGCCCAGCCGTCGCTCAAATCGCGCTCAAATCAGGCCCGAGCATGCCTTGCGAGCTTCTTGATCGCCGTGCGGTGTGATGGGGTTGTACGACCGAGACACGAGAGGAGAAACATCATGCGTCTCTACGGTTCCAACTCCCCCACATCCCGCTCCGCCAGCCGCCACGCCAAGCTGCACCGTCCGGTGTCTGCCTTCGACGCACCCGCTCCTCGCCGGGTCGTCGCACCCCAACCCCAGCCTCAGCCACGCAGCGTCCGCCGCCGGGCACTGGTGCCCCGCAGCGTCTGACTGGTCAAGTCCGCGGATCCGTCCCCGCCCACGGGCGGGGACATTCGCGTTCATGTCTCCTCATGGAAGGTCAGCTGCTGTTCGTGTACCTGGCTGTTTGTGATGTGGAAGGCTCTGATCTCGGGTGCATCGGGCGTCTGCATGCCGATCACGACGTACAACCAGCCGGGTTCGCCAGCCAGTGCCACGTCGGTCGGTGACGGATAGGCCTGGGAGTGCGGATGGCTGTGGAACACGCCACTGATCTCCCATCCTTGCGACTCGGCGTGACGCAGGGCCTTGAAGTGCTCGCGAGGTTCGATCGTGTAGTTCGTCGCGGAGCGCAGCGAATTCGTCAACGGGTACGCCATCCGAACGGCCCCTTCGGCGTCAGAAGCCAGCAAGCCGCAACACTCCTCAGGGTGACGGTTGGCAGCATGAACCCGCATGGCCGTCACGACATCCGGTGCGAGGTAGGTCACGCCCACTCCGTAAGTGCGCTGGCGGCGAGGATGGGATCGAGGTCGGAAATCGCCGATCGACTGCGTGCGAGAGCTTGATTGAATTGGGGAACATTGACATCGACCATGGGTGTGGCGGTCGCAGACATCGATATCTCCTGGAACAGTTTGACGGATGCAAGCGGCATCGAGAGAGGGACCTTGAGGGCCGGTGCGGTCAGATCGTGCGTGCGACCGAACCGGCCGGCATACACAGGTCGTCGTACTCGACGATTGCCGGCGGCATCGACTCGTCCGCACAGGCAGGACAGTTCGGGTTCCGCCGGAGTTTGAGCTTGCGGAAATCCTGGGTGAGGGCGTCATAGGTCAGAAGGGTTCCAACAAGGCTCTCACCTATGCCCAGGAGAAGCTTGATCGCCTCCATTGCCTCGATAGACCCAACGATGCCGGGGAGGACGCCAAGCACCCCCGCCTCGGCACAGGACGGTGCCATCTCAGGTGGGGGCGGCTGGGGGAACAGGCACCGGTAGCACGGACCGACATAGGGATGAAACACGCTCGCCTGACCCTCGAATCGGAAGATCGCACCATGAACGACCGGGATGCGCAGGTGGAGCGACGCGTCGTTCACCAGGTACCGGGTCGGGAAGTTGTCACCACCGTCAACCACGAGGTCGTATCCGGACATGATGTCGAGCACATTCTCAGCCGACAGGCGCTCCCGGTAGGGCTCGACCTTTACGTCGGGGTTGAGCAACTGGAGGGTTTGGCGGGCAGACTCGACCTTTGCCTCTCCGAGACGTTCGATGTTGTGCAGGATCTGACGCTGAAGGTTGGATGAGTCGACTACGTCGAAGTCGACGATTCCGAGCGTTCCCACCCCCGCGGCTGCCAGATACATCGAGGCAGGCGAACCAAGCCCGCCAGCGCCTATCAGCAAGACTTTCGAGTCGAGCAGCTTGGCTTGGCCCTCTTCTCCGACTTCAGGGAGAAGGGTGTGACGGCTATAGCGGATCTTCTGATCCGGGCTGAGCGTGATCGGCTCGGACCACGGCCGGCCTTCGTTCTTCCAGCGACCGAACCCGCCAGTGAGCGACGAAACGTCGCCATAGCCCATGTCCTTGAGCGACTTAGCGGCAAGGGCCGAACGGGCACCGCCGGCGCAGTACAGGACCAGCGAAGAGGACTGATCAGGGACGACCATCGCGATGTTCGACTCGAGGAGCCCTCTGGGAATGTGCTTCGACCCCTCGATCGCTCCCTGAATGTGCTCGTCGCTCTCGCGCACATCGATGAGGACGACGTTGCCGCCGAGACGCGCTGCCAGACCCGCAGGGTCGATCTCAGAGATCTCCCTCTTGGCCTGGGCGATGAGTTCCGAATAGGTCAGGGACATCGAGTCTCGACTGGGTGGTTGTTCTCAGGATGAAACTAGGGATAGGAAGAAACGTCCAACGGGGCCGACTCATTCCCGACAGCGGTCAACTCCAGCGCCAACCAAACCCAGGCCATCCACAGCAGGTCTGCAACAAGCAGATGAGTAAGCGACAACCAGAGTGGGGTGAGCAGAGCCACGCTCGCAGCGCCCAGCAATACCTGGATCATTACTCCACCAACGACGAGCCGGGCGGGAACTGCCGCCGATCCATCCATTCGTCTGGCGGCAACCCAAGCAGCAGCGAAGCCGACCAGCACTGCAACGATCGGATGGACCACTCGTAGCTGGGTCAGGAAATGCTCCCCAGATGTCACCGCAGTGGCCAGATCGAACTCCTTGGGGAACAACGTGTCGGCGAGAGCGGTAACCGCCCCAGTGCCAGCTACCACGAGCAGGCCTACACTGATCCCGATGATCGGAACGCGATCACTGCTGGCGATGCGATGGCCCTGTGCAGACGACAGCCAGAACCTGGTGAAAACCAAACCGGCGAGCAGCACAAAAGTACTGACGAGGTGGATCGGCACCGAGATGGCCCGCGCCAGGGAGGCATCGTCCGCCACCCATTCGGCCAACACGATCACCATGCCGATCATCGCCTCGATGATGATGGAGATACCGACGGCTACCGCGCCGAGGCGAACGAGATCGCCCCTCGTGGAAGACCGGAAGACGGCCACGACCATCCAGGCGACAGCGAGAAGAGCCACTCCCGAGGCCGCTCGGTGGCTGAACTCGATGGCAGTCGCTCCCTCAAGGGCAGGAAGCAACTCACCCTGACACGTCGGCCATGACCTGCCACAACCGGCGCCGGAGCCGGTGGCTCGCACCGCCGCCCCCAGGAGGATGACGACAAGGTTGACGAGAATCGTCCCGTCCACGATCCGGGTCACGCGCATGATGCGGGCAGGCTACCGAGAGCGAGCAGTGACGAGATCTTTGAGGAACTGCACTACCGCGTCCGGATCTGGAATCCGACAAGTGGCTGCCGTCGGCCCCTCGCCCACTTTGACGCCGACGTCCCTGGGTCCAAGCGACTCGAATACCGTCTCGTCAGTTGTGTCGTCGCCTAGGAAAAGAACCACCTCATCTGCGGCGCGAAGCGCCTCGATCGCCTGACCCTTTGTCGAACCGGTCAGCCGAACATCGACGACCCGATTGCCGCGTTCGAAGAGACCAGGAACCATCGAGGCCAGCAGCGCTTCCGCCTCAGCAGCCAAACGCAGAGCTTCGGGGTCGGACAGCAACCGGCTGTGGATAGTGAGTCCTGTGCGCTTTTGTTCCACCCAGGCACCGTCGAAGCGCGCCGCGACTGATTCCAGTGCGGCACGCACCTCTTCGTAACGGTCGGGAACGTCCAGTGCGCCGTAGCCGAGGTCGGCTCCGTGCTCGCCCACCAGGATGACCTCGGGAGGGGGCCGGAGTCTCTCGGCAAGGTCAGCAAGGCGCCGGCCTGAAACGGCAGCTACCCGGACTCTGTCGAGGCGGGTCAAATCAGCGAGGACCTCTGCCACCCCCTGCACAGGCTGGGCATCCTCAGGTCGCTCCACGATCTCTGCGAGCACCCCGTCGAAATCGAGACCGACGAAGAGGTCGTCTGAACGGGCAAGCCGTTCGATCGCTTCGTCGGGTTCGATCATGTGATCCCGGCGAGGCCGTGTGAGGCCCACGCGTGAACATCCCAGAGCCTGACATGACTGCGGAGGGCCTGCATGCGGGATCTCTGCTCCTCCCGGGACATGTCGACGGCTTCGCCCAAGGCTCGGGCAAGGCCGTCTAGGTCGTAAGGATTCACCACGACGGCTTGCTCGAGCTGTTCGGCCGCCCCTGCGAACTCGCTGAGCACCAGCACACCGCTTTCATCTGTACGGCAAGCCACGTACTCCTTGGCAACGAGGTTCATCCCGTCCCGCAGCGGGGTCACAAGTAGCACGTCAGCCGCGACATAGTGCGCAACGAGTTCCGGTCGGTCCAGGCCCCGGTAGTAGTAACGAACCGGGGTCCAATCGGATTGCCCGAAGTTTCCATTGATCCGTCCTACGTACTCTTCGATAGTGCGACGGATCGTCTGATACTCCCCTACCGCCTCCCGGCTGGGAACGGCTACCTGAACCATGACTATCCGGCCATGCAGATCAGGTCGCTCCTCCAGCAGCGACTCGAAGGCCCGCAACCGCAGGTCGATGCCTTTCGTGTAGTCCAACCGATCAACGCCCAACAGGATGTGCTCGGGGTTCCCCATTTCTTGTCGCAGTTCGATCGCCGCCTGGCGTGTCTCGTCGGAACCCGCCGCCGACTCAAACTCGGCGAAGTCGATCGAAATCGGCAGTACCTCTGCTCGGGTTGTGTGCTCGGCGAAGCTGATGGCCTCACTCGGCCCGGAGGCTGGTCCATAGGTGCGTGCCGCTCGAGCGAAGTTCGTCATCGACTGGCGGGTGTGAAACCCCACGACATCGGCCCCCAGTAGGCCACGCACAATCTCACGTCGCCACGGCAAGCGGCCGAAGATCTCCACCGGCGGGAAGGGGATGTGGAGGAAGAATCCGATCTTGAGATCAGGTCGAGCGAGATGAAGCATCTCGGGCACGAGTTGCAGTTGATAGTCCTGAACCCACACCGAGGCACCGTCGGATGCGGTCTCGGCGACCGTCTCGGCGAACCTCCGATTGACCTCCTGATACGGTCGCCACCAATGGCGATGCATCTCGACGGGTCGGATGGCGTCGTGATACAGCGGCCAAATCGTGGCGTTGCAGAAACCCTCGTAATAGTCGGCGATCTCGTCTCCACTCAGGGCAACGGACACCTGATCGATGTCGTCAACCGTGAAAGGCGCCACCTCTTGGTCGGCGATACCCGGCCATCCGATCCAGGTTCCCTGACGCTTCGCCAAGACCGGAGCCAGAGCACTCACCAGCCCGCCAGGACTCGACTCCCATGTGTCCGTGACGTCGTCGTATCGCACTGGGAGCCGGTTGGCGACGACGACCAGCTGGCTCGAATTCGGGTGAACTGGCACAGCCTGAAGGGTAGAGAGGGCCGGTACGCTCACCCGAATGCAGATTCACGAAAGCGTCATCGAAACCATCGGTGGCACCCCGTTGGTGCGCCTCTCCCGACTGCATCCGCCAGGAAACCTGGTCGCCAAGGTCGAGCATATGAACCCCGGAGGTTCGGTAAAGGAACGCATCGCGGTGTCGATGATCGATGCCGCCGAGAGGGACGGACTGTTGAAGCCGGGCGGAACGATCGTGGAGCCGACCTCGGGCAACACCGGGGTAGGTCTGGCGCTCGTGGGCGCAGTACGCGGATATCGCGTGATCTGCACCGTTCCCGACAAGGTGGCTCCCGAGAAGATCCGCCAACTGGAGGCGTACGGGGTCGAGGTCATCGTGACACCCACCGAACTGCTGCCGGAAGATGACGAGAGCTATTACGGCGTTGCCCGCCGCTTGGCATCCGAGATCCCAGGCGCCTTCAACCCGAATCAGTATTTCAATCCGGCGAACCCCGCAGCCCACGAGGCCACGACAGGACCGGAGATCTGGGACCAGACCGGAGGGACGATCGATGTCCTCGTCGCAGGCGTCGGGACGGGTGGCACGATCACAGGAATCGCCCGTCATCTCCGCCGCCTCAAGCCCGGAGTCGAAATTGTCGGCGCAGATCCGGAAGGATCGATCTACTCAGCAGGTCCCGACGGCGACATCCACCAGTACCTGGTCGAAGGAGTCGGAGAGGATTTCTACCCGGACACAGTCGACCTCGACCTGATCGACCGCTTCATCATGGTGACCGATCGCCAGTCGGTCGCTATGACCCACCGTTTGGCCCGCGAAGAGGGACTCCTAGTCGGCGGCTCGTGCGGGATGGCGGCCGAAGCCGCGATCCAGGTCGCACGCGAGGACCCCGACAAGCTCGTCGTCGTGATCCTTCCGGATTCTGGGCGCGGTTACCTCTCGAAGATCTTCAACGAAGACTGGCTGCGAGAAAAGGGATTCGCCGAATAGCCCGTCAGACCTTCTCAAGCGCCTGTTCGAGGTCGGCAATCAGGTCTTCGACATCCTCCAGACCGACTGACAACCTGACCAGGCCGTCCACGATGCCCACCCTGTGACGTTCCTCGGGAGTCATCGCCCCATGGGTCATGGTTGGTGAGTGTGTGATCAGCGACTCGACGGAGCCGAGATTCTCGGCAAGAGACCACAGCTCCACCGCCTTCATCAGGACCTTGCCTACTTCGAGCCCGCCCACCACTTCGAACCAGACCATCGCCCCGAAACCGGAGGCTTGAGACTTCGCAAGCGCGTGCTGCGGGAAGGACTCCAAGCCCGGGTATGCGACCTGTTTCACCTTCGGGTGACCCTGCAGGAATTCGGCCACCGCCATCGCGCTCGCTGACTGAGCGTCCATCCGGTTCGCGAGCGTCTTAGTCCCCTGGAGCGTCAGCCACGCAACGAACGGCGACATGATGAACCCACCCGCCGTCTGCATGAACTTCAGCGACTCGTGCAGTTCCTCGTTCGCCGCCACCACCGCCCCGCCGAGCGTTGCGTTGTGACCGTCCATGTACTTGGTGGTCGAGTGGACCACCAAGTCGGCACCCAACTCCAAGGGACGCTGGTAGTAGGGCGTAAGGAACGTGTTGTCCACGACGTGAAGTACACCGGCGGCGGAGGTGATCTCACTGATCGCCGCTAGGTCGGTGAGCTTGAGAGTCGGATTGGCGGGCGTTTCGGTGAACACCATCGCGGTCGAATCACGCAGGGCGTTGCGGACGTTCGTCGGATCGGCGGTGTCCACGAACTCACCCTCCACCCCGAAACGGGCCATCACCTTCGTAGCGAATCGATGCGTCCCGCCGTAGACGACGTCGGAGAAGATCACGTGATCGCCGGCGTTCAACTGGCTGAGCATTACCGCGGTCGTCGCCGCCATGCCTGTGCCGTAGGCGGTGGCACCCGCCCCGCCCTCCAGGATGTTGACTCTCTGCTCGAAGGCAGTCACGGTCGGGTTCCCTGCCCGAGAGTAGGAATACCCCTTAGCGAGGTACTCATCGACGCCTTCCTGAACGAAAGTCGTGGACTGATGGATCGGGGTGAGGATCGCCCCGCTGATTGGATCTGGCTCCACGCCGGCGTGGATCTGTGTGGTTCTAAATCCCATGCGCCCCATTCTGCCCGACTGCTGTGCCTTCGGACGAGCCGAGCACAAACGACAGGAGCCCGGCATGTGCCGGGCTCCTGTGATCAAACCTTGAGAAATTTGACGGTGACGGTCGATGACCGCACCGCTCAGGGGGGACCAATGCCTGAGATCTCAGAGGTCGGTGGTCCGAGTTGGAGTCGCCACCTTGGAGTGGCGTCTCGGTGGGAGCGCCACTCAGCGCTCGGCCACCTCCAGAGTCCCATCAAAACAACTTCCCAAGGAGGACCACCTCCTTTCTCTGGTGACGACATTCTGCCACGAGTCACCGCGTTAAGTCTGGAATTTTTCCGCGCTGGCCCCGACCTGCAACGCTGCGCCAGATGTACGAGACATGGACCTTGGTGGGGGCGCTGCTCATTGTGTTCTGTGGGGGCGCGCTGCAAGGTTCGGTCGGGTTCGGTTTCGCCGTGTTGTCGGTCCCAATTCTCACGTTGCTCGACCCAGGCTTCGTGCCCGTCGCACCCCAGGTCCTGGCGCTGCCCATGGGGATCGCTGCTGTGCTGAGAGAGCGGGCGGGAATCGACATGTCGGGAGTCGGCTGGATCATTGTTGGCCGGGTGCCCGGTTCGTTCGCGGCGGCCGCAGTCCTGACCTTTGCGGTTGGAAAGACCCTCGACTTCCTCATCGGATTCCTCGTCTTGATCACGGTTCTGATACTCGGCAGTGGTGTGAAGGTTCCGCTGAACCGTTTGACCAGGGTGGCGGCCGGTCTGTTCTCGGGCTTCTCGGGTACCGCTTCGGGCATCGGCGGACCGCCAGTCGCTCTCCTGTATCGCAATCAGACAGGTCCCACGGTTCGCTCAACGCTCGGAACGATCTTCTCGATCGGCCTGATGATCAACCTGACAGTGCTGACCGTGACCGGGATCTTGGATAGCGACGACCTGAAGACGGCGCTGATGCTCGCTCCGGCGGCAGCACTCGGATTCGCCAGCAGCTCACTGCTCCATCGCAAAGTCGAGGGCCGCATTCTGCGCAACGGCATCCTCGCAATAGCTTCTCTCGCCGCCGTCGGATTGCTGCTCCGAGCCGCACTCACGTAGGGACAGTGATCACCGAATCGTTCGCCGGTTCGTGAGGAAAACTGCCCGTCTAACTCTCTAGCGGTGCGCCGCACAAACAAATGGGGCGGTCTAGACCACTCGGTTACGCCACTCCCCGTCTCCGGCAAAGGCAGCAAGATTGTGGGCGACGATCTCGGCGAGACGGGCCCCGTAGTGGGGCGACAGACCGGCCACGTGCGGAGTGATCACGACCCTGGGATGAGTCCAGAGGGGCGAGGAGGCCGGCAGAGGTTCGGCGTCGAATACATCGAGACCGGCGCCAAGCAAACCTCCCGAGTCGAGGGCGGCGAGTATGTCAACTTCGGCCACGACATTGCCCCTGCCGAGGTTCACGAACCAGCCATCGAGGGATTCCAACATGGCACGGGTGACGATCCCATCGGTGCTCTCGCCCCCTGGGAGAACCGAGACGACGGCGTCGCTTCGACGAAACACCTCAGCGGTCTCTTCAGGAGCAAACACCTGGTCGGCGTACCCGACGTATCCGGCAACTTCTCGCTTGGTACCGATGACAGTCATGTCCCACGCCTTCGCCCGACGAGCCACCACCTCGCCGACGGCTCCCAGCCCCAGAACGCCGAGAGTCCCCCCGCTGAGCTCATCCAGCAACATGGGTTTCCACTCGGCGCGCATCGCGTTGCGGGTGGCTACGCCCACGCCACGGGAGAGAGCGAACAGCAAAGCGAAGGCGTGCTCAGCCATTTGCGGCCCGTGAACGCCGGAAGCAGAAGTCAGGATCACTCCGTGGCGATCGAACTCATCATGGGGATAGTGATCATGTCCGGCAGAGATCGACTGCAGCCACTTCAGGCCCGGCAGGAACCGATCCTCCCAGACGAACGAAACGAGAATCCCGCTGGACTCGATGGCGGCAGGCAGACCCTCGTCATTTGGCTGGAGGAGGTCGATGTCAAGGGTCGCTAAGGCTTCGCCGATCCCACGCACATGTCGAGGATGTAGAACGACCTGCTGACGACTCACAGCCCGGACAGAAGTGCGTCCCAGGCGTCGCTGAAAGCCTGCCAGGCCCGCGAACCCGACCAAAGCAGCACGATGACGAGACCCGCCATCCCCGCGGTCGTCCAGAAAGCTCGGAGCCGATACGACCAACGCTGATCCGGATCGTCCATGTACGAACCGGTCGGGATGGCAGCCGGTCGGATCGGGATCGCCCTTGGTTCTGGCCGGACCCGATCAGGTCGCGACGGTTCTTTCGAGCGTTCCCCGAAGGACGACCAGAACTTCTTGATTGGGTCCATACCCTTCTGGAAGAAATCACTGCCTGGCGTCGGCTCGGGTTCGGACTGTTGCGGCGGTTGCGGTTGGACCGCTTGGGTGGCCTCCGCTACGCGCTGAGGTTCATGCTCGGCGACCGGCGCTTCATCTAGGACCACACTGGGGAGAGGGCGGCCAGCGACCAGCAAGGGATCAAAGGGAGGTGGAGGCGGCGGCGGTGCCTGTCGAACGGGGGCGATGGAAGCAAGCTCCTGTTCGATCGTCGGCGATGCCACGACGCCCGGCAGCGGAAGTCCAGCGATATGGAACAGCTTCGATTCGTTGATGGCCAAGACCGCAGCAAGCGATGTGAGGACAAACGGATCGGTGGGCACCGTGCGTCCGCGTTCCCATGCCTTGACGGTCCCCGGAGCGCGGCCGATCAACTCGGCAACCCGATGCGGCGAGAGGCCCAGCCGCTCGCGGGCCTCCTTGATCAATCCCCCAAATTCAGACATCACTCAAAATGATAGATCGCTCATGTCATCACCCAAGTCCAACACTACGCTCGCCCTCGGAGGCGAACGAGCGCCTGGTGGGCTCCGCGGTCTTCAAAACCGTTGAGGGGTCGCAAGATCCCTGGCGGGTTCGATTCCCGTCCGCCTCCGCCAAACACCGCCCAATGGGACTGCAACGGGCTTCAAAACCGTTGAGGGGTCGCAAGATCCCTGGCGGGTTCGATTCCCGTCCACCTCCGCCAACAAACATCTCACCCAACTCCGACGAGGAGAAAAACGCTCCTCCGCGAGCAACAGATGAGATTTGGACGCGGTAGGTTGGGCATTTAACGAAGCCGGGAGGTGATAACCGCACTCTGACCGATGAAGCGCACGCTTGCGGTTGCAACAAGGCTAACGAGGAGGAGACCTCATGTACGCACGGGTAACCACGGTCCAAGGACCGCCCGAATCTGCTGATGCTTCGCTCAAAGTGATACGGGAGCAGATACTCCCGCGAGCACGCGACATCGCAGGGTTCAAGGGCATACTTTCGCTCGTAAATCGCGAGACAGGCAAGGGCCTCACGGCGACTCTTTGGGAGAGTGAAGAGGCGATGAAGGCCAGCGAAGAAGCCGCCGACCAACTTCGGGATCAGGCCGTCAGCGCCGTAGATGGATCAGAACTCGTCTCCGTGGAGCGATACGAAGTGGAGCTAGACGAACGCTGAGGGCAAAGCTCGGTCTCCAGCCGCTCTCGAATAGCAATGTAGGGCCGCCCTCGGCTGGTATCGCTGACTAGGAGTAGAAGGTGTCGAAGGCGTATTGACCTTCGTGGAACATACACACCTCGGCGATTCTCCCCTCGTCGACGTGGTTAACCCCTACCCCGTTTGAAATGAGTCGGTCGTCGGGTCGCCTCTCGCCACCCGATGGGGCGTTCCGTTGGGGGGTCGCAAGATCCCTCAACGGTTTTGAAGCCCGTCCGCCTCCGCCAACCACCTACAGCGCCTAAATCTTCGTCAGGTCGAATTGCGATCCCGTTGGGCATCGGCGACGGCGTATGCCGTCAGGTTCACAACATCGTCCACCTCGGCATCTCGTTGCAGGACATGAACCGGCTTGGCCAGACCCGAGAGAATCGGTCCAATCACCTCGGCATCGCCCAGATGGTGCAACAGCTTGTAAGCCGCGTTCCCGGCGGTGAGATTCGGGAAGACGATGACGTTTGCTGCCCGTTGCAGCGGACCGTTTGGTCGGCGCATACGGATCAGGTCACCAACCACCGCTGTGTCAGCCTGCATCTCGCCGTCGACCGCCACATCAGGTCGCATCTCCCTGAAACGCTCCACGGCCATCCGAACCCTGGCCGGCTCCTCGCCTAGTGCAGAACCAAAGTCCGAGTAACTGAGGAAAGCGACCCGGGCTTCCCGGTCGAATTGCTCTTCAGCGATCTGGACGGCCCCGGCTGCGAGCTCCGCAAGCTGGTCGGCGGTCGGCTCGATGTTCACTGCGCAATCCGTGAAGAAGTACGGCGTGCCCTTGGCTACGACGACGTACAGAGCAGAGGCGATCGTGCGCCCCTCCTCAAGCTTGATGATCTGCAGAGCGGGCCGGATTGTCTCCGGATAGAAAGTCGTGAGGCCCCCGATGAGAGCATCGGCATCTCCCTGTTCGACCATCAGTGCGGCAAACACATTGGTGTCGAACACGGCCCGTTCCGCCGTCGCAATCGACATTCCCTTGTGACGACGCAACTCTTCGAGCCGCTTCGCGTAGCGCTCGCGCAACGGGGCCTCGGTGACCGGATCTACCACAGTCATGCCGTCCAGAGGGATGCGAAGCTCCGTGGAGAGTTCCTTGATGACCCCCGTGTCGCCCAACAAGACAGGACGTCCGATCCCTTCGTCCAGCACCCGGCGGGCTGCCCGAATGATCCGGAGGTCATCCCCATACGGATAGACGACTGTCTTCGGAACCCGCTTGGCTCGCACGGTGATCGACTGAATCAGCCCGTAAGTCGCCTGGAACCTGGCACGGAGAGCGTCCCTGTAGACCTCCACATCCTCGAGCGGCTCGCGGGCTAAGCCTTCTTCAGTGGCCTTCATCGCCACAGCGGGAGCAACAGTCCAAAGAACCCTCGAATCGAAGGGCTTCGGAATCAGATAGTCCCGCCCGAACGACAGTTGGTCGAGGTCATAAGCCTTCAGTACCGACTCGGGCACTGGTTCACGAGCCAATTCGGCCAGGGCGCGTGCAGCCGCGATCTTCATCCCCTCACTCACACCGCGGGCGCGTACGTCGAGTGCGCCGCGGAAGATGAACGGGAACCCGAGGACGTTGTTGACCTGATTGGGGAAATCCGAACGCCCCGTTGCGACGATCGCGTCCGGGCGGGCTTCCTTGGCATCGTCGTAGGTGATCTCCGGGTCGGGGTTGGCGAGAGCAAATACGATCGGATCGTCGGCCATCGACCGAACCATCTCTTTGGTCACTGTGTCCGCAACGGACACACCGACAAAAGCATCCGCCCCCTTGAGGGCATCTTCGAGCGTTCGGGCGTCTGTCTCCCTCACGAACTCTCGCTTGATGTCGGTCAGATCGTCGCGCTCGGTATGGATGACGCCGCGGCTATCGAGCATCAAGAGGTTCTCGGGGCGGACCCCTAGTTCCTGGAAGAATCGGGCAGTTGCCACCCCCGCAGCTCCCGCGCCACTGAAGACGACCTTGACCTCGGCGATGTCTTTGCCGATCAACTCGACTGCGTTGATAAAGGCAGCTCCGCCGATGATCGCCGTCCCATGCTGGTCGTCGTGAAACACCGGAATGTCGAGACGCTCTCGGAGGACTGCCTCGATGTGGAAGCACTCGGGCGCCTTGATGTCCTCGAGGTTTATGCCACCGACGGTCGGTTCGAGTAGCTCGCAGAAGCGGATTACGTCTTCAGGGTCTTCGGACCCGACCTCGAGGTCGAACACATCGATATCCGAAAACCGTTTGAACAGGACGGCCTTGCCTTCCATGACCGGCTTACTGGCCAGCGCACCAATGTTCCCAAGCCCCAGAACGGCGGTTCCGTTGGACACGACGGCCACGAGGTTCGCCCGGTTCGTGTACTTGAAGGCATCCAGCGGATCCTTGGCGATGGCGAGGCACGGCTCGGCCACGCCTGGCGAGTAAGCCAGGCTGAGGTCTGCCTGGGTTGCTGTTGGCTTGGTGGGCCTGACCTCGGTCTTGCCCGGCCTGCCGCGCTGGTGGTAATCGAGCGCTTCACTGAAACTTGCTTCGGACATGGCTCCTCAGAGTTCAATCGCGAAGGCGAGACCCTACCGGCTCCACAGAACGGCGGTGATCGAGATCCAGAAGAGCCGCGCCCAATCGAGGTGCCAGTCCGATTCGTTTCCTTCGCCGGAGATGGCACACTCCGGCTCAACAATGACCGAAAACCACTACGAAAACGGATACCGGATCCTCACTGGCTGGCGGGTCGGCGCTCCGCCCGACGAGAGCACCACGCGCTCGGGCCTGCTTGTCCCCGTTGGCACCAAGGACGGCAACGACGCGCTGGCTCTCGTAGACGTGAAAACCGGCCAGCGTTTCTGGGCGGTGCCGTCGGGAGCCTGGCGTTTCATGTGGCCGCCGACCGGCAAGCCGGTCGTCGCAGTCCGAGAATCACAGATCATCGCCGAGGAGGAGCCGGGCGAGGTTGGCGATGAGGGCCAATACCTCTGAGCTCCGATAATCCTTCGTACACAACTTGTCGGACCCGATAGCGTGACGTTGTGACTTACGACCACCAAGGGCGCACCGGGCGTCGGCTGACCGCCACCGTGACCGACGTAGAGGTGACGGTTCAGAAGGCGTTCCTGATCGGCGTCCAACTGCCCGATCACTCGACTGTCGAATCTGAGCGATCGCTCGACGAACTCGCACTGCTCACGGACACTGCAGGGTCAGACACTGTCGGGATTGAGTTGGTCAAGAGAGATGCGCCCGACGCTGCCTGGTACATCGGATCAGGCAAGGCCGAGGAACTGGCGGCACTCTCACAGGCGCTCGACGTCGACGTTGTGGTCTTCGACAACCCGTTATCCCCCGCCCAACAGCGCAACCTCCAGAAGCTGTTCGAGTGCGACGTTGTGGACCGCGAGGCTCTGATCCTCGACATTTTCGCCCAGCATGCGACCAGTCGCGAAGGTGCCATCCAAGTCGAACTGGCTCTTCTCAAGTATCGGCTCCCGCGTCTGCGGGGTCTCGGAAAGCAGCTGTCACGCCAGGGAGCCGGTTCGGGTATCGCCAACCGCGGACCGGGCGAAACAAGGCTGGAGACCGACAGACGTCGTATCGAGATTCGCATCGCCAAGCTGGAGCGCCAGCTCGCAGCTCTGTCTAAGACCAGGTCGACGCAACGTAAGTCCCGCAAGCGCTCGGCGATCCCGCAAGTGTCCGTTGTCGGATACACAAACGCGGGCAAGTCGACCTTGCTGAATCGACTCACGTCGGCCGACGTGCTCGCAGCAGATCGGCTCTTCGCCACTCTCGACTCCACGGTCCGTAAGTGCGAGCTACCAGACGGCAGGGGAATTCTCCTGTCTGACACGGTCGGATTTATCCGTCGGCTGCCTCATAACCTTGTTGAGGCGTTCAGATCGACGCTGGAGGACACGCTGGAGGCTGGCCTTCTGCTGCATCTCGTTGACGCATCAGACATCGACCCAGACGGCCAGATGGCCGCTGTGCGCGAGGTGCTCGGCGAGATCGGAGCGGCCGAGATCCCGGAACTGGTGGTCTTCAACAAGATCGATGTGGCAGAGCCCGCGGCCATCAGCAGGCTCAAGAACCTTCATCCCGAGGCAGTGTTCATATCCGCACAGACTGGCGACGGTATCGACGAACTGCTCGAGACGGTGGCACGACTGGTTTCGATAGGCAGCGTGGTCGTCCGCCTCAACATCCCCTACAGCCGGTCGGACCTCATCGCCGCAGCCCACGAACTCGGTGAGGTACTAGTCGAAAAGCACGAAGATGCCGGCGCGATCCTCGAAGTACGTCTCAGGGCAGCCGATATGGATACGTTCACGGAGTACGCCGAGCCGGCCTAGGGGTGTCGCTCGATCCGCGTCGCGACCAGCGCCGCGCCGACAATCCCGGCCTCATTCTGAAGTTGAGCGGGAACGGTCTCCACTGAAGTCGTGAGATGGACCCCCCACTTGTCCCATTTGCGGCTCACTCCGCCACCCAGGATGAATAGTTCGGGTGAGAAGAGGCGGTCAAGGTACCCGAGGAACCGATCGACGCGGCCTGCCCACTCTTCCCAGGAGATTTCTTCGTCGTTGCGGGCCCGGGCGGCTGCCCAGCGCTCCACAGGGGAATGGTCCTCGAAGTGCAGGTGGCCGAACTCGGTGTTCGGGACGAGAACCCCATCGACGAACAATCCAGAGCCAATTCCGGTACCAAATGTGAGGGCGAGCACAACGCCATTTCGGTTGCGGCCCGCACCGAACTCCATCTCGGCGATGGCAGCTGCATCTGCGTCATTGAGGACACGGAACTCCAACCCGGTCTTCCCGGAGAAGAGGGACGCCGCGTCCGTGCCAATCCACGCCTGGTCGACGTTGGCAGCACTGAGCGCAACCCCCCTGCGGACGATCGCCGGGAAAGTGCATCCCACCACCCCCTCGTAACCGAAGTGTTCGACCATCTCAGCGACGACCGCGGCTACCGCATCGGGAGTGGACTGTTCCGGCGTCGAGATCTTGTGGCGGTCGGCTACCAAATTGCCAGTGGCGACATCGACGAGGTTGCCCTTGATCCCTGAGCCCCCGATGTCGATTCCTAGAACGGACATGGGACGAGGATAGGGACCGACCACTCAGCCGAGCGCCGAACCGACGCGACTCAACCCGAGTTCGAGTGCCTCTGCCGGAACGGCTGCAAAACAGATACGAGCGAAACCAGGGGTCGCCGACCGACAGGCCGAACCCGGGGTCATGTTCACACCGGCGTCGACGACACGACGCCAAAGCGCGTGTTCTGCGGCAAACGATTGTTCTTCCAGGAAAGACCGGAAGTCGGCCATCAGGAAGAACCCTGCCTGCCCGGGGAGGTGGCCGATGCCAGCAGCGTTCAATCCTTCGAGAGTCATCGAATGGGATGCGGCGAGGCGTCTGGGCATCTCGGCCAGATATCGGTCGACCCACTGATCGTCGGCAAGTAGTTCCGAGAAGAGATGCTGGGTCCTGCCCGAAACCCCCGACCAGATTGCCTGTGACCCCACAGCGCGTCCGACACGTTCGTTCTCCGTGATTAGCACCCCACATCGCAGACCACTGACTGCGAAGTCCTTCGAGACCGCCCAGATGATGTGGACGTCATCACCGAGCTCACGAACCGACGCCACGCTCGCAAAAGCCGAATCGTCATGCACCGAGAGGGCGTACAACTCATCGAAGACCACATGAATCCCCCGAGACCGGCACCAGTCGACCAGTGCCCCCACCTCCGCTGCGGGGAGGACGCGACCAGTCGGATTGTCTGGCGATGCCACGAGCAATGCCCGAATGGGCCGGTCCGCCGCTTCGTAGGCGCGGTCCAAGGCCTCAATCGAAATTGTGAAGCCTTCCTCCCAGACGGTCTCGACCGGGACGACAACGACGCCGTCCCGCTGTTCCAGATCCATCCAGAAGCCTGGATATCCGGGGGCGGCTACGAGCACACCGTCGCCTGGGTCACAGAGGGCATAGAAGAGAGCCTCCAGGACCGCTCCGGCCCCAGCCAGGGTGTAGATCGAGCCTGGATCGATCAGGCGCCCGAGGAACGTCCGGGAAGCCAGGGCAGCGACAGTGTTGCGAAACGCTGGATGACCGCGCGAGTCCCCGTACCTTGCCGCATGCAACGGAACCTGGCGAGCGACCGAGAGGGGCTCTCTGAGCAAGTCCCACACCAGACAATTCTCGGCGACACTCAGGTCGACGAATCCGTCTGGTCGTTCGAGACTCCACCGACGATCGAGGTGTTCGCGAGAAACCAGCATGTACTCAGCAAAAGGAGAGTGGTCCGCCAGCTGGGTGCCACGCTGCGAGAGTGAAGCCATGAGATCACGATAGGGTCCTGGCATGACCAGATCCGCGGACGTCGGCCTCATCGGGTTGGCCGTAATGGGCCAGAATCTCGTACTCAACCTCGCAGACCACGACTACAGAGTCGCCGTCTACAACCGGACGACCTCAGTGACAGATGACTTCCTCGCAGGGGAAGCCGCAGGCGAGCCAATCGAGGGACACGCCGACCTCGTGTCGTTCGTGGCGGGGCTCGAACGTCCCCGCAAGGTGATCCTCCTGGTAAAAGCGGGCGCGCCGGTCGACGCCGTTCTCGGCCAGCTCACGCCACTCCTCGAAGAGGGAGACATCGTCATCGACGGGGGGAACTCGCTCTACACCGACACTGAACGCAGGGTCGAAGAGCTAGCCGCCCTCGGACTGCATTTCGTCGGCGCCGGAGTCTCGGGAGGTGAAGAGGGCGCCCGCAACGGACCTTCGATCATGCCAGGAGGCGACAAGGCTGCATGGCCGGCCATCGCCGAGATGCTCCAATCGATCGCGGCGAAGGCCGACGACGGCACGCCCTGCTGTGACTGGCTCGGACCGGGCGGGGCGGGCCACTACGTGAAGATGGTTCACAACGGGATCGAGTACGGCGACATGCAGGTGATTGCGGAGGCCTACGCCTTGATGAAGGGCTCGGGTATGGGCCACGCCGAGATGAGCGACACCGTGAGAGTTTGGGGAGACGGCGTCCTGGATTCGTTCCTCATCGATATCACCGCAGAGATTCTCGCCACCGTCGATGAGGACGGCTCGCCGCTTGTCGAAAAGATCCTCGACACCGCCGGCCAGAAAGGCACGGGCAAGTGGACAGTGATCTCGTCGATGGATCTCGGCCAACCGGTGTCACTGGTCGCAGAGGCCGTTTACGCCCGCATCGTCTCGAGCTTCAAGGACTTGAGGGTGGCCGCCGCTGCCACGCGGTCGGTGGACCTGCCTGGCGTCGAGTTGTCGATGGATGACCTGCGTGACGCGCTGTACGCCTCAAAGATCGTTTCCTACGCACAGGGTTTCATGCTGCTGCGGGCTGCCTCGGACGAGAACGGATGGGACTTGGATCTGGCTCAGGTGGCCTCTCTGTGGCGGGCGGGTTGCATCATCCGGGCAGCGTTCCTCGACGATGTGATGCGGGCATTCAACGCAGGAGCAGAGCACCTGCTGTTGGCCCCGCACTTCGCTGCCGATGTGGGGAGAGCCGAGGGCGGCTGGCGGAGGGTCGTGTCGGCCGCGGTCGGGTCGGGCATTCCGGTGCCGGCTTACTCGACGGCTCTGGCGTTCTTCGACGCGTTTCACTCCGAGCAGGTATCGGCCAACCTCATCCAGGCCCAACGCGATTACTTCGGGGCTCACACCTACGAACGGGTCGACCGACCGCGCGGCGAGTTCTTCCACACGAACTGGACCGGCGAAGGCGGCACCACCACCTCCGGCACCTACGAGGCCTAAAAACGCGTACCCAGGGTTCCACCCCGCGTATGCGCGGGATTTAGCGAACAGAATGCTCGGCGAGGAGGGCACGGATGGTGTCGACCACCATCTGAGGGTTGTTGTTGACGTCTTTCCAGGTGAAGCGAACGACACGCCAGTCGTGTAGCAGAGCCTCCCGATCCCGGAGGCGATCAGCTTCGAATGCCTGGAACTGACCGTGGTAGCGGCGCCCATCCCACTCGATCGCCAGTCGCGCGTCCGGGTATGCGTCATCAAAACGACGGTCGACCGCCCACGGAATCGGGAACTCGGGAACCGGGTCGGGCAAACCCGCGCGACGCAACAGCGCCCTCGCCCTTTGTTCGAGAATCGATTGGGAGTGATCCTGGCCCCATCGAACGGCCAACACCCGCCGCATGCGGCGAACACCAGGCTTTCCACGACGGGCGACGGAGTCGAGGACGTGGTCCACTTCGGCGAGGGTCACCCGGCTGCGTGAGACAAGATCGTCGAGAATCGCTCCGAGGCGCCGGTCGGTCGAGCCCGCTGCCAGATCGAAGACCGTGCGAGCGACACTCGTGGATCTGAGCCCATCGACCGTGACGACGTGTGCCTCGTCGACGTCGTGTGTCCTATGAACGAGCACGCCGTCGAAGACGTGCGTTGTCCGACTGTGGGCGGAAACGACGGCTAGGCCTCGTGGAACAAACGCAAATTCGTGAAGTTCGGCAGCCGACTGGTGAGAAACAACGGACGGGTTGATGGCGGCAAGTGCCCCAGCCAGTCGGTCGCGGTGGTCCCTTGCTTCCAGGATCCGATACGCCCCCCGACCGAGCGACCGCCATCCATGCCGGCGAACGCGCGACTCGATCTGACCGCTGGTCAGCCGGACGTCATCAAGGAAGGGCTTGGTCACGACGCCGCCGTGAAGGTTGGCGAAGTCAAGGATGGCTCTGTCGATATCTCGCATTCGACGAACCCTGCCGACAGGCTGTGACAAAACAGTGTCGAAAATCCCGCGTATGCGCGGGGCTCAACCCTAATGGGGGTGTATCCCTCGGTTTTGTGTGATGCTGGGGGTGGAGCTGGCCGGCTGGTGAGCACTGTTCAACCCGGGGATGTTGGATCCCTTTACCCAGACCGTGCCCTGGCCGGTTCAGTGAAGTGGTCCTGTT
>JBGTKD010000145.1:0-4124 GCA_041744795.1 Acidimicrobiia bacterium
CGGTGACCGCATGGCTCTATACGAACAACCCGATGCGAGATCGGGTGTTCCGCAATACACGGGACACCCTCCGTGCATACCGAGAGGCAGGGGTCTGGCCCGAGGCGGCCACGATCCCTGACCGAGTCGTCGATGACATACCGGTGAAGATGACACCGTAAGAAGAGCGCCTCTACTGCGAGGTTCAGGACTACATCCGGACCAAGTACGACCAGGCTGAGCAGGTCGCGTCCGGTCAGGCAAAGAATGCACTCGGCTTCATCCTCACCGTCTACCGGCGGCGCCTTACGTCGTCGTTCTATGCGATCGAGAAATCTCTTCGGCGCCGGATCGAAGCATTGGACAAAAACCTTGGTATCAAGGCCTTGCTCTCGTCCGACGACACCATCCTCGAAGATGACCCGGACATAGCAGCAGAGGTGGCTGCGTGGGCACTCGACGACGAGATCGCCAGCCTCCACCAGCTCGCCGACAAGATCTCAGTCATCTCGAGCAAGGACGAGTCCAAAATGCAGCGGCTGCACGAGATCGTCGGGGACGCGCTGACGGGCGGCCACCAGACGGTTCTCGTCTTCACGCAGTACGCCGACACGATGCACTACGTGCGCGACCGACTCGATGCGATCTGGCACGGCCGAGTCATCGGGTACTCGGCGTCCGGCGGGACGATCCGGGACCAGGTGACGGGCAAGTGGACGAAGCTCTCGAAGAGACAAACGAACGAGATGTTCAGAGCCGGCGACCAGGTGAAGGTGTTGGTAGGCACGGACACCCTGGCGGAAGGTCTTAACCTCCAGACGTGCGGCCGAATCGTCAACTACGACCTGCCATGGAATTTCACTCGAGTCGAGCAGCGAATCGGCCGTGTGGATCGAATCGGAGGCCATTCCAAGGTGGAGGTGACGAACCTGTTGTACGACGGAACGGTTGAGACGGCCGTCTATAGGAAGCTGGTCGACACGTTTGGTGGATTCAACGCAGTGGTCGGAATAGCGCAGCCCGTTCTTGGGCAGATCGAGTCAGTGATCAAGGACGCGTCGCTAACGGACATGTGCGACGACCACGACAACCCAACCGGGACGGTCGATGCAAATCTGTTCGGTGAGGACTCCCATCGCCTTGGACTCGACGATGCCGTGGCCAGGGTCATTGCAGCGGCGAACGAGGCGGGCGCACGGACTCTCGCAGAGCTGGATGAGCACGGATCGCCGGTGGCAGGGATCGACTGGGCTCCGGGAATGACACTCGAGGGACTTCGAGACGCTCTCCTCGCGATCCCACCGGTTGCCGCTTGCCTTCGTGCTACCGATGAGCCGGGAGTCTTTGACCTCTTCCTCCACGGCCGATCGAACTTGGTCACCTTTGATCGGGAAGTTCTCGATCGATTGGCTCCAGACGTCCAGATTCTGACCTGGGGGTCACCGCTCCTGGCAGACCTCGAGCGTTGGGTCTTTCTGGAGTCCACACGCTCACGACCGCCCGGGCGGTCGTGAGTTGCAGAAGTCGGTGAGGAGTCTGACTCGCGTCTGGCCCCCGGCCCCGACGAAGTACGCACTGCGTGACGTCGTCAGACGACCGAGCCAGGTGTCGATCTCATGCTGAACCCAAAAGAACTCGTTGCGGTCGAGTCGCCCAACCGCATCCGCGATCACTTCAGTCGGAGGGCTCGGTACAACCCGACAAGGAGTTTGACTGCACTCACCAGTCAGTTGACGCAGGAGTACGAGGATCGATTTCTCGTTGAGCTCGTCCAGAATGCCTACGACGCACAGCCCTCAGGCACGCGCGATGGGCGTGCGTATGTTCGGCTGGACGAGTCCGTCGAAGGTGGCGCTGTGCTGTACGTCGCCAACACAGGGCGACCGTTTGGCGAAGGAAACTTCGATGCGCTGACCAATGTCGCCCAAAGCAGCAAACCTCCCGGCGAGGGCATCGGTAACAAGGGGGTCGGCTTCCGCAGCGTCCTTCAAGTCTGTGACTCGCCCGAGATCTATTCCTGTAGTCCCGAGAACCCGAACGACGCAGAGTTTGACGGGTTCTGTTTTGGCTTCGCAGGAGATGCCGAGATCCGTCAAATGGTGGCGGATGACTCGGAGTACCAGATCGTGAAGCGGGACTTCTCGCGCTACCTGCTACCTGTCGTTGCCAGTGCGACGGACTCTCACCTCGGCGTCGTACGGGCATTGGGGATGGTCACCGTCGTTCGGCTACCTCTCACGACACCGCGAGCGATCGAACTCGCCCGTACCCAGGTGCAAGGGCTTCTCGAACCCACGCCACCGATCCTTCTCTTCCTCGATCGGCTTTGCTCAATTCGGGTCGAACACGTCGAGGCAGACGGCACGGTGAGCACAGCAGACGTAGATCGGATCGTGACGGATCTGGACACGCCTGACGGCGCACCGGTCCTGCGGTGGGTGGAGACGGCAGGACGGCGGTTCCTCACCGCAACCAGGAACCTCGCGGCTGCGGCGGTTCGCGAGGTCGTCCATGAAGCCATCGGCGAGGGCGAACTCGACGAGTCATGGGAAACGTGGAGCAGTGATGCGGAAGTGGCCTTGGCCGTGCATGCCGACGAGGCCGGCGTGGTCGACGACTGGCCTTCCATGTACACGTATCTTCCAATGCGGGTGTCGGCACCCTTGTTCGCCTACCTCCACGCGCCGTTCCAGACGAAGATGGCGCGGCTGGATTTGAACGAGAAGTCCGTGTTGAACAGCTACCTCATCAAGACAGCGGCACGACTGGCGGTCGAAACGATTGAGCTACTCACACAGTCCGAGACCGTCAACCTCGACGAGCGCACGCGTAAGACCGCCGTAGTCGACCTGCTGTGCTGGAATTCAAGTCACATCGACCAAATCGAGGCAGCTCTGGAACAGCGGGGTCTAGAACTCGCGAGTTCGCCTCTCGTGCCAGCGCGTGGACCGGAGGGCGATGGGTGGGCCGGCCTCGGCGACGTCCACGAATGGACCTCAGTCGACCTTGAAGTCCTGACCAGCCCTGCCATCGAGCAGTTCACGCACCTGCTCGACTCATCGATCGGTGTCGACCGAGTCGAGCGTCTTCGTGCCGTTGCCATTGAGGTGCTTCGTCGCGACCTCAGGCCAGGCGATGAAGACGTCGCTCAGTGGGTCGAAGCGATCGCTCGAACCATGGAGCGTGCCCCCGTCACAAAGTGGACCCGATTCTTGAACGACGTTGCGTTCGTGTTCGAGTCTCGGAACGCGAGCGCCCTTCAAGGCCGATTAATTTTGCTCGATCAGAAGAGGCGGCTACGACGGTCGGGTCCGTGGAACTCACCTGACTCGGCGTCTTCGGAACCAACCGTTTTCATCCCGCCGCAACCGGCGGGGGCAGCGAGGCGGAACGCCGATGACGAGGAGGGGGAACTCTCGTCGGTGCCCAAGAACCTGCAGCGCGCCATCACGTTCCTTCATGAGGGCATCAGGGTTCGTACTCGAGTTGGTAGCTCATTCAGGCGCACGGCAATCGGCGAACTCTTCAAGAAGGGAGACCTTGTCGAGCCATTCGAACTCGCGGCAGTTCTGAGTCATCTCGAGCGGCTCCTCGCTGGAAAGGTCTCCGACACGACCCACCGCCAAGCGTTGTCATGGGTCTACACCCAGGAACACGCTTCTCGATCGAACATCGCCGACGTGAGCAGGCTTGGACTTCGAGTCCCCACATGGTCAGGGTGGCTACCGGCAGACGAGGCGTTCTTCTCGCCCGGATGGGGAACCCCGCGAGCTCTGGGGCTCGCAACTCTCGTGGAAGATGCTGCTGATCGGTCCGAATCGATCAAGTCACTTGGCGACGCCGTGATCCTGGACCCCCAGGACTGGCCCGTTCGACTCAAGGATGTCGATTCGTTTCGAGACTTTCTGGTTCGTTGCGGGGTTCGAGATGGATTGTTCCCCGTCAGACTTCGCTCGCGGACAGCTATCAGAATGAATGGCAACAACTTCGCTGGCGGCCTCATAGCGGAGCGTTTTGGGCTTGCGTCCCCCGAGGATTGGGTCGGGCAGATACGTGACTCATGGCGGCCAGTTCTGGCGGGGCCCTACACCCCCTATACAGGTGACCAGGAGCTGTGGGTCGTTCCCGGCCACGAGGACTTCGGC
>JBGTKD010000146.1:0-4031 GCA_041744795.1 Acidimicrobiia bacterium
CGGTCTGGGACGTCGTAGCCGTGGCGGAGTGCCCAAGCGCGGACTTCGGCGGTGGTCGGCTCCGGCGCGGGGACAGGGCCGGCCGCTGCGAGGCCTTCCACCAGAGGCAGGGCTGCCTGCTCGGTCCGGTGCTGCACGAGCGCCGCGCCGAGGAATCTATAGGTCCATTCTTCTGCCAGAGCCCGAGTGTCACAGAACATGATCGGCACCGTCGGATACCGGACTGCGGCCTCCGCCAACCAGTCAGCGACCGCCGCTGGCCGAACCCGTGTGAGCTTGAACACGTCGGCGTAGCGGTGTTCGACTACCAGCGCCGCCCGCGGCACTGCCGCCAGTTCGGCGAGCAGGAACCACATCTTGCCTCCGGTGAACGTCCCCACCAGATCCGCCAGGCTCTTGCGCTCGACCACTGCGATCAACTGCTCGTCGAGTTCCACCGCGTAGTCCCCAACGGGCAGTCGTCGCCGCACCGTGGTCGCCTGCTGCGGCCCGAACTTCCACGCATATTGCTCGCCCGAGTCGACGATGACCTCCAAAACCTGGCCCGACGCCCGGGCCCGCGGCACGTTGACGTTGGGCCGAGCCTTCCTGGTGGTGCGAGCCGACTGCCAGAAGATCGCTTCCCGACCTCGGGCTTGGGTGAACACGAACTGCGACCTGTTCTCCCGGCCCCGGTCCAGCACCAGGTCGATCGACGCTCCCCGTGCCACACAGGTCCGCACCGGCACTCGCTCGATGATCTCCGGTTCATCCGGCCACTCGGTGGCCATGTGGCAGTACACCTTGGTGGTGCGCGGCCACGTCTCCCTGGCCTTCAGCACCACGGCTCCGGTCGGAAGCGGTATCCGCAGCAGGTAGGGGAGTGCTGACTCCGGATCGGGATTTCGGGCGATGACGAACTCGTTCACCGTGCCCTCGACAGGATTCGAACCCGTGACCTAGTCATTAGAAGTGACTTGCTCTATCCACCTGAGCTACGAGGGCCAGACAATTCTATGCGGGTGTGACCTCGCGACTACTACCGGATAGACTGCCCGTTCCGTCGGCCTCGCCGACCATGGTGGCCGTAGCTCAGTTTGGTTAGAGCGCCAGGTTGTGGTCCTGGATGTCGGGGGTTCAAATCCCCTCGGTCACCCCAACCTCGAAAGCCGGGAGGTCGCCTCCCGGCTTTCTTTCACAAGTTGTCGTCCAGTTCAGGAGTGCACGTGTCCGTGACCGTTACCGATTCCGGTCCTTTCGAGAAGCTCGTTTCGTTCGTCGTTTCCGAAGCCGAACTCGAGTCCGCCAAGACCCAAGCCGCCCGCCGCCTCGCCCGTGAGGTGAAGATCCCCGGTTTCCGACCCGGTAAGGCCCCTCGCCCTGTTGTCGAGTCGACCGTCGGCAAGGACCGGTTGCGGTCCGAAGCCATCGATGACCTTCTTCCCGAGAAGGTCGGCTCGGTGCTCGACGAGATGGGTGTCGAACTCGCCGTTCCTCCCAGCCTCGAAAGCCTCATCGACATTCCTGAGGGAATCAAGGTCGAGGTCAAAGTGACGTCGTGGCCGAAGTTGTCCGAGGTTCCTGAGATCCATGACCGGGCGATCAACGTGGGCTCGGTCGAAGTCTCAGACGAAGAACTCGAAGAACACATCAACCGTCTGCGTGACCAGTTCGGCAGCTTGGAACAGGTGGACCGCCCGGCCGCCGAGGACGACTTCGTGACTCTCGACATCTCCGCCACCGAGAACGGCCTGCCCGTTGCAGAGGCGAGCGCTGCCGATCTCGTATATCAGGTCGGTTCCGGGCTGTTTCTGGACGGCATCGACGAGGTGCTCGTGGGGACCGCCGCAGACTCAACGTTCACTTTCGACGCACCCCTGCCGGAGGGGTTCGGCGATAACGCGGGACGGGAAGTCTCGTTCTCGATCACGGTGACGAACATCAGGGAGCGGATCAGGCCCGACCTCACCGACGAATGGGTAGATGAGGTAACTGAATTTGAGACCGTCGATGAGATGCGAACCGAACTGCGGGAACAACTGGGCCAGATGAAGGTGCAGGTTCTGGCTCGCCGGTTCCGCGAGGACGCGGTCGACGAACTGCTCGACGAGATCAACTTGGTCATTCCCGAAGCCATCGTCCGCAGCGAGATGGATGAGCTCCTGCACCGTTTCGGGCATCGTCTCGAACAACAGGGCGTCGAGTTCGCCGACTACCTGGAAGTGACCGGCCAGACCCAGGAGGGGTTCCTCGCCGACGTCCGTTCTCAGGCCGAGCGTGGGGTAGAGACCCGCCTGTTGCTCGACGCGGTCGCCGACCACGAGGGCCTCGAAGTGACCGAGGAGGAGATCCTGGCTGTCCTTCAGGCTGCCATTGCCAGCGATCCGGAAGCGAGATTCGACGCAGCCACCTTCCGCGAGGCGTTTCGGGGAAGTCCCGAAGAGAAGGCCATCACCAGTGATATCCTGCGCAACAAGGCACTGGAGAGGATCCTCTCCGGCGCCCGACCCGTCGACGAGGCGGGGAACGAGGTCGACCTGACGGTCATCGTTCCCGAGCCGGAGCTTGTCCAGGGCGAGGTCGTCGAAGGCGAAGTGGTCGCCGGCGACGTCGTTGAGGGCGAGGTCGTCGAAGGCGAAATCCTGACATACGAACCAGCGTTCGGCGCCGAAGCGTCGACCGAGGAGGAATGATGAGAGCCGAGGGTTACGTCCCCGTCCCCTACGTCACCGAGTCCACCAGCCGCGGCGAGCGGACCTACGACATCTACAGCCGGCTTCTGAAGGACCGGATCATCTTCCTGGGTACGCCGATCGACGACACGGTCGCCAACCTGATCATGGCCCAGTTGCTCCACCTCGAGTCAGAAGACCCCGACAAGGACGTCTTCTTGTACATCAACTCACCTGGTGGCTCGATCACGGCTCTGTTCGCCATCTACGACACGATGCAGTACATCAAGCCGGATGTGAACACGGTGTGCATGGGCATGGCCGCTTCGGCCGCTGCTGTCATCCTCGCCGGTGGAGCCCACGGCAAGCGTTTTGCCTTGCCGCATGCCCGGGTGATGCTGCATCAGCCCCACGGTGGCGCCCAGGGCCAGGCCTCCGACATCGAGATCCAGGCCAGGCTGATCGTTCAGATGCGTGAACAGCTCAACCAGATCCTCGCTGATCATTCCGGTCAGGACTACGAGAAGGTCGTGATCGACACCGAGAGGGACTACTGGATGATGGCCGACCAGGCAAAGGAATACGGGATCGTCGACGAAGTTCTCACGCGTCGAGAGCTCGAAGCGGTAGCCTCTTCCTCCTAGGAGGTTTTCTCGATGGCGAAGTTCAGCGAGAGTGGCGACCTGCTCAAGTGCAGTTTCTGCGGCAAATCACAGCGTCAGGTCAAGAAGCTGATCGCCGGTCCCGGCGTTTACATCTGTGACGAATGCATCGACCTCTGCAACGAGATCATCGAAGAGGAGCTGTCCGGCGCCGAGGAGGTTTCGTTCAGCGAACTCCCCAAGCCCCAGGAGATCCGCGAGTACCTCGATGCTTATGTCGTCGGTCAGGAGCACGCCAAAAAGTCGTTGGCCGTGGCCGTCTACAACCACTACAAGAGGGTGCGCTCGACCGACCTGCGGGCCGATGACGTCGACCTCCAGAAGTCCAACATCCTGCTGCTCGGACCGACCGGCTCGGGTAAGACGCTGCTGGCCCAGACTCTCGCCCGCCAGCTCAACGTGCCGTTCGCCATCGCTGACGCAACCGCGCTCACCGAGGCCGGTTATGTGGGCGAGGATGTAGAGAACATCCTTCTGAAGCTCATCCAGTCAGCGGACTACGACGTGAAACGGGCCGAACAGGGCATCATCTACATCGATGAGATCGACAAGGTGGCGCGCAAGGCCGAGAATCCTTCGATCACCCGTGACGTGTCGGGCGAAGGCGTCCAGCAGGCCCTGTTGAAGATCCTCGAAGGGACGGTGGCGTCTGTGCCTCCGCAGGGTGGGCGGAAACATCCGCACCAGGAGTTCATCCAGATCGACACGTCCAACGTGC
>JBGTKD010000147.1:0-33863 GCA_041744795.1 Acidimicrobiia bacterium
TTCCCTGCCAGAACGAGCGCGAGCATCGAGGCAGCGAAGAGGTTGAGGTAGGTGAAGAACCGGCTGAACCGCTCGTCGCCATGCATGTATCCGATGGCAAAGATGTGAATGAGCGTCCCGACACCGGTGATAATCAACGTCATCAGGGCCGAAAGGGGATCCCAGCGGATCTCGAAGGCTGCGCCGATGGCGGGCATCCACTCCCACAGCATGATCTGCTGGCCACCCTCGGCCGTACCTCGGAGGAAGTCGATCGACGAGAAAGCCCCTAGGGCGAACGATGTTCCGATTGCCGCGGTGGCGATCCACCCCGGGAGGGGCTCCGGGAGACGCCGGCCGACGAAATGGAGAAACACCGCGCCCGCGAAAGGCGCGAGGATCACGAGCGGGACCAGCAACTCCACTGTCATCCCCGCAACTCCGAAAGTTCGTCCACGGATGCGGACTCTCGACGGCGGAAGATGGCAACGATGATCGCCAGGCCCACTACGACCTCGGCAGCGGCCACCACCAGGATGAAGAACACCGACACCTGGCCTTCAAGAGAGCCAAGCGCCCTGCCCGCAGCGACGAAAGTGAGTGCGACCGCGTTGAGCATCAACTCAACACACATGAACATGATGAGGGCGTTGCGTCTGACGACGATCCCGAGGAGTCCGATCGAGAACAGCACGGCCGCGAGACTCATGTACCAGCTGGCGGTTACCTCGATCATTCTTCCGACCCGTCAGGCTTGAAGTAGGCCAGCGCGATGGCGCCGGCTGCCGCGATCGTCAGCAGGAGAGCCGTTACCTCGAAGGCCAGCACCCAATCGGTGAAAAGACGCGCTGCCAGTGCCTCGACAGTGCCGTTGGGCACGTTCTCTGGTCCGCTGGCGGTGGGAACCCAGACGAAGCGGCCACCAAGGGCCAAACCGCCTCCGACGAGGAGCGTGATGACGGCGAGTCCTGAGATCAGTTGGCGATGGAATCTGAGCGGCTCGGATGTGTCTTCGTCCTTGTCTACACCGATGAGCATGATGACGAAGAGGAAGAGGGTTAGGACGGCGCCGGCGTAAACGATGATCTGGACGGCGGCTATCAGGTGGGCGAGGTTCATGACGTAGAAGACGCCGATCGAGAACAGCGTGCCGAGCAAGCCGAGTGCGCCGTAGACGGGATTCTTGGCGAAGACGACCGTGAGAGCACCCGCGATCGCGGCGGAGCCCATCACGACGAACACGGCCAGTTCGATCATCTGTCCCGCGTCTCCTGGTCGGGCTCGGGATCCCACTCAGCCGGACCAGGCGTTGCCTGCCACTGGGTGACCCCCTCATAAGCGACGTTGCCGGAGGGGGCCGTAGCCCGTAACCATCCGTCAGCAACATCGAGTTCCGCGTGGTTCGCAAGGGGGTCGTCAGGGAACATGTGCGGCACGTGACCGTCGGCTTCCATCAGGAGCTCGTCCTTGGTGTAGATGGCATCGGAACGGTTGGTGGTCGACATCTCGAATAGGTGGGTCATCGTGATCGCCTCAGTCGGGCAGGCCTCGACGCAGAGGGCACAGAAGATGCAGCGCAGCATGTTGATCTCGTACACGAACCCGAACCGCTCACCGGGACTGACGGGATCTTCGGGCGGGTTGTTCTCGCCACGCACGTAGATGCACCGGGCAGGGCATACGCCAGCACACAGCTCGCAACCGATGCACTTCTCCATCCCGTCCGGATAACGATTGAGGACATGTCTGCCGTGGAATCGCTGCGGCTTTTCCCGAAACTCCTTCGGGTACTCGACAGTGATCCGAGGTTCGAACATTTGGCGGCCGGTGACCCGGAGGCCCTTTAACAATTCGCTGATTACACCCATCGTCTCACCTCACGCCCATGGCAGCCCGAATCGTCGCACACCGATCACGAGGGTCGAAAGCAACAGCCATCCGAGAGCACCCGGGATCATTCGCTTCCAACCGAGTGTCATCAGCTGGTCGTAGCGAAGACGAGGCAACGTCGCCCTTATCCAGATGAACAAGAAGAAGATGGCGTACGTCTTGGCCAGGAACCAGACAGTAGGCAGCGCGGCCGACAGGATCCCGGGGAGGACAGAGTCGAAGGTTGGGCCGTTCCAACCCCCGAGGAAGAGGGTGGCGGCCAGCGCCGACATCGAGAAGATGTTGACGTATTCAGCCAAGAAGAACATGGCAAAACGCATTCCCGAGTACTCGGTGTGAAATCCGCCGACGATCTCCTGTTCGGCTTCCACGAGATCGAAGGGCGCGCGATTCGTCTCGGCGACAGCCGCCACCATGAAGATCACAAAGGCGACGATCTGCGGGAATAGGTTCCAACGGGGCAGAAACTGGGTGACGAAGGCCAGTTGTGGCATCACCTCGTCGAGAGTCCCTGCCTGACGGGCCACAAGTTCTGCAAGGGAAAGCGACCCACCGCCGGTGCCTCCGGTAGTCGCCGACCACACGACAACTGACACGATCGCAAGACCCAACGCAGCTTCGTACGAGATGGCCTGTGCCGTCGCTCGCACCCCTCCGAGCAGCGGGTACTTCGAACCGGACGACCAACCGGCAAGCACGACCGAGTAGACCGCCAGAGAAGACATGGCGAGGACGAACAGAACGCCGATGTTCAGGTCGGTCCCTTGCAGATGGACGGTGCGTTCACCGATCTGGAATGGAGCCCCCCACGGAATGACCATGAACAACAAGAAGGCAGGGACCACCGCCAAGAAGGGAGCGAGCACGAACGCACCCATCTCCGCTTTCTTGGGGCTGATCTGTTCCTTGAAGAACAGCTTGAGGCCGTCGGCGACCGTCTGGAGGATGCCCCAAGGCCCTGCCCGGTTCGGACCGATCCGGTTCTGCATATCCGAGAGGACCTTGCGCTCGATCCAAACATTCAGAACCGTAACGACCAACAGGAGAACGAACGTCGCGAGGACGCGCCCGAGGATGATCAGGAAGTCGATGAAGTCCATCTACCCGCCGCTGTTCGTTGATCCGTTGCCGGCCGCCGAGATTACGGAGCTGGGATAGTCCCCACAAAACAAGTCCGAACTCCCGGTAAACATCAGATTGGTCTGCGGCGTGTGAATGATGTGCGCACAGAAACTCTCACGAAGGCCGATGTCATGAATCAGTTGTCGTTCGACGACTTCTACCTCCGCGAGTTCCGCCCAATGGTGGCACTTGCGGCTGCGGTCTCGGGTAGCCACCTTCTCGCAGAGGATCTCGCCCAGGAGGCGATGACCAGGGTCTATGACCGATGGGACAGGATCTCGGGCTACGACAAACCGGGCGCCTTCGCCCGACGGGTAACGATCAACCTCGCCTCCTCCCGCCGCAAGCGGGATGCGGTTGCCGAGCGCGGACGCGCCCGACTCGGTACCCAACACGCGATTCCTCCTCCCGACGACCCGCATACCGAAGTCTGGCAGGCCGTTGCGGCGCTTCCTCCCAACCAGAGAGCGGCGATCGCCCTGCACTATCTCGAAGACCGCCCGATCGAAGAGATCGCCGACATCCTCGGGTGCGCCAACGCCACAGCGCGAGTCCATCTGCACCGGGCCCGCACAACTCTCGCAAATCTCTTGGAAGGACACGAACGATGAACTCCGACGACCGCCTGCGTCAGGCATTCGACGACCTGGAACGCCGCGCCGAGCGCGTCGATCCCCAGTTCTCCCTCCAGCGTCTCCCCCGCGGCTCCCAACGCCCGGCATGGCTTCCCGCCTTGGCCGGCGCAGCCGCGGTCCTAGCCGTCATCGGTGTGGTGGCGGTAGCCGGGTTGCTCTCCGGCCCTGACGACGACGAGGTGGTGACGGGCGCCACCGACGACGTCACCACCACGATCGGCAACACCACCGAAGCGACCGGGACCAGCGAGCCACCTACCACCCTGGTCCTTCCGATCGACGCATCGTGGTTCTACCCGACCCATCGAGTCGTGGGCGTCGCGGCGGACGACGTCCTGAACGTCCGAGTGGCGCCGGGGGCGTCGTCGGACCTCGTAGCCGTCCTGCCCCCCGACTACGCCGGCCTGTTGGCCACCGAGAATTCCGCCGTCGTCGAGGACGGCGGTGAGTGGCGGGAGTTCGAATTGGTGGATCCGGCGCGGGCGGTGATCCGCGGGGAATTTGACGGCCAACGACTCACGGGCTGGGTGAACACTGCGTTCGTCGAACCGTACGATCCGTCTTTGCCCGATGTGTTCCCGTGCGAGCACGAGATCGGGCCGATGCCGGAGACTTCAGGCACCTCACCCGACCATGTCTACTCGGTCCGTCAGTTCGGGTTGGGCGGATGCATCCGCACCGTTGTGACCTTCGGGGTCGACTTCGACCAGGAGCGCTGGCCGATCGACGGCATCAGCACGGACATGCGCCCGGCCGGCATCCCGGCGACCTCCCGACTCCAAGTAAACGGAACGACCGTGATCGTGCTGGAAGACGTGCCCTACGCCTGGGCCACCCAGTCAGGCACATTCGAGTCCAGCGTCGCTCTGATCGGTCGCTGGACGGACGGTTCGCTCGCCATTTTCGTCACGGTCCCAGGAACGACTTCGGTGCGGGTATCCGACCGCAATCAGTTGGTGATCGACGTGACTCCTCACAACGTGCCGAGCGGTACCGCCGGGAGTGGCTTCCACCTGTTGGGCGCCCCCGTCGTCGGTCCCGGTGGCACCCTCGAGGTGTGGGGCCTAGCCCGTCCATTCGAGGCCAATATCGGCACGACCATCCTCGACCAGACCGGCGGTCCCGTGCCCGATGCTGGTCCCCCATTCGTAATGACCACCGATTGGACCGAGGCGTGGGGCCTGTTTCAGTACCGGGCGAGCGGCTTGGCGCCGGGTGAGTACCTGCTGACCCTGGTGCAAGAAGGTGGCGAGCAGGCCATCGAGTTCGCGATCCCGTTCACAGTCGAAGACGTAGACGCCGAACGCGTCACCGATGCCGACCTGGCTGTGACAGACGCCCTGCGGGGATTCGCAAGGGGAACAGTCGCCAGTTCCGACGTCGGGTTCGCGGACACTGTCGCCATCTCGCTGGGGAACGACCACGAGTCGGTTGTCCTCGACGTCAACGATCCGGCTGCCTGGGTGATCGACGCGGACGAGTGGAACGGTTACGCAGGCCCCTTCGACGTACTCGGTCCATTGCGTTCTGAAGCAGGCATCACGCTCACTCTCGTCGGGCCCCAACCCCATTGCGCCAGCCCGGCACTGGACGCTCGGGTCGCCTTCCGGCAGATGTCGATTCAACCGGCCGGAATCACATCGTGTCTTGAGTGGTACTCGATCGATGTGTTCCTCGACGCCAGCGGCGACATAGAACGGATCAGGCTCGACCTATGGGAGCCGTGAGCAGCGAACAGACGTCGGCGTGTGATCGCGGGGAGAAAACAGAGCGTCGTCGGACTCGGCCCGTGCCGGATCTTCTCCGAGGAGTGCGCGGGATCGTTCAGGGTGGTGAGTGATCTGCTTGATGACCTCCGATGCCTGAATCAATTTCGTGGCGTGGACCTTCTGAGGACACCAGGGCGCCACATCGAGCAAGACGGGCCGCCAGACTGGTTCTGTGAACGTGATGATTCGGACCATTGGGCCTGAGGAGTGGCCGGTATGGAGGGAGCTTCGTCTGCGGGCGCTGGCTGATGCCCCAACTGCCTTCCGGGCGACGATCGATGAGGAGAGCACGCAGCCGGATGACTGGTGGAGCGAGATGGTCGGGGCAACGGCTGAGCATCCTCGGGGCGGGTTGTGGGTCGCTTGGTCCGAAGGGGAGGCGGTGGCGATGCTGTTTGGGCGGATCGACAAGGAGCACACCGTGTTGGAGATCGGGGCAATGTGGGTTGCGCCCGCTGTTCGACGCCTGGGCGTCGGTTCGGGTCTCATCCAGGCCGCCATCGAGTGGGCTCGCAGCCTGGGCGTGTCGGTGGCCTCACTGTGGGTAACTGAGGAGAACGTTGAGGCGGTCGCGTTCTACGAACGTCACAGGTTTCAGCCGACCGAGACGACAGACGTGCTTCGGCCTGGTTCGCACCTCATCGTGAGAAAGTTGGAGACTCGCATCGAGTGGTGGTGACCCTCTGCGGCCTTCGAAACCCCGGCGATCCCGCACGAGCAACAATCTTGAGCAAGGACGCACGTTTCACCAGCGGACATTGTCTCTCCGCAATCACATGAAGACTGATGTTCGATTTTCTGTCACACCTCTCCGATACGTTGTCCCCATGTTGGAGCACCGATCGATCGACAGCCTGGAACGTGATTTCGCCGAGCTGACTGCCGCGACCTCCCGCCTCGATGCCCTGCGTCTCGCCATTCTCCGCGAGCTGGACGTCGCCCAAGCCGCGACCGTGGACGGAGCCCGCAACATGGTGGATTGGGTAGCTGGCCGGTTCGACCTCGAAGCCTCGACCGCCCGCATGCTTCTGAGCCTGGCGCGTACCTCCGACCCTCACCTGGAGTCCGCTTTGGGCGACGGAAGTATCACAACTGACAGGGCCGGCGCGGTGGTAGCCCTGAGGGCGGCCGGCGCCAACGAAGGGGCGGTCGAGCGGAGTTGGGGACACGACTTGGCAGGCGTCCGCCGGATGGCGAGCCAGCATCGCAGGATCGACGCTGGCCGGGAGGCCGACGAGTTCGAGGATCGCTACCTGCACATCCAGCCGTCGCTCGACGACACCCGCTACAAGCTCTGGGGGGAACTCACCGGCATCGACGGACGCATCCTTGACAAGGCGATCCACACAGCCATCGACACCCTCCCCCACAACCCTGACACGACTGCCGCCCAGGACAGGGCGGACGGTCTCGTCTCGGTCGCATCGGCGTGGCTGTCGGGCGAGATCGGCGGCCACGACCTCGCCGCCGAGATATTCATCGACGCCGACCTCGCAACGGTGACCAACGGGGAGGCGGGCGCGACTGTCGTGTCGGGTCCCCGCATCGGACCCAATACCCTCGAAGAGATCCTGTGCTCGGGGTCGAGCCGCATCAACATGATCGACTTCGATCGGGTGTCTGTGACACCCACCAGCCGGGCAATCCCGGGAGCCATCCGCAACCGGGTCCTTCAGCGGGATGGGCATCGGTGCGTAATTGCCGGCTGCAGTTCACGGACCCGGTTACAGCCGCACCACCTGGTCCCCTACTCACAGGGTGGAACCCATCATCCGGACAACCTCGTCACGGTTTGTTGGTACCACCACCACGTCGTCATCCACCAACAGGGACGAAGAATCGATCCAGAGTCGCCGCCGTGTGCGCGACGCTTTGTTCGCACCGATCCTGCCCGCGCCGGGCCCTGAAACATCTCCGAACCCGAGACCCTTCACGAACCTATCCGACAAGCAAACGACCACCGACAGGCCCCTCTCGGGCCTATTGGTCGTGCGTTCTCAGACCGATTCAGGCGGGAGCGACCTCGACCACGAGGTTGGGTCCCAGGACCGGCCCGCCAGGCTGGTTGAAGGGCACGTACACCGTGCCTCGCGCCAACGACGGGTCAGCGATCACGGGCAGCGTGGCAGACAGTTCACCGGCCGTGATCGTCGCCTGCCTGCTGAGACCGAGACGGCTGGCGTCATCAGGATGAACGTGGAGAGACGCCCCCGGGGCGAGATCGTGGAGTGAGAGTCCGTTGCGCATCAGTACGCCGTCGTCGTAGAGCGTCCTGGCCGAATGCAGGACCAGGTCGCCTTTGACGATCTCGCCTGGCGTGTCGGCAGGGAGGTATGCGAGAGGCTGGACGGCGTCCCCAAACGGCACAACCACACCGTCACGCTCGTCCCAGTCGAGCAGGTCCCAAGTAACACCCTGATAGGCGGGGGCCACCTCGGAAATCTCCTTGGCGATGGCCGCTGCCGAAGAGAAACCCAGCGGTTTGCCCATCCGCATCGAGAGATCGTCCAGAATCGACCAGTCGGGCCGGGACTGGCCGTGGCCGGTGGTGATGGCGTTTACCTTCTGAACCCGCCCCTCGAGGTTGGTGACCGTCCCGTCCTTTTCGGCGAAACCGTCGGCTGGCAAGATCACGTCCGCCTTGGCGTTCGAGGAGTTAAGGAAGAGATCAATCGAAACCACAAAGTCCGCCGCTGCCAGCGCATTCCTGGCTCCGGTGGCGTCGGGGGTGTCCGCGACGGGATCTGCCCCCATGAGGACGAGGGCACGCATCGACCCGTCGAGCATGTGCCTGGTCGACCTTCCCGGAGCGGTAGGGAGATCACCCCAGTGCTCGGTCAACGCTTGAGGGGAGGTCACAGAGACTCGGCCAGGCAAGAGGTTGGGTGCCAATCCCATATCCAATGCGCCGTAAACGTTTCCTCGGCGAGCCAAGGGAAGCACCGTGGCGTCGTCGAATGCCCGCACCCAGGCAGCCACCGCCTCTGGGAGGCGCGGATCCTCGCCCAGCCCGGTACGACCGACCAAAGCCACGACGGGCCCTTCGCCAAGAGCCGCGGCGACCGCCGCATGCGAGCCCTCGCCGCCCCGCAGTTCGGATAGGACTTCTGGACCCGAGCCGGGCCGATATCGCACGATGTGGGTGGCTCGGTCGTCCAGTCCGGTGGCGCGAGGATGGACGACGATGAGCTTGGCTCCCAGTTCCTGGGCGGCGCGGCGGACCCGCAGGTACAGGGTTGGGTGTTCTTCCTTGAGGTCCGGACCCCACAAAAGAATCGTCTTGGCTCGCTCAAGATCTTCGATCAGGCCCTTGCCGGAAACGGCAGCCAGGAACTGCGGCTCCAGCCCGTCGTCGATTTGGGCATCGACATTGTTGGTGCCGATCACGGTCCGCATGAACCTGGCGAGGGCATAGGCATCCTCGTTGGTGCCGCGCGCTCCTCCAATCGCACCTATCGCGTCCGGACTGTCGGCATCGCGGATCGCCGCCAACCGGTCGGCCACCAGCGTGAGCGCCTCCGTCCACGTTGCCTCACGATGACCTTCGCCCTGGCGGATCAGTGGCGTCGTCAGACGATCTGGCGAGTTGATGTACTCGAAGCCGAATCGGCATTTGTCCGAGAGCCACCCGTGGTTGGTGTGCTCGGAGTCGACGCCCAGAAACCGGAGGATCTCATTCTGGCTGGCCTGGACGGTCATCTTGTCTCCGGCGGTGCAGTGCATGCAGGTGGATGCCACCGAGACCAGGTCCCACGGACGCGCCCGGAACCGATAAGCGGTGGCCGTCAGTGCCCCGACCGGACAGATCTGGACGGTATTACCCGAGAAGTACGACGCGAACGGCAGATCAGGAAACGTGTTCACCTGCGTGTAGTTACCCCGTTCCTTGAACTCGATGAGCGGATCTCCCGATATCTCCTCACAGAATCGAGTACAGCGGGCACAGAGGATGCAGCGTTCGCGATCAAGGAGAACGAGGTCAGAGATCGGAATCGGCTTCTCGAAATGCCGTTTCTCTTCGACGAAGCGAGACTCGCCCGGACCGTAGGACATGGTCTGGTCCTGGAGAGGGCACTCGCCTCCCTTGTCACACACGGGACAGTCGAGCGGGTGGTTTGCTAGAAGAAACTCAAGAATCCCTTCCTGGGCCTTGGTCACCTCGGGGTTCTTCGTGTCGACAGCCATTCCGTCGCTCACTGGTTGGGTACAAGAGGTGACGAGCATCGGCCCACGCGGACCTTCGACCTCGACCAGGCACATTCGACACATGCCGACAGGAGTCATCCGCGGGTGCCAGCAGAATCGAGGGATGTAGACGCCGTTGTCCTCGGCCGCCTTAATCAACATCTCACCGGGCCTGGCCGGTACTTCTTTCCCGTCGATTGTGATCGTGATCGGCTGGTCTGACACGCCGCTGAGTCTCCGCTTGTGGGTGCTGGCGCAGGATAGGAACGGGCACCGGCCCGCCCAACTTCACCCGTCGATAGGACCCTGCAGGTTGACAATCGCCTCTTTGATGAAATCCGGGATGGGGGTGGGTTGAAAGGTTTGAGCGTCGACGATCACATGGGTTGCCAGTGCCTCGACCAGGGGATGTTCGGGGCGACCATCGATCCACACCTGGCCTCGGGCAGTCATGGATGTGTTGCCGAAACGGATGAACCGCATGCCGACACACACTTCATCACCGATCTTGGCCGACCCTAAGAAATCCAACTCCATCCTGCGCAGAACGATCTCATAGCCCTGCGCCGGCATCTCGTCTATCCCGAGACCCGCGGCATCGAGAAAGTCCGTCAGCGTGTCGTCGAAATAGACCGAATAGTTGGCGTTGAAAACGATCTTCTGGGCATCAGCGTCCGAGTAGCGGACTCGACGGCGATAAATGACTGGATAGTCCATCAGAGTGAGTGCCCGCCGATCGCGACGTGCACCGGCTTGCGAAGCTGAGGACAGCCGCCGTTCTCTGTGTGGTCGAAGATCTCGTCCCGGAAGTACTTGGCGATCGAGATGATCGGCGACACGGCCGACGGACCCAACGGGCAGATGGTGGTCTGTTTGGGGGGCCAGCCGAGTCCGACAGAGATGTTGTCCGAGACGTCCAGCATCAGGTCCAGGTCGATCGTCCGGCCCTCACCAGATTCGATGCGTCGCAGGATCATCTCCAGCCAGGTTGTTCCCTCCCGGCAAGGCGTGCACTGACCACACGACTCGTGCGCAAAGAAGCGGACCACGCGTTCGGCCGCCCGCACGACACAAGTCGTCTCGTCCATGACGATCACCGCACCAGAGCCCAGCATCGAGCCTGCATTTCCGGTATCCATCTTGGTGATCGGCAGGTCGAGATGCTCGGAGGGAACGAACCACGGAGCCGAAGCCCCGCCCGGGATCCATGTCTTCAGTTCTCGATCGTCGGTGATCCCGCCCGCAACCTCATAGATCAGGTCACGCCACGTCAGCCCGTGGGGAAGTTCATAATTCCCTGGCTTCTTCACGTGACCTGACACCGAAAAGAGGAAGGTTCCGGTGTCCTCGGGGTGACCCAGACTCCGATAATCGTCCGTCCCCATCGCCAGAATGTATGGGACGTTCGCCATCGTCTCGACGTTGTTGACGATCGTCGGCTTCATATAGAGACCCTTGGCAGCAGGGAAATAAGGGGGCTTGAGGCGGGGCTCGCCCCGGCGACCCTCTAGAGAGTTGATGAGTGCGGTCTCCTCGCCGCAGATGTAGGCACCTGCTCCGAGATGGACCGTCACTTCCAGGTCGTAGTCCGAACCAAAAATCCCCTGGCCGAGATATCCGGCGGCATAGGCCTCCTCTACTGCCTTCTGAACCCTGCGGGCAGGCTTGGGATACTCACCCCGGATGTAGATGAAGGCGTGATGAACCTCATTGGCGATCGAGCTGATGATGATGCCCTCAATCATCGAATGCGGATCGCGCTCAAGAATCTGTCGGTCTTTGAAGGTCCCAGGCTCGGACTCGTCCCCGTTGACGACTAGATAGGCGGGGCGAGCAGGCGCCAGAAAGCTCCACTTCATGCCAGCGGGAAAGGCGGCCCCGCCCCTGCCAAGTAGGCCGGAGGTTTTGATCGTTTCAACGAGGTCGTCGCGGGTCATGCCGGTGGACTTGCGGGCCTCCACGTAGCCACCGGTGGCTTCATAGCGGGCCAGTGTGTGACTGTCCGAAGGGTGCTCCGTCATCCTCTTGGTGATCACGAAGTTCATTGCGTTTCCTCGACCGTGCCGAGGGGTCCGAAAGCCGGATAGGGGCCGAGGGCGGCGTCGGTCTCAGCCACGCCCCACTCGAAGCTTGTGACGCCTCCGAACAGCTGCTGCATCTCGTCGGTATTCACAGATTCCGGTCGAGCCTTGCGAAGCCACTCAACGAGGGCCCGACCCTTCTCAGGAGTGACACCCTCGATGAGCTCGTAATTGACCTGGACTGCGGGAGCTCCACCGCACGCTCCTATGCACTCGGCGTGTTCGACTGAAAGGAGGCCCTCGGTGTCGGTCTCGCCGTGGGGGACGCCAGACTCGTCCTCGACGGCGTGCAACACATCGTCACCACCGAGCAACATGCAGGAGATGGATGTGCAAACCGATACGAGATACTTACCCGTCCGGGTCCGCTTATACATCGTGTAGAAGGAGGCGACCGCCTGGACCTGAGCAGGGCTGAGGCCGGTCCACGATGCAACCTCGATCATTCCTTCGTCGGTGAGCCACCCGTCCTCTCGCATGGCGAGATAGAGAAGTGGCATTACCGCAGATCGCGCCTCGGGGTAACGGGAGACGATCTGTCGGGCACGATCCTGGGTCGCTTCGGGCCAGATGCTCATCGTCGGTCGATGCTAGGGGTTTGGGCGAATCCCGCCGAACCCGGCACGGTACGAATTCCCCCGTCGGCTGCCCAGTGATGGGTGTACCTTTTCAGGGTCCTAGATGCGCTCGCTGTCACTCTCATCGATTTCCTACGCCTACACCTCTGCGCTCGATGTGCTGGTCGACGTTTCAATCGACCTCGGCCCCGGGTGGCACGGACTGGTTGGAGCAAACGGGTCGGGCAAGACCACACTTCTCTCGCTGATCGCCGGAGACCTCCGGGCCGATACTGGAACCATCAGCGTCCCAGGACCCGTTGTGCGATGCGCTCAGGTCGTAGATGTACCCACAGCCGATGTGCTTGACCTGGCGAGCGCTCACGACCCTGCCGCCTACGCATTGCGCGGCCGAATGGCCCTGGAACCAAGGATGGTCGAACGTTGGGCGACCCTCTCGCCCGGTGAGCGAAGGCGTTGGCAGGTGGCGGCTGCTCTTGCGGCTGAGCCTTCCGTGCTCCTCCTCGACGAGCCGACGAACCATCTCGACCAGGAAGCCAGCAGGGCACTCATAACCATGTTGAAGTCCTACTCGGGTATCGGGCTGATCGTCTCACACGATCGACAGGTGTTGTCCGAACTCACGTCGGTCACGGTGCGCGTGAAAGATGGCTCAGTCACGATGTGGAACGCCCCTTACGAGACTGCTCGGGTGGAATGGGAACGGGAAGAGGCGGCGAACAGGCAGAAACGGGAAACAGCGACTGCCGAGGCGCGCGCTCTCAAACGGCGCCTCGACGACCAGCGTCGTGCTTTCGAGACCAAGTCGGCGCAATGGTCGAGGTCACAGAGGTACGCCAAACCAGGCGACCATGACACCACGTCGACCGCACGCACCAACCGTTTCCGTTCTGGACAGGCCGCCGCCGGACAAAGACTGACGGGTACGCGAGAGGATCTGGCACGTGCGGACGCTCACCGTCGTAGTTTGCAGGTGGAAGGAGATCACCGGGGGCCGATCGCTTTCGCCGGCGACCCGGCGCCGCGCCAGAGGCTCGTGGGTTTCCAGGGCGACCTCGAGATCGGCGGGAGACTTCTCGTCCCCGGTCTAGATCTTGCTGTCGAACGCACATCCCGGCTGCGTATCGCTGGTCCGAACGGATCAGGCAAGACGACGCTCCTGGGAGAACTGGTCACCGCGTGGGACCTTCCCCCAGAGCGTCTCTTCTACCTGCCCCAGGACCTGACGGTGGACGAGACCGAGCGCTTCCTGGCCGAGGTGCTGGCGAGGCCCGCTCCCGACCTCGGCCGAACTCTGCAGCTATTCGCCCGGTTGGGGGGCGAGCCAGACGAGCTGCTCGCGTCGATCCGGCCATCGCCTGGGGAGTCGCGCAAGCTTCTGTTGGCAGACGCGCTGGCTCGAAACGTGTGGTGCCTGGTTCTCGACGAGCCGACAAATCACTTCGACCTGGAAACTGTCGAGATGCTCGAAGAAGCACTTGCGACATTTCCAGGCGCCCTGGTTGTCGTCTCCCACGATGACGTGTTCGCCGGCAGAGTCACCGATGAAATGCTGACGCTTTGACCGCCGGGAGCTCGAGCAGGAAGGCCACGCCGCTGCCCGCTGCCGCGGCTATGGCGAACTGCGAGACGTTGAAAGCCGCCTTGACTAGTGACCTACGCGAGATGACCTCGGCGAGCAAACTGCCGACGGCGTAGGCAACGACCGCTCCGCCTGGACCCAGAAACACCAGCAGAAACGGGTACACAACCTCGTCGTGATTCAACGACTCGGCCCGAATGCCACGGAACCGGTGCAAGGTCAACCCGGCCTGGGTGAACGCGACAGCACCGGCGGCGGTCGCCATCATCAAGAGGTCGACTGGATCCGACCCAGGGAAGGTCACGAAGCCCGCCCCGATCGCCACGAACGAGGCCAAGGCCACCAGTAGCCCAACGAGAGCTACCACGCTCCGAGGCGTCGATTCGTCAGTCATGAACTACCTTCAATGTCAACCATCGGCCGCGGTGCGTACGCGGCCCCTACATTCGGGTGTTCATGCGCCACCTCGTGATCACAGGAGCCAGCACCGGCATCGGCAGGGCCACGGTCGTCGGCTTGGCTAGCCATTTCGCCCGGATAACCCTCGTTGGTAGATCGCCCGAAAGGCACGGCGGGGTACTCACTGAGCTGCGATCGCTCGGCGCAGACCCGCGTCACGTCGAGTGCGACCTGGGTTCGCTTCGGTCGGTCAGCGAGGCCGCGGAGGCAGTCGAGGGATCGGTCGACGTCCTGATAGCGAATGCCGGTGTTGCGGGACAGTGCGGCATCACCGAGGACGGTTTCGAACTCCATTTTGGCGTCAACCATCTCGCTCACCACTTATTGGTCACTGAACTAGCCGCCCGCATCACCGAACGTGTCATAACCCTCTCGTCGAACGCACATATCGACGCTGCGGACCTAGACCTTGATCGCGTAAAAGGAGCCACCCGAAGCTTCACCGGGTTAGACGAGTACCGCGAGTCCAAGCTGGCCAACGTGTGGTTCGGTCGCCAATTGGCCGTTCGCTACGGCTTCGCCAGCTACATCGTCCATCCCGGCGTCGTCGCCACCGATATATGGCGAAGGATCCCTCTGCTGGTACGCCCGCTGTTCACGCGTCGGATGTCGACGCCCGAGGAAGGGGCGGCGACTTCGATATGGGCTTCCAAGGAGATGGGCCTCGAGTCGGGCGGATACTTCGCCGGCTCAGCGCCGCGCCCCCCAAGCGACGTGGCGCTCGACGACGACAAGGCCCACAGACTGTGGGAACGTAGCCAGGAATGGGTGGAGCCGTTCAGAGGGAGTCGCAATTGAAGGTCGGAGTCCAAATACCCGAGGTCGAGCGCGTCGTGAGGTGGCCTGAACTGGAGCGGATGGTCAGGCTGATTGAGGAGTCCGGCTTTGACTCGATCTGGGTGGGCGATCACCTGCTCTACGTCGAAGGCGGTGAAGTCAAGGGCCCGTGGGAGGCGTTCACTCAGCTGGCGGCTATCGCCGCCATCACCAAACGGGTCGAGTTGGGGCCGTTGGTGGCCGCCCAGCCGTTCCATGAGCCTGCGATCCTCGCAAAGCAAGCGTCCACGATCGACGAGATAAGCGGCGGGCGACTGATCCTCGGGCTAGGCGCCGGCTGGAACAAGGTCGAGTTCGACGCCTTTGGTCTGGCCTACGACCGGCGTGTCAGTCGATTCGAAGAGGGCTTCGAGATCATCCGGCGTCTCCTGGCTGGCGAAACAGTCACTCACCACGGCGAGTTCTACGACCTGGATGGCTGTGTCCTGTTCCCGTCATCCTCGCGCCCGGAAGGCCCACCCCTCATGATCGGATCGAACAGCCCGCGCATGCTTTCAATCGCCCTTCCGCATGTGGCGTCGTGGAACTCGTGGTTCACCGATTTCGAGAACAAGCCGGATCGGCTCCCTGCGCTGTTGGCAACGATCGACGAGGCCTGTGAGTCCGCCGGGCGAGATCCAGCCACCCTGGACAAGACCGTGGCGCTCCTGTTCCAGTTGGACGGAGCCGGCAATCGTCGGCTGTCCACCAACCCTCTCGGAGGCAGCGTTGGCGAGATGGCCGAGGCTTTGGAACAGGTAGCGGCAGTGGGGATCGACGGGGTCCAGTTGGTTCTCGATCCGATTGACGAGCGGTCGATCGAGACAATGGCCGCAGTGCTAGCGGAGCTTCGATCATGAGCGTCGACGAACTGACCCGTTCGCGGGACGCATCCAGTCTGGATCGGAAGTGGGATGTCGTCGTGGTCGGTGCCGGCCACAACGGTCTGACCGCTGCCGCCTACCTGGCGCGAGCCGGCAAGTCGGTCCTCGTCCTCGAGCGACGCGACCGGATCGGCGGGGCGGCCACTCTCGAAGAAATGTGGCCGGGATACGTGATCTCCCCGTGCGCATATCTCGCAGGGCTGCTGCATGACCGCGTGATCGATGACCTCGGTCTGCGAGCCCGCGGACTGGAGATCGTGATGGGAGACCCCTCGTACTTTGTCCCTTTCGAAGACGGTCACTCCCTCACGGTCTGGAACGATGACCCGTCCACGATCCGCTCCATAGAGGCCTTCGCACCTGACCATGCCGAAGGCTGGCTGGCTCGCAATGCCCTGTTCGATCGGATGCGTAATGCGCTCCGGCCATCGGACGATCGGGATCTATGGCTTGACCCTGACCCGACCCGCGCCGAGATCGAGCGCCGGCTGGCGGGCGACGAGGTGGCCCTGGCGACAATGTTCAGCGACTCACAAGTGGAGAGCCTTCGGCGGTTTTTCACAGACGACAGGATGATCGCGGCATATGCCGGCCAAGGGGTCATTGGCACGAACGCCTCCCCCTTCGACCCCGGCACTGCCTTCGTCGACTTCCACCACTCCTGCGGCAGACAGGAAGGCGTGCCCGGCGAGTGGGGGTTCGTGATGGGTGGAATGGGAGCGGTGTCGATCGCCCTGGCGAGCGCCGCAGAAGAGGCGGGAGCCGTCGTTGCAACCGATATCGAGGTCAGTCGGATCGTGCCGGGTTCGGGAGTGGTGCTTGCCAACGGGACCGACATCGCGGCTGCAGTGGTGGTGGCCAACGCCGACCCGGTTCGGACCGCCCGACTGATCGGAGATGCGACGTTCTCGGCCAGGGTCGACCGAACACCCATAGAAAGCGCCACCGTCAAGGTCACCTTCGCTCTCGCGGCGCTGCCCAGTTTCGGGCCCGATCACGCCACAAACGCCCAGGTGGAGATTGTCCGCAGCGCAGAGGCCCTGAACGACTCCTACCTGGTGGCTCGCGGCGGTGAGATCGCCGACGAGATCTGGTGTGAGCTCTACTTCCAGACCCCTTACGACCCGTCGATCGCTCCACCCGGCAAGCATGTGCTGTCGGCTTTCTGTCAATACGTCCCGTACGACTGGGCGGACGGGCGATCCTGGGACGAACATCGGTCGGAGGTCGGCGAGGTGGTGGTTCGGTCCATCGCTCGGTTCGCGCCCTCGTTCCCCGACCTCGTCGAAGAGATCCGCGTTCAGGGTCCGCCTGACATCGAGGAGTCGATTGGTCTCACGGGGGGCCACATATTCCAGGGTGAGATCCTCCCTGATCACATGTGGGAGAACCGACTGCCCTACCGAACGGGACTCGACGGTGTCTACCTGTGCGGGGCTGGCACAAATCCGGGCGGAAGCGTGATGGGAGTCAACGGGCGCAACGCGGCGATGGTGGTCCTCGAAGATCTGCGCGACTGACGTCGAGGGAGTTCAGCGGTCGACGTCTCCCATGACCGGATCGAGTGACGCGATCGTGGCGACGGTGTCAGCCACCAGGGAGTCGGCCATCATGATTGGCAACGCCTGGAGGTTGAAGAATGAAGGGGCGCGGGTGTGCATCCTCCATGGCTTGCCCCCGCCCTCGGACACCAGGTAGCACCCGAGTTCTCCTCGCGGAGACTCGACCGCGACGTATGTCTCGCCGGGAGCGACGGTGAAGCCTTCGGTGAAAATCTTGAAGTGGTGAATGAGGGCTTCCATCGACTCGTTGATACGAGCCCTGGGCGGAGGAGTGATCTTCCGGTCGTCGACTCGATAGTCGCCTTTCGGCATCCGGTCCATCGCCTGTTCGACGATCTTCATCGACTCGACGATTTCATCGACACGCACTCGGTAACGGTCGTAGACATCCCCGCTCTCGCCAACTGGGACATCAAATTCGTATGTCTCGATCCCCGAATATGGGAAGGCCTTGCGTAGATCCCACTTCACGCCTGTCGCTCGCAGGATCGGACCCGTGATCCCAAATGCCCGACACTCATCAGCGGTGATGACCCCGACGTCCTTGGTCCGCTCGAGCCATATCGGGTTGTGTTGCAGCAGGTCGTCGTACTCGCCGAGACGAGCAGGGAGCATTTCCAGGATGTCAGTCACGTCCTGTCGCCAACCCGACGGCAGGTCAGCGGCCAGGCCGCCCGGACGGATGAAGTTGTGATTCATCCGCAAACCTGACGTCTTCTCGAAGAAGTCGAGGATCTGCTCGCGTTCACGGAACCCGTACATCATGAGAGCGAGCGCCCCGATATCCATGCCGTTGGTTGCCAGGGCGACGAGGTGGGAGGAGATCCGATTGAGCTCAGTCAGCAGGATTCGCATCACTTGAGCGCGTTCGGGAACTTCGATGCCCAGAAGCCGCTCGACCGCCAGCGAGTAGCAAAGCTCGTTGTGGAAAGGAGCCAGGTAGTCCATCCGTGTCACGTTGGTCGGACCTTGCATGTACGAGAGTGTCTCGGCTGTCTTCTCCATGCCGGTGTGCAGGTAACCGATGATCGGCTTCGTTCGCCTGACGACCTCCCCGTCAAGCTCCAACTGAAGGCGGAGGACTCCGTGGGTAGACGGATGTTGGGGACCCATGTTGAGAAGCATCCGCTCATCGTCCGGACCGATATCGGTATCTGTCTCGTCGTCGAGCACGGTGCCGAGTTGTTCCCGGAGCCGAGCGCCTGTCTCAGTGACCTGCATCTTCTGGGCGCCTTCGTCGGTGGCGGCGGTGTCCCAGCCGCGTGGCTCCGGCTCCTCGGTGCCCGACACCCACATGTCGACCGTTTCCAGTTCTTCTTCTGTGGTGACATCGCTCATGTCAGGTGACTCTTCTGTGGTGATATCGCTCATATCAGATGACCTTGTTGGAGTCCTTGAACTGAACGGGAACCGAGCCCACGGAGAAGTCCTTGCGAAGCGGGAAACCGACCCAGTCGTCCGGCATGAGAATGCGGGTGAGGTCCGGATGGCCCTCGAAAGTGATCCCGAACATGTCGTAGACCTCGCGTTCGGCGAAACTCGCCCCCGGCCAGATCGGCGTCAACGAAGGCACCGAGGGTTCGTCTCCCCCCACTCCGGCGATCACGCGAAGACGCAACAAATGAGAATGCGAAAGAAGATTGGCGACGACATCGAACCGGACCCTGCGGTTGCGGAACCAATCGACTGCTGTGACATCAGCGCAGACCTCGAAGCCGGCTTCCTTGGCAGCCAAGCCGAATTCAGCGAAGCGTTCGGCAGGGACACGAACGACATCCTGGCCAGACGACAGCATCCACTCGGCGTCGTCGAACATCTCGACGAGTGAGCGGATGATGGCGTTCTCGGGGAGGGGCCGGGGCTCCGGAGCTTCGGCTTCCGTTTCGGTCTCGTCGCTCACGGTGACACCGCTCCATGTCGGAGGATCTCACCGGACATGATCTTGTCGTGCAAAGTCAGAATCCCGTGCATGAGGCTTTGCGGACCGGGTGGGCAACCTGGAACGTAGATGTCGACAGGAACGATCTGGTCGACGCCCTGCACCAAGGCATAGTTGTTGAACATCCCACCGGTCGAGGCGCAAGCACCCATCGAGATCACCCACTTCGGATCCGGCATCTGGTCATAGACCTGGCGCAATACGGGTGCCATCTTCTGGCTGACACGTCCTGCGACGACCATCAGGTCGGCCTGGCGCGGAGAGGCGCGAAAGACCTCCATCCCGAAACGTGCCAAGTCGTAACGGGCTGTACCGGTGGCCATCATTTCGATGGCACAGCAAGCCAGGCCGAAAGTTGCAGGGAACATCGACCGGGTAGCCGCCCACCTGGCAGCCATTTCGACCGTGGACATGAGGATGCCGGGGGGACGAGGGAGGTCTGACATCAAGTACGCGCTACATCGCGATCGGACACGTTCCAGTCCAAAGCGCCGCGCTTCCAGACATATGCGAGCGTCTCAAGGACAAAGAAGCTGAAGATGAAGATGGCTCCGATGCCGAACCACCCGAGATCGTTGAAACGCGACGCCCAGGCGAACAGGAAAATGATCTCGACGTCGAACACCACGAACAACATCGCCACCAGATAGAACTTCACCGGGAACCTCTGGGACGGCTCACTCTCTGGAAGGATTCCGGACTCGTAAGGAGCGTTCTTCTCGGCGGACGGATTGGAAGGCGAGAATAGCTTCGACACGGTCAACGAAATAACGACGAAGCCTCCAGCCAGCACGAACATGACTGCGATCGGCAGGTAGTCGACGAGTTCCATCCCCATCGAGAATAGAAGTTGGAATCGGGAATCAGAGAATCGGACAGGTACCTTCCTGTTCATGTCCGATCGAAATGTCAGCGGGTTCGTCCCATACCAGTCGTCGCGGGTCGATCCGACCAAGATGATCGAGAGGGGACGGGCGATTCACGCAGAAGCAGATTCCCGTCGCAGCGTCAGGGACTTCAGTTCCGATCCGGTACCCGCAGAGGCCATCGAATGGGCGGTGCGGACCGCGTCCACCGCGCCATCCGGTGCCCACATGCAACCGTGGACTTTTGTGCTCGTGGGCGACCCGGAGAAGAAGCGGACCATCCGGGAGGCAGCCGAGGAAGAGGAGCGCGAGAACTACCTCGGAGGGAGGATGAACGAGGAGTGGCAGTCGGCTCTCGCCCCCCTAGGCACCGATTGGCTCAAGCCCTTCCTCGAAACGGCGCCGTGGCTCGTAGTCCTATTCGAGCAGCGATACGGCGTCCGTGAGGACGGCTCCCGCCAGCACCACTACTACGTCAAGGAGAGCGTCGGGATCGCTACCGGCCTGTTCATCTCGGCCTTGCACCGAATTGGCCTCGCCACGCTCACGCACACGCCGTCACCCATGCGATTTCTCAATTCGATCCTCGATCGTCCGGACAACGAGCGTCCGTTCGTCCTCATGCCTGTCGGCTATCCAGCCGAAGGCTGTGTCGTACCAGACCTCGCCAGAAAGCCCCTCGACGAGGTTCTCATCCGGTGGTGACCGAACTCGAAAAGCTTCCGGGCGCCACTGTTCGCCGCCTCCCGACCTACCTCCGCTATCTGGAGGAAGTGGGACTCGGCGCCGGCACGGTGGGATCTGAGGACATTGCCCGGGCAACCGGCGGCACTGCCGTGCAGGTGCGGAAGGATCTTTCCCATCTCCGGTACTCGGGGACACGAGGTGTCGGATACGACATCGACTTGCTGGCCACCGCCATCAAGCGGGCGCTGGGCCTCGACAAGACGCGACGGGTAGCCCTCGTCGGTGCTGGCAACCTGGGAACTGCGCTCGCGGGCTACGGGGGATTCGCGGCTACGGGATTCGAAATCACTGCCGTCTACGACAAGAACCCTCGGCGCATTGGGGCGTTTATCGGAGGATTGCCGGTCCGGAACGTTGAAGACCTGGTCGCTGACGCGATTCTCACTCCATATGAGATCGGGGTCATCGCTACCACGGTGGGTTCTGCCCAGAAGGTTGCGGAGGCCATGGTCGAGGCTCGGATCGGCGCACTCCTCAACTTCGCGAGCGTGAACGTAGACGTCCCAGCAGGCGTCGTTGTGAGGAACGTCGACCTGTCAACCGAGTTCCGGATTCTCAGCTACTACCTGACACACTGACCGTCAGGCCTGCTCTTGGGACTCCTCGTACTGATTCATCGCGACGATGAACATCAGGAACAGGATGAACGAGACAAGCGTGTAGGCGATCGGGATGATCCGGATTTCGAAAGCGTTGAGACCTTCGATGTTCTCCGGACGAGGGCCACGCGGGGCGTAGATCACGAACAGCAGCGATCCGATGGTGCTCCAGCCGAAGATCCCGGCTCCCGTGACAAGGAAAGCGAGACGCTTGCCGAGGTTCGTGTAGTTCAGCAGGTAGACGGAACCAAAGAAGATCACGACAGATGCCGCCGTCAGGATGATGCCTGTGACGAACAGATTGGCCGAAAGCAGGTCGCGCATCAGTTCACGCATCAGTTAGCTCCCATCCCGGTGAGATTGCCTGCTCGCAGCCAGTGGGCCAGATTGGCGAGGTCTTCGCTGGACAGGGTCGCCCCGAAGGCAGGCATCTGGCCGTTACCGAAACCGTTCACGCCGTATGGGACATTTGCAGTTGCGCCACGAATGAGGAAGTCGACCAGGTCATCGTCGCTGAGGAACTGAACCGCCGGTCTGCCATCCCACAGCGCAGGGGCAAAGCCTCCCGAACCCGCCTCTTGTGCGAACTCGACGCCTGCGGAGTAGCCGGAGGTGTGGCAACGGGCACAGTTCGACTGGTACAGGCCGACGACTCGGCGCGCTGTCTCTACGTCGCCACCGAATGCGTGGTCAGCGATTCCCTGGAAGTCGAAGTCCCACGCTCTTTGCTCCTTCGCATTCAACAGGTTCTCCAACGCCTGTTCCGCCGGTACCCGAAGCGAATCGAGGTTGTTGCGCTGTACTTCGAGATTCAAAGCCAACGACTGGAGACCGGAGACAACCCGGGTGGCAGTCACACGGTCGGGTTCGCCTCCGACCGAGCTTGGGTTGGTCGGGTCGAGTTGCACAACCCGGATCTCGGAGGGAAGCACCGCCGTCCGAGCTGCGTCAACCTGGGCCACGATCAGGGCTTCTGCCGCGTCGGGAATGCCGTCACCGTCGGTGTCGTCGCCGCCGGCATCCAGAGCATTCTGGATCGCCTCCAACTGCACGGCGACTATCGGAGCCGGTCCTTCAGCCAGTGTCGTGAGCGCATCGATCAGCGCCGCCACCTTGTCGGCATCGGAGGTGCCGTCAGTGGCCGGGTTCTCCGGGTCGAGCGCTATCGGTTCCAGACCGGGGAGGGAGAATGCCTCAGCTGCCCGGGCGGATAACTCCGATAGAGCCTGCTCTGCGCTGTCGCTCAGGCCGTCGCCGTCTGTGTCGAGGCCGTCGCCTGCGTTGTCGAGGGCGGCTCTCGCCGTCGCCGCAAGTTCGACGGCGATCGGAGCCATCTCCGTGGAACGCTGGAGACTGGCGATCAGCTGGCGCTGGTTGAGAATGGCGCTATCAATCGAAGCCTCGGCTCCGGCGAGTTCCTCGAGGGCCACCCGCAGCTTGGCCTCTACGGCGTTGGCCGACACTGCCTGAGGAACCTGGTTGGCTTCCAGATAGTTGATGACATCTTCGACCTGGGCCTCGTTCAGCGGGCCACCACCAGCAAGTCCCCACGGTGGCATCGGTGAGTTGCCCCGGCCGTAGGTAATCCAGTAGCGGACCGCGTCCCGGTCATACCGGTAGAAGACGTTGTTGAGGGGAGGTGCTAACCAACTCACCGTTGCGCCGGTCCGCTTCTCGACGTAAGCAGCGACTCCACCGGAGCCTTCCGGTCCGTGGCAGCTATAGCAAGCAAACTCCTCGACCAGGTGCTCGCCACGAGTAACCGACTCGGCGTCGAACTGAGCCACAAAGCCATCCTGACGGTTCGTCTCGCCCAAGTAATACAAGGGAAGTCCTATGGCTAGGAACGCGGATAGGAGCACGGCAGCCTGCTGGGATCGCTCGAGACGCTTGGTCTCCATCACGTCGTCGGACTCCGCGGGGGCGAGGTTGGCAGGAATCTCCTCGGGGCCGCGGCTGCGCAGAGCGGACACTCCCAGGAACGCCAGCCAGGCAACGGCCGCGATGACGACGATCGTGATGACTACTGACGAATCCATCAGCCCACACCGATGCAGGACGGGCCCTGCGGATACTCGACGGACGGCTCGAGGGATCGCGGGGTCTGGATGACCGACCCGGTTTTGATGATCAACTCGTCCGCCGGGTTCATCTCGATCACGAAACGGTCGAGATTGCGGGGAGCAGGTCCGGCGTTGTACTCACCGATGCTGTTGTACTTCGAGCCGTGACAGGGGCATTCGAACCCCTGAGAGGGCCCACACCAGGGGACTCGACAGCCGAGGTGGACGCAACGCTGGAACAGCGCCATCACCCCTCCGACCTCCACGCTCTTACCGATGTAGTCCTCTGACAAGACGGAAGGCGAAGGAACGACGTACGCACGTGCCTCAGGAATGAACACGGGGGTGACGGAGCCGTCGTCGTTGATCGCTTGAGCGAGCAGATCCCGCACCGCGCCAGCGTTCACATCCGAGCCAAAACCTCCGGAGATCCTCGGCCAAAGGAAGGCGAGAAAGCTGAGCCCGAGCATCCCCGAGAAAGCCCCGAACACCGAGCCGAGTGCCCGATTGAAGAACTGACGGCGAGTTACGCCTGCCTCCTCGGGCGACGCCTCGACGAGCCGTTGCTCGGTTGCAACCGCCACGGCTACCGGACCCGACTCCGACAAAACAGCCTGTTCAGATTCGATTCCGGGTTCGGCCATTCCACCTGCGGAAGGCTCGAGCTCCGGTTCGTCGAAATCAACCACAGGAACAGAGGGGAGGTCTAGGACCCTGGGACGGTCAGCTGCCCGAGTCTCGGAAGAAACCCGGCCGCGCCAGTCGCCGCCGGAACGCCTCCAGGCGATGGCGAAAGCCGCCACTGCAGCAGCCACGGCTATCAAAGCCACGCCGATGAGAAGAAGGCTCTCGGCACTCATTCGAAATGCACCCAGTCCTTGAGATCGTCGAAGAACACGCCGTCACGCCAAGGATATGCGAAGTTGAACCCCTGACCTCTGAACAAGACCCCGATGATCGTGAGAACGGCGGAGCCGGTCAGGAAAATCGTGTAGAACATGATGGCGAACTTGCGATCTGACGGCTTATTCGAAGGGTTCTTGTCGACGTAGGGGATCATCATGAACCCCACAAGGCCGACGATGGTGGGGACGGTCACGCCGGCGATCTGCGGGTCGAAGTACGACAGCAGTTCCTGCAACCCCAGGAAGTACCACGGCGCCTTCGACGGGTTGGGAGTGGCGTTGAAGTTGGCCGGTTCGAGCAGCGGAGCCTGGAGGATCACCGACAGGATCAAGAGGAAGGCGGTCATCGCCAGGATGGCGGTGAACTCGGCGATCATCAGATGCGGCCAGGTGTTGACCTTGTCCTGAGGTTCGGCCTTTACGTTCTGAATCGCCCTCGCCTTGACGACTGTGAGCAGACGCTGGGTGCGCACCCCTTCCGGAATGTTCTTGGGAGGCGCGACGGGACGAGCGCTGACTGTCGCCGCCTGGCGGGCCCCGTTGGGGGCTCCGTTCGGCGCGGGGTCGACCGGCGTGTCCTCGGTGGCAGTCGCCACAGCGGCGGGTTGGCTTTCGGACTCAGGCTCGGACTCTGTCACCGCAGGCTCGGGCTCCGCACCAGCAGTGTCTGATTCAGCCGCAGGCTCGGGCTCTGTCGCCGCAGGCTCGGGCTCTGCCGCCGCCGGCTCGGGCTCGAGTTCCCGTGCCACGAAATCGGACTCGGGCTCCTCTTCGGGTCCGTCTGCCGGTGGAACCTCCTCGACCGGTTCGGGCTCGGGGCCGACTCCAGCGGCGTCCTCATGCGCCTCTGACTCGGTAGGGGCGGCAGGAGGGGGCGGCGTGGGCGGCGCCTCGCCCTTCATCTCAGCGAGGATCTGCTCGACCGGAACGCCAAGGGCCTTGGCTTTGGCCTCCGCCGATCTGCGGAGAAGGCTCTCTGGGATGTCAGCCATATTGAGCTCCCTTTAGAGCGGTCCAGAGATTCCGCCGTCCTTGCGGACACGCCAGAAGTGAACGGCCATGAAGATGACGATTATGAACGGGAAGAAGAGGACGTGGAGTACATACCAGCGGAGCAGGGTGCCCGCCGTGACTTCGACGCCAGCCAGGAGGCCGAACTTGACCTGGTCACCGACTACCGGAACGAAGCCGGCCATGTTGGTTCCCACCGTGACAGCCCACAGCGCGAGCTGGTCCCAGGGCAGCAGGTAGCCGGTGAACGACAGCAGCAGCGTCAGAAGCAGGAGGATCACGCCGATCACCCAGTTGAACTCGCGCGGCGGCTTGTAGGCACCGTGGTAGAAGACCCGGCTCATATGGAGGAACACGGTGAGCACCATCAGGTGGGCGCCCCAGCGGTGCATGTTGCGGACCAGGGTTCCAAACGCGACGTCAGTCGAAAGCGCCATTGTGTCGGCATAGGCCCGATCGGCAGTCGGCGCGTAATAGAACATCAAAAAGATGCCGGTGATCGTCAGGAGGATGAACAGGAAGAAACTGAGACCGCCGAGACATAGCGTGTAGGACAACTTGACGCCATGACGCTTCACCTTCACAGGATGCAGGTGGTACAGCACGTTGTTCATGACGACGTATGACCGGTTTCTCGGGCTGTCGGTGTAGCCCTTCTTGAACGGCGAACCGGGCCGCAGGACGGAGTCCACGAACTGCGACTTGGCGAACTTGTCGCTTGCCTCCGCAGTCTTCTCCCGGATCTTGTCCCGAAGTCCCGTCTTTTCGTTCCCGTTCGCCACTCGTCCTCCTACCAGCGCATCCCGTAGGCGTAACCGTTCTTGAAGTCCCTTTGCCCTGTGTCAACTTCCCACGGGGCTGCGTTCAAACCCAACTCCTGTGCCTGCTGGCTCAGCGAGCCCTCGAACTTACCCAGGCTGATGACATTGGTCGGACACCGGTCGATGCACAAGGCGCACCGCGTGCACTCATTCTCGTCGACCACGAAGAAGCCGAAGTTCGTCGGATCGTCACCGGGATTGTCGACGTTGACTGACTCGGTGATGGCGTCCATTGAGAGGTAGTGAATGCACTTCCACGGGCATATGTCGACGCAGCCCTCGCAGAGAATGCACTCGGCCTGATCGATGTGCAAGAACTGCTTGGGTCGAAGCTTGTCGGTGAAGTAGTCGCCTTCCACCAACGCCAGTTGGTAGTCGTCTCGGAAGGGCGGAGTCTCATCGACGACACCTCGCGGCATCAGACGTCACCCTTCCGCAAGGTCCGGCCGTAGGGCGACTTGGGCTCTTCGACCACAGTTGCGGCAGGACGGCCGTGCTTGATCTTCTGGATCATGATCGCGAACACCGGCCCAGCGGCCAGGAGGCCTGTGTTGTAACCGGCGGAGATAGCGTCTTTGAGGGCTGCGTAACTGATATCAATTTGGTTGCCCAAAACGAGCCACGGCGGCAGCGTGAGTGCCACTTTCTGCGGCGACCAGTCGAGATCCGTTTGGGAGAGGTTGAGCCACTCGGACGGAACGATTCCAAACAGGATGACCATCTCCAACCAAGTCAGAGTGGCGGCGATCGAGGCACGCGCCCAGGTCATCGGCTTGTTGAGGACCCACAGGAAGAATCCGCCGAGCACCATCATTTGGGAGGCGCCGAACGCCGCCAGGTATCCGATGCTCTTGGGCAGCCAACCGCGAGGGATCTCATTGAAAAAAGCCGGCGTAACGATGTAGGGCACGAACTCGCCGTTGACGAACTCGTTGATCGGCAAGCCTGCGTAGTGGACCCAGACCACGGCAAGGCCCATGAGGAGCGTGCCCAGAGCCAGCAGGGCGGTCCCTGCCTTTAGGCGCTGACTGTCAGTGAGTTCCGCGAGTCGGTACATGACCCCTCAGGTTTTCGGCGGTGCTCAGAGCAACCGGCCTGTGTACGGCCAGATTTGTACCACAAAGCAGAGGGCGCCTGAAGTCGCTTTGGCTGCCGAGAGGTGACCGCCATGTGGTTATCCTCCCCGCCGTCTCTCAAACAGGAGCGTCGTGGCGGCAGCGGTGTCTGCGACAACACAGGTAGATGGTCACGACCGGGCGGCCGTGACGCATCTTTTGGTGTCGAGCGTCCATCTCGGACTTGGCTCGATTCTCACCCTCCTCGCTCTGGCCGCCAGAGTGTTTCCCGACGCCCTAAGCGGCGTGCTCGGTTTCGGGCGCATACTTCCGATGGCTCTCACGTCGATCATCATCGGTTGGCTGGCCGTGGCGTTCATAGGCGCCGCATATCACGTGCTCCCGCGCCTTACGGGCACGCGACTGTGGAACGAGAATCTCGCCAGTCTCGGAGCGTGGGCGGTCGGCGGGCTCTCACTGGCCGGAGTCGGCGCCCTGGCGATCGGACTGGGTGATGGCGGAGGTCCACTCGGTCTTCCGTGGTGGCTCGACCTGCTGATTGCGCTCGCTCTCTTGATCCCGCTCGCCGTGACGATCCAGACGATCCGCAACCGCACAGAAACGAGCGTGTTCCCAACTCTCTGGTTCGTCGGCGGCGGCATGGTCTCACTACCTGTCCTCGGCTTCCTGGCCGCCATCCCGACCGCCAGCGGACTGCGACTGGCACTGCAAGAGGTGCTGTTCATCGCCGGGTTCGCCACCTTGTGGGTCACGACGATGGGTGTCGGCATCGGATACTTCGTCGCAGTCAGGGCGACTGCCAACCCGCTTGCGAATCGCCACCTCGCCAGGGCCGGGTTCCTCTCTCTCCTGTTCGCCGGGATCTGGGCAGGCCCGGCACAAATCGCCTTCGCTCCGCTGCCATCGTGGCTGGGCCAGGTTGGCGCGGCGTTCACGCTGGCTCTCCCTGTGGCCGCTCTCGCCAACGGTGTTGGCATAGCCCAGACGGTGGGTCGCGACTGGTCCGAGATTGAAGAGCGGCCAGCCCTCGGAGCTCTGGCAGGTGGCCTCGTCTTCATGCTCGTCGCCGGTGTCGCTACATCGGTTGCCACCTTTGAGTCAGCGGCGGCCCTCGTCTCATTCACGGCCTACTGGGACGGAATTCTCTATCTGACGCTGTTCGGAGTGGGCGGCATGTTTGTGGCCGCGTGGGCCTACCAGACACTGCCTGCGATGACCGGTCGGCTACTCGCAGACCGTGGCGCCGCCAGACGCCAGGTGCGCTGGACGATGTGGTTTGTGGGAGGCACCGGGCTGTTACTGATCCTCTCGGGTGTGACGGCGGGCGTCGGCATGACCGGCGGAGCCTTCTCGGCATTAGGCCCGGAAGCGTGGCGCGACATCGCGGGGCCATCCGGTCTGTTCGCGGGCCTGGCGGTGCTGACCGGCATCGGCGCCATGCTTTCCCAGTTGTTGTTTGTGCTGAACGTGTACCGGACCATCACCTCCGGCACCGCCACTGCCCAAGAGATCCTCGTGGACCAGCCCGCATGAGTGAGTTCCTAGCTTCCGCAGCTGAGAAGATGGGAGTGCCCGAAGCGCTGGTGAAGCGCTCCGCAGAAGCCCGCGCCAAAGCAGCCGGATCCAACACCGACGACGTTCTAAACGCCTGGTCCGGAGGCGAATCCGCCCCCGCCGCGGTCGCTCCACCACCCGCCGCGGCCCCCGCCCAGACCGAGCCAGACACCCCCGAGGACACAGAAGAGACGTCCGTTGCCGTCACCACACCGGAGCCAGCGGAAGAACCAGCCGCCCAACCCGCCGCCGCGATGGCTAGAGCGCCTCGATCAACCATTCCTCCCGTCCTCGTCGGCCGGAACGATCGGCTGGCGGGCGCCATGCTCGGGGCGTTGGCGCTCCTGGCTCTCTCGCTGCTCGTCGGCTTCGCCGTTGCCTCGACGCCAGAGGAATCGAGCGGCGCCTATACGAGCGAGTTCGCCTACTCCCAATTCGCTCTCGATGGTCGCGACGTCTTTCGCTCGGAAGGTTGCGCGGCCTGCCACACCCAGGTCGTGCGACCAATCGTCGCCGATGCGGGGCTTGGCGGAGTCAGCATGTCCGATTCGAATCAGGTCATCGGAATCCGCCGCATCGGACCCGATCTGGCGCACATCGGGTCTCGGACCGACACTGACGCCGACCTGTACATGCTCCTCGATGGAGGCTCGGGCCATCCGGCCTACCGTGGACTGGGTCAAGTCGAACTCGATGCCCTCGTCGCATATCTGATGGAATCGAAATGAGTGAGTTCCTAGCTTCCGCAGCCGAGAAGATGGGTGTGCCCGAAGCGCTGGTGAAGCGCTCCGCAGAAGCACGCGCCAAAGCCGCCGGATCCAACACCGACGACGTTCTAAACGCCTGGGCCGGAGGCGAATCCGCCCCGGCTGCCCCCGCCGCAGCCGCTCCGCCCCCCGCCCAGACCGAGCCAGACACCCCCGAGGACACGGCCCCTGCCGTCACCACACCGGAAGCAGCGGAAGAACCAGCCGCCCAACCTGCCGCCGCAGGGGTCATCGAGCCGATCGCAGCCCCGAGGGAGGTGACCCCCCGCGAAGCTTTGGATCATCCAGTGGTCATCTCGGTCCCGACAATGGGAATCGCCGAACGAACCCTGGCGGCTGTGCCCCGTTGGCTGGCAGTAGCTTTCTTCCTCGTCCCAGCCTTCGGCCTTCTGTACCTCTCGGGCGCCGGTTCGGCCGACGCCGTCTGTGACGATGGCGGCATTCTCTTGCAGGCGAACTTCGTCACCGGTGACCTCCAGAACTGTGACGGCAGCGCCTTTGAAGGAAGGTCCGCAGGCGGATCAGGAGGGGCCCAGTTCCTCGCTATTGGGGAGGCGCAATATCCCGGATGCGCCGGGTGTCACGGTGTCAACGGCGAAGGCGGCGTCGGTCCTGCCTTCGGAGCAATCAACGCAGTATTTACCTCCTGTCTAGACCACATGGACTGGGTAAGGCTGGGGACCAACGGCTATCGAGACCAGGGCATTGCAACCTACGGAGATCTTGGCAAGCCGGTGGGCGGTGGTGGCGTCATGCCTGGATTCGCCGGACTGACCGACGAACAACTCGCCTCGGTCGTGGCGTTCGAGCGCATCCGCTTCGGTGGGGCAGACCCCGAACAGACTTTTGTCGATTGCGGTCTCGTCGAGGCGGAGGAGCCTGCCGACGGCGATACGGACAGTGTCGATCCGGATGCGGACGGGGACGAGACTCAGGGCGAGGCTGAAGCTGGCCTAATGAGACGATCAGGCTGATCAGCGGCGGAATCTCGCGAGGATCAGGCTCCACCACAGTCGAACAGGGCTGATCCGGCCCTCGGCAACGGTGTCACCAGCCAAGCGCACCACTGGGATTCTCAGCCCGTAGTCCCGGACCAAGTCGTCGTCGAGATCGATGTCGACCTCAACCACCTTCATCCCGGCCAGTCTGGCTGCTCGCCTGACCAGAGGGGCTGCCTCATCGCAAAGATGACATTCGGGACGTTTCAAGAATTCGATCGAGAATCTGTTCAAGGTTGCCTTAAAGGGGACCGATCTAGAATGGCACGGGGCAGGTAAAACTGTCCCAACGAAGGAGGAACGGTTCTACCAGTTCATGCCAAGGGCACGTTCAAGACCCTAGGTGTGATCGGATAGCCTCCCAGCCCGCCCCACGGTGGAGCCCCCTTCTTCGTCAGACGAAGCCTCCCTGCCCCGGGAGGCTTCGTCGCGTCAGGGACGCCTCCTGAACCGAACTGCTGCAGCGCTGTTAGCTTCCCGAACGTCATGCGTCCAGCAACCGCCATCGTTATCGCAGTGCTCCTGTTGGTGCTGATGGTCGTCGGCGGGTTTCAGGTCTACTCGCTGCTCAACCCAGCAATTTGACGGCCTGGCCCTCCGAGATGCGCAGCGTCTCAGAGGCACTCCCCCCACGCACCGCCAGAGCCATCAGCCCTGATCCGTCCACGTGGATGAGTGCATCGCCTTCTGCCACCTCGCCGTAGGAGCTAACCCAGGCCACTTCGTATTCGGACGATCCCACTCTCACCGTGACAGTCACGTCGGGCGAGATACCGGCAAGTGACATGTCCTCGGGCGAGACGTTCGTCTGTGCGTTGCCAAAACGGTCGATCCACCAGGCAGTCGCAGTGATGGTTCCCGCTTCGATCTCGGGCAAAGGAAGCAGGAGCGGGGTGACCTCATCGGGTGAAACCTCCGGGCCGCAGTCGTCCAGAGACGCTTCCCCAGAAGCAAGGAGAGCTGCGGCCGGTCCAAAGACGTCGCGTCCGTGGAAGGTCTCACCCGCCGAGGGAATGCGCATCTCAGGGTTTTCGATTGAGACGATCCTGTCAGCGCCCCCCACCATCGCAACCGCCGGACCAAGAAGGCCGTTGTCGGGTCCGACGAAGACCCCTGAAGCGGTGCGGGCGGCGATAGCTCGCCGGCCGGTTCCGACCCCAGGGTCGACCACAGCCAGGACCACACCTTCCGGAAGGTACTGAACGGCGCGGGTGAGGGCGAGGGCGCCTGCTCTCACATTGCCAGGGCGGATCGAATGGGTGATGTCGATCACCCTCACTTCGGGAGAGAGGCGGCCAATAACTCCGTGCACGACGCCCACGAACTCGTCGTCGGAGCCAAAGTCTGAGAGAAAGCTAATGAACGGTGGCACGGTCGCAGACTAGAAGGTGACCGGAGCCTCCTCGGTTGCCGAGCCCGAAAGCCAAGCCCTGTGCCGACAGTACGATCGCGCCATGCCGCCAATCTCCAATTCAGATCCGATTGCGCGGGCGGCTGCTGCGTCTTCGGTATTCCTTATCGGTGGGATGGACACCGGGAAGTCGACCATGGCGGTGGCGATCGCTCGGGAGGCACTTGCCCGGGGTCGAACTGTGGCGCTCGTCGATGCCGACATCGGGAACTCGACTATCGGGCCCCCCACGTGTGTGGGGCTGAAGTTCCTCCGAACCTCGGCCGACATCGAGAATCGGGCAGTAGCCGACCGACTGCACTTCGTCGGGGGGATCTCGCCTGACCGCCTCGTACTTCAACACGTGATCGCCACCACCGCCCTCGCCCAGGCAGGAGCGGAGGAGGCGGATCTCGTGATCGTCGACACGACAGGCACGATCTCGGGTGTCATCGGTCAGACGCTCAAGTACCACAAGGTCGAGCTGATCCGACCCGACCTTGTCATCGCTTTGCAACGCGGCGGAGAGCTCGAGCCGGTCATCGGAATGCTCCGCCGCTTCTTCGCCTCAGAGGTGTTGGCGGTCCCCGCCGACCCTGACATTCCACCCAGCGCCCCCGACTCCCGGGCAGCGGCCCGCACCCTGGGGTTTGTCGCGGCCTTTACCGAACCGCTGGATCGGTGGCGGGTGCGCGAGACGGTCTTCGCTCCCACCCTTCCGATGGGACTTGATCTCAACCGGCTGGACGGGGTGCTCGTCGGCGTTCAGGACGGGTCCGGCGGGTGTCTCGGGCTGGGGCGACTCGAATACCGAGAAGAAGTCTTGCGAGTCGCGACCAACGCTGGCGAAGGCATGCAGGGGCTGCGCCTGGGTTCGCTCCGGATTGATCTCGAAACGCATGCTTTCAGCACCGTGAACCTGAGGGAACTGATTTTCGGCATTTGAGCCAAGATCTTTGCGCGATACCCACACTCAGCGGTCAAGTCGCCACATTAAGTGACCGATATGTACGCACATGGCAGTACGGCGCTTCTTCGCTCTCACGCTAGGGATTCTGGTTTTCGCAGGATCTACAGCAGTGGCATTGGCTTCCCCGTCCGCGGAATCTGAGTTTGTGTCATACATCAACCAGAGCCGTAGCGCGGCCGGACTCGCCGCTCTCAGCGTCCAAGGCGACCTCGTGGTCGGAGCCCGCAACCACACCGCCAAGATGATCCCCACCAATTCGATCTTTCACTCCACTTCAGCCGAGTTGTCCGCAGTAACCACCGGCTGGGTGACTCTCGGAGAGAACGTCGGCAGAGGAGGCAACGCCTCGGTTCTCCACCAGGCTTTCATGGCGTCGCCTTCGCATAAGGCGAACATCCTCGGCGACTTCGACAAGGTCGGTGTGGGGGTCGGTCATGACGCAGAAGGCAAAATGTATGTGACTGTGATGTTCATGAAGTCGAAGGTGGTAGCAACCACGACGACCACGACCGCGCCGCCCACCACAACCACCACCACAGCCCCTCCCACCACAACGACGACGACGACGACGGTTCCCACGGTCTCGGTCACGGCACCCGCCGCACCAGCAGCGCC